>CBDVAM010000001.1:0-77099 GCA_965371965.1 uncultured Phycisphaerales bacterium
CTGGGGTAATTATATCTGGTTTCGATATATCTGTCAACCCATATACGCGGAGAAGTTCGGGGCGGTTGCGAGATTTCTGGGAGGATGGGCGGGCGGGTTCGAGGGCTTGGAGAGGGGGTGGGGTGAGCGCATCGCCTGCGGCGATCGGCGGCAGGATGCCACCGCCCCGCGGGATCTGATGGCGGCGGGCGCGAGATTCGGCGGTCGGGGGAGAGCGCCGACCGCTCAGAGCAGCGGTTGGTGGCACGGGGCGGGTCGTTGGCGGTCGCGGGTAGTCCGGGCGGGTATTGTTTGGATTGGATGTCCGCGACGGGCACTTTCGGGGATGAGCGACATGCCGCAGATTACGCTGCCAGATGGGTCGATTCGGGTGTATGACGAGGCGCTGAGTGCGCTGGATGTTGCCTGTGACATCGGCAAGCGGCTGGGCGCGGATGCGCTTGGATGCGTTGTCGATGGCGAGCTGCGAGATCTCTCGACGATTCTGGATCGTGATTGTGCGCTGGGGATTGTGACGCCGAAGACTCGCGACGGGAAGCTGGACGACAACGCGCTGGCCCTGATTCGTCATTCGGCGGCGCATGTGATGGCCGAGGCGATCCAGCGGGTGGTGCCCGGGGCGCTGTTGGTGTACGGCCCGGCGGTGGAGAGCGGGTTTTACTATGACATCAGGTTTCCCGAGGATCGGGCGCTGCGCGAGGGCGACTTTGAGCGGGTCGAGTCGGAGATGGCGAAGATCATCGCGGAGGATCGGCCGTTCACGCGGTACGAGTTGTCTGTGGTTGCCGGATTCGAGAAGCTCAAGCAGGAGAAGAGCAAATACAAAGTGGACAACGCGAATCGGGCGGCTCAGGGTGGCGCACAATCGCTTTCCTGGTATGTGACTGGCACGCCCCAAGTAGCTACAGAAATCGACGAGCAGACCAAGGAGACGATTCGCGAAGCGTACATGATCGGTGATCGGTTCTACAGAAAAAAATCAGAAGAGATCCCCGCGCTGTTGAGGCTGACAAAGGCCGACGAGTTTGATTCATTCGCCACAGCATACTTTGTCTCCAGTGATCCGCTCGAACTTCGGCCGGGGGCTGTGCCGGACCCAAACTGGGAAGACCTGTGCCAAGGTCCCCATGTCCCCAGCACTGGGCGAATCGGGGCGGTCAAGATCATGAGCCTCGCCTCCAGCTATTGGCACGGCGATGAGAACTCTGACCGGCTGACGCGGGTGTACGGCATCGCGTTCGCCACGCAGAAGGATCTGAACCGCCATCTGAACCAGCTCGAAGAGGCGAAGAAGCGTGACCATCGGGTCTTGGGCAAGAAGCTGAAGCTGTTTCATATTGATGAGGCGGTCGGGCAGGGGCTGGTGCTGTGGCTGCCGGCGGGGGCGGTCATTCGCAAGGAGTTGCAGGACTTCATCGGTGAGGAGCTGCGCAAGCAGGGGTATCACGATGTGTTCACGCCGCACATCGGCAAGCTGGGGCTGTACAGGACGAGCGGGCACTTTCCGTATTACGCCGACAGCCAGTACACGCCCGTGATGGATCGAGAGTTTATTGATGGTCTTGCGAGCGAGGGGTGTTCGTGTGGTGAGTTGAGCAACAGGCTGGGGGCCGGGGAGGTCGAGGGGTATCTGCTCAAGCCGATGAACTGCCCGCACCATATCAAGATCTTTGATAGCCAGCCGCACAGCTATCGCGATCTGCCGGTGCGGTTGAGCGAGTTCGGGACGGTGTACCGCTGGGAGCAATCGGGCGAGTTGAACGGGATGACGCGGGTGCGGTCGTTCACGGTGGATGATGCGCACATCTTCTGCCGGGAGGATCAGGTTGCCCAAGAGGTGATGGGGTGTCTGAGCCTGGTGAAGGTCGCGTTTGAGACGCTGGGATTGAAGGACTTTCGTGTGCGGGTCGGGCTGCGCGATCCCGACAGCGGAAAATATGTGGGCAAGGGCGACGTCTGGGACAAGGCCGAGACGGCGTGTATCGAAGCGGCGCGGAGCCTTGGGACCGAGGTCAGTGAGGAGCCGGGCGAGGCCGCGTTCTACGGCCCGAAGATCGACTTCATCGTGCGCGACGTGATCGGGCGGGAGTGGCAGCTCGGAACCGTGCAGGTGGATTACAACCTGCCCGAGCGGTTCGACCTGAGCTACATCGGCAGCGACAACACGGCGCACCGCCCGGTGATGATCCACCGCGCGCCGTTCGGGAGCTTCGAGCGATTCGTCGCGGTGCTGATCGAGCACTTCGAGGGGCGGTTTCCGCTGTGGCTGAGCCCAGAGCAGGTGCGGGTCTTGGCGGTGAGTGAGAAGAGCGCCGAGTACGCGAACACGGTGCTGGAGAAGCTGAAGGGCGCGCGGGTGCGGGCGACGGCGGATCTCTCGGGTGATCGGTTGCAGGCGAAGATCAAGGTTGCGTCGGATGAGCTGGTGCCATACTTGCTGATTGTCGGGCCTCGTGACGAGGAGAATCAGACGGTGTCGGTGCGTGCGCGGGGGATCCAGAAGGATCTGGGTGCGGTGTCGCTGGAGCGGTTTCGCACCCTTGTGGTCGAGGAGATTCTGACGAAGGGTGTGTCGAGCGCGAAGGACGCGATTGTGGGGTAGTTTGGGCAGGGCTTGCGCGAAAACCGGGGAGATAGGGCTGTCAGCGTCGATTGGGTGTCGTCATGTGACGACGGCGAATCGGCCGCTTAGGCTCTTTGTGCCGCGAGTCGGCCTCTGGGTTTTCAGACTGGACGTTCATGGATCTTGCAGCGCAGCAGCTTGTCCGCGATATCGAGCACCTCAGCCGGGCTTTCCTGGAGTCTGAGGAGCGGACCCCGAGCCTGGCGCGCATTGATCCCGAGCAAATTCGACGGGAGATCGACCTCTCGATCCCGCAGCGCGGCTTGGGGCATGACGAGGTCATGCGCCGCCTGGTCGCCATCTTCGACAAGACGCCGCGCACCGCGACCAACAGGTTCTTCAACCAGCTCTTCGGCGGGCGCGACCCCACCGCCACCGTTGCCGACGCCATCGCGACGCTGGCGAACAACTCCATGTACACGTTCAAGGCCGCGGGTCCGCACATCCTGATCGAGCGCGACGTGGTGCGCCACATGGGCGTGAAGATGGGCTTCGCGCACGCCGACGGCTTGTTCACGCCCGGCGGGTCGCTCTCGAACCTCACTGCGGTGCTGGTGGCGCGGGACTGCGCCCTCGAGGACGCCGGCGATCGGGGTATTGGTGATCGCAAGCTCGCGCTGTACACCTCCGAGGACAGCCACTATTCCATCCCCAAGGCCGCGGCGATCGTCGGCATCGGACGCAACAGCGTCCGCCAGATCCCCGTCGATAGCCTCGGACGAATGCGAGCAGACGCCCTTGCGGACGCGATCGAGCGCGACCTCGCGGGCGGGGTGATCCCCGCGATGGTCAACGCGACCGCCGGCACGACCGTCCCGGGGGCGTTCGACCCCATCGGCGAGATCGCGGAGATCACGCGCAAGCACAACGTGTGGTTGCACGTCGATGGCGCGTATGGCGGGTCGGTCATTCTCAGTGAGAAGCACCGCCACCTGCTCGATGGCTCGGAGCTTGCCGATTCGATCTCCTGGGACGCGCACAAGCTGATGACCGTGCCGATGACCTGCTCGGTTGTGCTGTTCCGTGAGCGGGGGCGGGCGGCGGCGAGTTTGGCGGAGAACGCCGAGTATCTGTTCCAACAGGACGACGACGATCTGAATCCGGGCACGCGGAGCCTGCAGTGCGGGCGGCGTAATGATGCGATCAAGCTGTGGGCGGCGTGGCAGCGTCACGGCGATGTCGGCTTCGGCGAGCGGATTGATCGGCTGTTCGATCTGGCCGCGCACGCTCGCGAGATCGTCCAATGCGACGAGCGTCTGCGTTTGGCGTGCGAGCCTCAGTCGGTGAATGTTTGCTTTGAGGTCCGGACCAAGCCGTCGGATCTCATCTGCCACAGCCTGGACGAGAGCGGGCGGCTCAAGGTGGGCTATGGCGTTGTCGGCGGGCGGCGGGTCATCCGCATGGTCTTCGTGAACCCCGACCTGACCACGGATGACGTGGACAGCGCGTTTGAAGCCATCCTTGAGGCTGGCGATGAGCTGCCCGAGGCCAACAACGCTCTTGCGGAGCGTGCGGCGGTCGTGTGAGAAGAGGGGAAAACCCGGGCTTGCGCCAGGGTCTCTTTGGGGTGATCGCGTGGACGAAGAAGAGAGCCCAGGCTTGCGCCAGGGCCTCCTTTGGGTGATCGCTTGGACGAAGAAGAGAGCCCAGGCTTGCGCCAGGGCCTCCTTTGGATGATCGATTACCAGTCGAGGGGGGATCGCCAGGCTTGGGCGAGTTCTTCGACGTCGATATCCAGCTTCGAGGCGACGCTCGTGATTGACAGCACGCCGGTGTTTGTGGTATCACCGAGGTAGCTCCATCCGACCTCGTCGCCGACGATCTCGTGGAAGCGTGCCCAGGGGTCGCCCTCGCGTTCGAGGTCGATATCGACCTCGACGATGTAGTTGGACGGGCACTCGGCGAAACGCATGGCCTCGGTCCAGAGGAGCTCGGGATCTATAATCTTGGCACCTAATAGTGCGTCCTCGGTGCTGCCAGCGATGAGCATCTCGGCGATTGCGACGAGGAGGCCGCCGTCGGAGACGTCGTGGACGCTGAGGGCGATGCCCTCTTGGATGAGCTGCGCGACGGCCTTGGCGGTGAGTGGGCCGCGGGTCAGGTGTACGGGCGGGAGGGATGGGTCGGCATCTTCTGGCATGCCGAAGAGACTTGCGTAGAGCGAGCCGCCAAGGGCGCTGTCTTGGCTACCGACGACGACGAGCATTGTGCCCGGGCGCTTTATGTCCATCGTCACGCACTTGTTGACGTCTGGGACGACGCCTACGCCGGTGATCAGGAGGGTGTAGGGGATCTCGATGGTGCGCGCGGGGGTTGTGTCGGTAGCGGGAATCGTGAACTGGTTGTTGAGCGAGTCCTTGCCGGAGATGAAGGGGGTGCGGTAGGCCTTTGCGCCGTCGTAGCAGCCCTCGCAGGCGCGGACGAGTGCGCCCATGTGCTCGTCTTTGTTGCAACTGGGCCAGCAGAAGTTGTCGAGGATCGCGATGCGGGTGGGGTCTGCGCCGACGCAGACGAGGTTGCGGACGCACTCGTCGATGGCGGCGAGGGCCATCTGGTAGGGGTCGCCGGCGAGGGTGGGATCGCCCATGCGGGTCTGGAGGCCGCAGGCGATCGCGAGGCCCTTGGCGGTGCCTGGGACGGGCTCGATGACCGAGGCGTCGGCGGGGCCTCGCCCGAGGGGGCCGACGAGGGGTTTGAGTATGGCGTTGCCCTGCACCTCGTGGTCGTACTGGCGGATGATCCAGTGCTTGCTGGCGATGGAGGGGTGTGCGAGGAGGGTGAGGAGGGCGTCACGAACCGAGGGGGTCGAGGGTCGGGGGTCGGGGGTCGGGGCAAGAGAGCGCGGGCCTTCACTCCAAGTGGCCTGGCGTGTGGGCATGGGGATGGCGTCGTGGAGGAATGCCATGGGGAGGCGGCCGACCTCGATGTCGTGGTCGTAGAGGATGAGTTCGCGGTTGGGGGTGCCGAAGTGGCCGAGGACGGCGAGTTCGACGTGCTCCTGGTCGCAGATTTCCTGGAGCGCTGCGAGGTTTGCTTCGGGGACGGCGAGGACCATGCGTTCCTGGGCCTCAGAGATCCATATCTCGGTGCTGGTGAGGCCGGGGTATTTCAGTGGGGCGCGGTCGAGGTGGACTTGAGCGCCGATTTGTTCGCCCATCTCGCCGACGGCGCTGGAGAAGCCGCCCGCGCCGCAGTCGGTGATCGAGGTGAACAGCGGAGATTCGCCCGCGTCTCTTGCGCGAAGGATGGCGTCGAGGACTCGTTTTTCTTCGATGGCGTTGCCGATCTGGACGGCGTGGGAGAACTCGTCGGCGTGGGTGTCGGTGAGTTCGGCGGAGCTGAAGGTTGCGCCGTGGATTCCGTCGCGTCCGGTGCGCCCGCCGAGGGCGACGATGAGGTCGGCGGGATTGGGATCGCCGGCGATTTTGTCTCGTGGCAAGATGCCGATGCTGCCGCAGAAGACGAGGGGGTTTGCGACGTAGCGGTTGTCGAACTCGACTGCGCCGTTGAGTGTGGGGATGCCCATGCGGTTGGCGTAGTCGCGTACGCCGGCGACGATGTTGGTGAGGATTCTGCGCGGATGGAGTGTTCCGGGGGGAAGGGGATTCACCACAGAGGGCACAGAGAGCACAGAGGGGGACAATGGTGATTGGGGCGTCGGCTGCGCCGACTCTCTGAACCCAATCTCCATCTTGCCTTGCTCTGTGTCCTCTGTGTTCTGGGTGGTGAACTGATCTGGATAGGCGACGCAGAAGACGTCGGTGTTTGCGATGGGTTTTGCGGCGAGGCCGGTGCCGATGATGTCTCGGATGCAGCCTCCGATGCCGGTGGCTGCGCCGCCGTAGGGCTCGAGGGCGGAGGGGTGGTTGTGGGTCTCGACCTTGACGCAGATGGCGTGGTCGTCGTCGAAGGCGATGATGCCGGCGTTGTCGACGAAGACGCTGAGCGTCCAGTCGAGGCCGTCAGCGATGAGTTCGTTGGTTGCGGCGACGATGGTGTTCTTGAGGAGGTTGTCGATGGCGACGGTGCCGTCGGGCTCGATCGTGTGTCCGGGGCGTCCTTGCCAAGCGATGTTCGGGTTGGTTGGGGGAGAGCCTGTGGAAGAGCTTGAGGAAGAGCCCAGGCTTGCGCCAGGGCCTCCTGTTCTGTACCGCACGCTGCTCTTGAGGGTCTTGTGGACGCAGTGCTCGGACCAGGTCTGGGCGAGGGTTTCCAGTTCGATCTCGCGGGGTTCTCTGCCCAAGGCGCGATATTCGGTTTGGATCGCGCGCATTTCTTCGAGGCTCAAGAAGAGGTGAGCCTCTCGGCTGAGTTTGATAAGCGCGTCGTCGTCGAGATCCAGGAATGGGATCTCGCGGGCCTCGACCTGGCGCTCGTGACCCTTGGGCAGCTCATCTGGCCAGTACGCGCCCTCGTGGATGGCGTGGATGACCGTGTTGGCGAGCAGGCGCGAGGCGAGCGAGCGGGCGGCTGGAAGGTCGAGGCCAACGAGTGCGTATCGCCAGGCGGTCGAGACCTGGCACCGGACGGCGACGAGGGCCTCGATGGCGTCGGAGACGGACTGGGCGGCGGGGTCCATGACGCCGGGGAGGGGATGGACCTCGATGATGACGCCCTGGTCGGGACTTGCGCCGATCAGGGAATGCTCGAGGACAGCGTCGGTGAGAAGGCTCTGGCGAATCCGCTCGATCTGGGCATCTGAGAGATCGCCCTCGATGAGATAGACGCGCGCGACGCGGGCGGCGGTGAGGTCCGGGGCGATTGCGCGCGCGTCTTCTATCAGGCGGCGGGCGCGGGCGTCGTCTGGCGCGGAGTTGCGGTGGACCTCGATGCGAACGACGCGGCAGGAGGCGGTTGCGGTCATGGGCGATCGTACGCCGACTTCGTGAAGACTCGGGGCGAGAGCCTCGGGAGGATGGGCGGCGATCTACAGTCCGCCCCATGAGCGAGAGGCCAACAGTCCAGTTGTTCACCGACGGCGCGTGCTCGGGCAACCCGGGTCCCGGGGGCTGGGCGTTCATCCTGCGCCACGCGGCGTCGGAATCGGAGATCGAGGCCAGCGGCGGCGAGGGGACGACGACCAACAACCGCATGGAGCTGATGGCGGCGATCAAGGGGCTGGAGCGGCTGACCAGGTCCAGCGAGGTCCACTTGTACTCCGACTCGAAGTATGTGCTCAACGGGTTGAGCGAGTGGATGAGCGGCTGGAAGCGCCGGGGCTGGAAGACCGCCGCCAAGAAGCCGGTGAAGAACGTCGATCTCTGGCAGCGTCTGGATGAGCTGACCGACGGGCACGAGATCCGGTTTCACTGGGTCGAGGGGCACTCCGGGCATCCCGAGAACGAACGTTGTGACGCGCTGGCGGTCGGCGCCCGCGATGCGCATCGCTGAGTTCTCGGGCGTGGGCAAGATCGATGGTCTGTGGGGTGTGGTGGGATTGGACGGTCTGGTGGAGACCTGAGGGCTCGCGGGTCGGGGCGATGTTTGCTGGGTGTGGCGAGGGCGGACTGGCGGGCCGATGTTCCGGCGTCGTTGACCTGCGCGATCCAGACCTTAGGAGCGAGCCGTGGACTTGAATCAGATTCTCCATGAGGCGTACGAGGCCGATGCGTCGGATGTCCATCTCATCGCGGGGCATCCGCCGTATGTGCGTATCCACCAGGTCATGTCGCCGATGGAGTACCCGTGCATCACCCCCAAGGAGGCGCGGGAGATGTTCGAGGAGATGGCTCCCCAGCCCGCTCGTCGGACGTTCGAGTCGCACTGCGACGCCGACTTCTCTTACGAGGTTGCGGACCTCGCTCGCTACCGCGTGAACGCCCACTTGCAGAAGGGCGAGTTGGGTCTTGCGCTGCGAATTATCAAGACCAAGGTGCCGCCGCTGGAGGTGCTGAGCCTCCCGGACGTGATCGCTCGTCTGACGTATCTACCCCGCGGGCTTGTGCTGGTGACGGGTGACACGGGTTCGGGTAAGTCCACGACGCTGGCGGCGATGATCCAGGCGATGAATGAGCGGTACGCCAAGCACATCATCACGCTCGAGGATCCGGTGGAATACGTCTTCCAGTCCGAGCAGTGTCTGATCGAGCAGCGCGAGCTGGGGCAGGACATGCCGACGTTCACGTCGGGATTGAAGCACGCTCTGCGTCAGGACCCTGACATTATCCTGGTCGGCGAGATGCGCGACCTGGAGACGACGAGCCTGGCGATCAGTGCGGCAGAGACCGGGCACCTTGTGCTCTCGACGCTGCACACGATCAACGCGTCGCAGACTGTGGAGCGTATCGTGGACATGTACCCGGCGGCGCAGCAGAACCAGATCCGGTCGATGCTGTCTGGCACGCTGCAGGCGGTGATAAGCCAGACGCTGTTCAGCCGGACGGATCGCCCGGGGATGATCCCTGCGGTGGAGACGCTGCTGTGTACGAGCGCTGTGCGGAACCTGATCCGCGAGAACCGGACGTTCGAGATTCCCAACGTTATCGAGACCAACCGTGCGATCGGTATGCAGAGCCTGGACACGTCCATCGCCGAGCTGTACTTCAACGGGCTGATCTCGAAGGAAGACGCGATCGCGCAGTCGGTGTATCCCGACAAGCTTGAGAGGCAGTTGGCGGCGTGAGGCACGGGCCGGGATTCGCACAGGGCTGAACGCACGAGGAACGGGCAATGCCGAACTATCGCTATCAGGTCAAGAGTTCCAGCGGACAGGTGCAGGCGGGGACGATGAGCGCCGACAGCGCCGCGACCGCTGCGGCGATCCTGCGCAACCAGGGCGTCAAGGTGATGAGCCTGTCGCCGGCCCGCGAGGGTGTGGATTCTGGCCTGCTGGGGAAGATCCTCAGCCTCGGGGCGTCTAAGCCCAATCAGAAGCACGTGCTGGATTTCACGACGCAGCTGAGCGTGATGATCGGCGCGGGGATCAACCTCCGCGCTGCGCTGGACGGCATCGCCGACCAGACGACCCATCCGGGCTTCAAGAAGGTCCTGGAGCAGATCAAGGACGACGTGGAGGGGGGCAAGCAGTTCTCCGAGGCGATCGCGCGGTATCCGAAGCTGTTCGGGCCGCTGTTTTTCAACATGGTGCAGGCGGCGGAGATGGCCGGTTCGTTTTCGGACGCGCTGGATCGGATCGCGGGGTATATCGCCCAGCAGATTGAGACCCGAAAAATGGTCGTGGGAGCGTCGATCTACCCGGCGATCATCGGCTTGATGGCCATTAGCGTGACGGTGTTCCTGCTGACGTTCGTGCTGCCCAAGTTCTACAGCATCTTCGAGGGTAAGGAGGACATCCTGCCCTTTGCGACGGTGTTCTTGATGGGGTTCTCGAAGATAATCGTCGCGCAGTGGCCCGTGCTGCTGGGGGGCATCGGCGTCGCGGTGATTACGTTGTACCTGTTCTTGAAGACGGAGGTCGGCGGGTTCTGGCTCGACAAGGCCAAGCTGAGCGTGCCGGTGCTCAATACCATGTTCCGCTCGCTGTACATCGCGCGGAGCCTGCAGACGATGGGCCAGCTCATCAACGCGGGCGTGCCGATGCTGGACACGCTGGCGATCACCGGGGAGATCTCGGGCAATCGCTTGTTCAAGCGTGTGTGGCAGGGCGTGTACGCTGCGGTCAAGCAGGGCAAGAAGATCGCTGACCCGCTGATGAAGGACAAGTTGCTGCCCAAGAGCGTGTGCCAGATGATCGCCGCGGGCGAGGAGTCGGGCAAGCTTGGCGAGGTGTTGGACCAGATCGCGGTGTTCTACGGCAAGCAGCTCAAGGACCACATCAAGACGGTTACCGGTCTGATCGAGCCCATCATGATCGTCATCATGGGTTCAATCGTCGGATTCATCGCGATGGCGGTCATCCTCCCGATCTTCAAGATGAGCCAACTCGTCGGCTGAATGGGAGACTCGAAGATGGAGGGTAACCGATGCGCCCAGTTCGCGCAGCATCATCCGGATTCACGCTGATCGAGACCGCGCTTGCGGTGGTGATTATCGGCGTGGGCGTGATCGCCATGGTGGACGCCCAGCGTGCGTTCATGATATCCAACGCGTGGTCCAACCACGCGTCCACCGCAACCTACCTGGCCAACGAGATCCGCGAGATGTCGCGCCGGTATCCCCGCCATGACCCGGTGACGGGGCTGTATCTCGACGGCACGAGCCTCGTCGGATGGGGCCCGGAGATCGGGGAGGTCGTCGTCACGGACTTCGACGACCTGGACGATTTCGACAGCGTCGTGTTCGGTGCCGGCGGCGGGGACGGTCCGATCAATGCCGTCGGTGAGGTCATCTTCGAGATCGACCAGTACGGCGATGTCAAGCTCGACGGTGGCGGGGTTCCGATCCCGCTTAGCGGCTGGTCGCAGACCATATTCGTTGAGAAGGTCAACCCGTTCAATCTGGCCGACGTGCTCGATGACGATCATTTCGATCCCCCGGCGGGCACGTTCATCGGGCGCGCGGTCCATGAGTTCCCGCTGCGTGTCACGGTGGTGGTGAGCTATGAGGATCCGCGGACGATGAACGTGGAAGAGGTCACGAGAGTGGTCTGGATCGTGCCATGAGTTTGAGTCAGTTGCCCAACGCGGAGGAGTCGATGCCCACACGCCGCAAGCGAACAGTTTCTCGTCGAGGCGTGGTCAGCGTGCTGGCCATGATGTTCCTGGTGCTGTTCGGTTCCCTGGTCGCGGCGATGGCGATCGCGAGCCAGGGCAACATCAAGACGGCGAGTACCTATCTGCACGTGATGCGATCGAGCGGAGCCGCGGAGACGGGCTTGGCCATCGCCACCAACCGTCTGGCGCAGGCAACGGGGCGATTCGTGCTCGCAGAGAGCGACATCGATGAGGATGTTGTGTGGGCGTTGTGGACGGGGAACACCGGTTCGATCCCGGGCGACATCTTCGTGCGTGACCCGGTGAGTGGTCATTTCGAGGCCGGCCCTCCCACGGGCATCGCCGAGGCGATCGCGCTGCACCATGCGGCCGACGAGAACATCATGGATTACGGCGGGATCATGACGCCGGTGGTCGGGCCTGCGCCCGATGGCACCGACCCGTTCATCTATCGCATGGACGGCTGGGTGTATACGCCGATCGTTTCGCTGAGCACGATCGTGGATGGCGACGGCGTGCCGACGAGCGAGCCGGCGTTCCAGCTCACGTATGCGCCGCTCGCCGATGGGCTGAACATACGGGTGATCGTGACGGGCTATGACTTCGCGTACTCTCGCGACGGCAGTCCGCTGACGCGTGTGATCATGCGTGATTTTCTCGTGACCAAGCGGGTCAGCCACGCGGTCATCTCGCCGAGCCGGATCATGATCGGCAAGAACGTCCACCTGACGGGCAGTGTGGGCGTGCACTATTCCGATGTTGACGTGGAGTATGGCGATCCGCTGCTTCTTCGGTCTGATTTCAACTTTCTTCACGACGACCTGGACGCCAACCTCGCGCTGCTGTACGCGGGGGTCAAGGACTATGACGCGGACTACGACAACCGGCTGCGCGTCTACCACCCGATCGAGGCTCAGGGCATCCCCGCCGGCGACGCGTTCAAGGACGTGACCAACGACGGATATGTTGACGAGTTCGACCTGTTCATCAACTTCTACGACGCCAACGGCGACGGGATGGTCGCGCTCTCGGACGATCTGCGCTATGGCACGCCCTTCGGCGCGCTGCCCGCGGAGTTCTATGGGGACGGCGAGCCGGTCGATGAGGACCTGGCCAAGCTCATCGATTGGGGCAACCCGGATCGCAACGAGAACGATATCTTCGGCTGGGACGACCTCGACAACGACAACGAGTGGGACCCCGACGACGAGGAACTGCTTGACTTCGATCCGATCTACGGCGTGTATCTCGACCAGGAGCTCGGGTATCGCGACGGAGTCATCGATCGGCTCGATCAGTACACCAAGCTCAACGGTTCGGTCGCCTTCGCGGTTCGGCGCGAGGATTGGGAGGCGTTCCAGCCCGAATGGCAGGCTCGCCTTCGCGGGAGCGTGCAGCCGGACGAGAACTTCCCGCCGATGATCTTCGGTGCCAGCGAGCGGCAGTTGCCGGGCGTGGATGTCGATGATTTTTCGGGTGCGGGCAACGACCTGAAGGCCGCCGCGGACGGCGCGGACTTTCTCCAGCAGCTCGCCGACCAGCTCGGGGTGGGCGTGGGCGATCTTGGGACGTATGTCGAGGCCAAGCCCGACGGCACGGACCTGCCGCGGTTCTTCCGTCTGGACCCGGACACCGACGGGGACGGGCTGCCGGACAACTGGGGCAGCGCGTACTTCGAGAAGATGCCGTTCAACGCTCCGGAGTTCAGCGATTGGTACTACCGCCCGGTCATCGAGAACATGGTGTTCAAGGACTCGCATATTCCGGTGGGACTCAACGCGCTGTTCATCAACTGCACGTTCGTGGGCGTGAACTACATCCGCACCAACATTGACAACTCGCACGAGTACTGGGGGCTGTTTGGACGCATGGAGGTCGATCCGGATCTCGGCGTCCCGGTCCAGCAGATCGAGCGGTGGGTCTACGGGGATGATCCCGGCGAGGAGGGCGATCACCCGCCGATGCTCCCGCCCAGCGCCGTGCCGCCCAACCAGTTCCTTCTGCTCGCGGTCGACCCCATCGAGAAGGGCGACATTCTCGACAGCGACATTCTCTCCTACGACCCCGCCGCGTATGCCGCGTTGCCCGAACCGCTGGTGATCGATGGCCTGCGCATCGTGGACACCAAGCCGTACTCGAACAACCTTCGGATGCACGACTGCCTGGTCGTGGGATCGCTGGTCTCCGATGCTCCGGACTTCTTCCACCACGTCCGCAACAAGGTCCAGTTTACCGGCGCGACCCGGTTCGAGCTCGAGCATCCGGAGTCTCCCAACGACCCCGCGCTCAACCCCGACAGCGCCGACCTGGACGTGATCGTCAAGAGCTCGCTGCTGCTACCGAACTACTCGGTGGATATCGGGACGTTCAACAGTCCGCCCGAGCAGCGTGTGAATCTGCGCGGCGTCATCGTGGCCGGCCTGCTCGATGTACGCGGCAACGCGACGATCGACGGCGCATTGCTCATGACATTCCTGCCCGTGCTGGGCGAGCCGCCGCTGCGCGACCCGTTTGGCAATCCCATCGGCAACCCCGCGTTGTTCAACACGACCCTGGGGTACTTCGGCCCCGATGACGGCGACGGCGAGAGTTACGATCCACAGGACCTGCCGTTCTTCGAAGGCGTGCGGATCGTCGGTTGGGACACGAACGCCGACGGGCTCGCGGACGTCGGCCCCTGGGAGCCCCAGCCTCCCGGATCCGACCCCGTGCCGTTCCATGGGTATGGGCGGATCGAGTTGCGATTCAACCCGGCGATTGCGATGCCCGACGGCATCCTGCTGCCGCTGAGCGCCGAGGTCGATGCGGGCTCGTACCGCGAAGGAAGGCAGTCATGATTAGCCATGCAAAGGTGTCGCAACGGGGCACGCGGCGAGGGTTTAGCCTGGTGGAGATGCTCGTCGCGATGACGATCAGCAGCCTGCTGCTGACGGCGACGCTGGGTGCGCTCGATGCGTCGTTCAAGTCGTACAAGGTGACGACCGAGTCTGCCTCCAGCCACGTTGTCTCGCGTCTGGTGATGCAGCGGCTGGGCGCCCTGATCCGCACGGGCGAGAGTTTCGGGCCGTTTCCGGTCAATCCGATCCTCACGCCGATCATCGAGTCGGACACGATCGAGTTCCGCGTCCAGCCCGATCCGGCGATCGACGCGTTCGAGATCTGGTCGATCCGCCTGACGCCAGTCGTCGGCCCGACCGGCCCCAACGAGCTGCGATCGATCGTCGAGCGCTACGAGGCGGGCGCGCTGGTCAGCACGAGCGAGCGGACGCTCATGCGTCGCCTTCTCGACGCGAAGTTCACGCTCGAGTACGGCGTCGGCCCGCGCCTGCGACGCGCGACGGTTGATCTCAACATGCTCGCCGACGACGTCCAGGGAGATACCATCGGCGCGGATCTCAGCGCCAACGCGCTGCGCATGGTGACCTCGTTCTCGCCAAGGCGGCTCGAGCGGTAATCCTGGGCGGCTGCTAGCTGGTCTCGGCGTCGCGCATCGATTCAACGGCGCGGCAGACCTCATCGCACAGCTCGCGTGCGAGCATTCCGCCGGTTGCGCCGTGTGTTTCTCGCCACGAATCTCCAGCGCGAGCGTGGATGTCTACGCCCAGTCTGGCCGCGTCGTAGAGATCGAGCGGGCGCAGCGTGTCCTTGGGCATCTTCTGGCGCATGGCGTCGCTCAGGCCCGCGATGGGCGGGGGTGCGACATGCTGGGCAACTAGTGCCGCGATGATGCCACTCAGGGCGTCGCCGGTACCCGCGGTCGCCAGCCACGGCCCGCCTCTGTTGCACGTCCATGCGCGCAGCCCGTCGGTGACGACGGAGTGATGGCCCTTGAGCACCACGATGCAACCCAGGCGCTGGGCGAGCGCCGCCGCGGCTGACGCACGCGCATCATCACTGTCAAGAGCTTGAGTGAGTTTCAGGGCCGACGCCAGACGGCGAAACTCGCCCGGGTGGGGCGTGAGGATCGCCCGGGCGTGCAGTTCGCGATTCAGTTCGTCGATCGTCGCCATGATGTTCAGGGCGTCGGCGTCGAGGACGACGGGCGCGTCCTCCTGCTGGATCGCGCGCAGGGTCGCGGCTTGGGCGGCCTCGCCCGTGCCCAGTCCCGGCCCGACGACCAGGCACGCCGAGGCGCGCGCGGACTCGTCGATTCGGGCCGTCATCGCGTGTGGCTCGGGCTGGGCGTGGGGACCGATCTCGACGGGGATTCCGGTCGCGCCCGGTTCGATCGCGATTGCCTCGCCCAGGATCGATCGCGGCATGACGAGGCGCACCAGCCCGCAGCCGCTGCGCAGGGCTGCCCTGGCGGCGAGTGCCGGGGCACCGATCATGCAGGCGTCGGGATCATCGCGTCCGCCGACGATGGTGACTGTGCCGAAGGTGCCCTTGTGCCCGTCGATGGGGCGGGCGGGCAGTGAGGGCAGTGGGGTGGCGTCGGGCTCTGTCACTCGACGCTCTCGACGTCGACTTCCAGGCGTCCGAGCAGGGGCGCGAGGCGCGCCAGGGCGTTGGCGGGCTCGTCATCGGAGAGCGTCGAGAGGACCAGCGCGATGTGGGTCGCGTCGAAGGCGTCCGAGGGGCCGAGGGTCGCGTCGAGATCGACCCATCGCTTCTGGCCGTTGACATCGACGAGGGCCTGGGTCCACATGTGATATCCGAAGATATTCCGCTCGCCGAGGAAGCCGTCGGCGTAGATCAGGCCGCTGGCGACGCGCGAGGGGATCCCCCGAGCGCGGAGCAGGGCCGCGAGCAGCGTCGCGTGCTCGGAGCAGTCGCCCTGGCGCGAGCGGACGACCTCGGAGGCGCTGGCGAATCCCACGCCCAGGTCCTTCTCGCTGATGTGGCGATGCACGCTTCGTCGCAAGAGCTCGGCCTTGCGAAGATCGGGCGCACGGTCACCGGCACCCGCTCTAGAAGCAAAGTCTTGGATCATCGGATCCTTCCAGTTGAGCATGGTCGATGCCTCGAGCGTGGCGCCGTCGTCGTCGGTCGCCAGCCCGGTGTCGAACGCACCGCCATCGCGGACGTGGACGCGGAACGTCCGGTCGTCGATGCGCTCTGCCTGCTGATTCGAGGTCTGGGGGATGTCGCCCAGCTCGCCATCGGGCACATGCAGCAGATAGGTCGCGTCGGTGGTCCGCCTGGCCCTGGGGATGGGGCGCTCGATTCTAACGAGCGTACGGTCCATCAGCTCGGGCGGGTCGAGCTTGCCCAGCGCCAGCTCTTTGTCCGCCGCCAGCGTGACGAAGTTCATCCTCGCGAGGACGAACTCTGTTCGCAGTTGGCGTCCGGCGTGGTCGATGAACAGGATCGAGCTGGTGCCCGGTTCCGCCGAGTTGGTTGCCTCGGCGCGGGTCGCCTTGACGGTACGACCAAGGACCTCAATGTTCGCCTGCGAGAAGTCGCGCAGCGTTGTTTGGATGGGAGAGAGTTGCTGCATCGGATCCAGCCCGCGATAGGAGATCTCGGCGGCGCCCGACGCCATGCGCGAGCGGGTGAACGCGCGGATCCCGGCGGGGGTTAGCCAGTTGCCATCGGGCAGATCGGCCCGACGCGTGGTGATTCGCCCGCCCTCGGTGGTCTTGACTTGAACTCCATCGTCACCGAATACGAAGACCCGATCGATCGGCTCTCTGCCCATCGCGACTGTGGTCTCCCATCGGCGGGGCTCGTGGCGATTGGTCTCGACGAAACTGCTGCGGACGCTGATAGTCACCGTGTCCGTCCCGCGCCGGAAGCTCATCGAGGTGTCGCTGGTCGTGGTGATCAGATCGGCGTCGATCTCGACCTGCTCGTGATACCAGCCCGCGCGGGCGCCGTCGATCTCGATGACGTACCAGAGGTCGTACGGCTCCTCGTCGGCGCTAGCACCGCTGGCGATCGACGCCAGCATCGCGATCGCGGCGACAACCGCCGCGAGCAGCCGCTCGCCCGACGCGGCCCGTCGCCATCTCAACCAATCAGCGGTCATGGTTCGCATCACGAATCTCCATGCCCATTCTACCGGGCAATGACGGCGGCGCTGCCTACCGTCAGGGCGTGATCGACACCCACTGCCATCTGACCTTCCCGGACTTTGCCGACCGCATCGAGGAGACGATCCTGGAGGCCAAGGACGCGGGCGTGGAAGGGCTCATCACGATCTGCACGACGACGCAGAACGCCGATGAGTGCGTGCATGTCGCCGATCTCTTTGAGAATGTGTGGTGCAGTGCCGGGGTGCACCCGCTGTATGCCGATCAGGGTCCGCACGACTGGTCGGCGCTGGCCCGTGCCGCGCGCCATCCCAAGTGCGTCGCCTGGGGCGAGCTCGGGCTGGACAACCACTACGACAATCCGCCCGGCGATATCCAGCGGGCTGTGCTCGAAGAGCAGCTCGGGTTCATCGAGTCTCAGCGGGATTCGGGGGTGGAGATGGCGATCGTCCTGCACTGCCGCAAGGCGTTTGATGATCTGATTCCGATCCTGCGGGCGTCTACCCTGGACCCGTCGCGCTTTGTCTTCCATTGTTTTACCGGCGATGAATCGGACGCGAAGAAATGCCTGGACCTTGGCGCGATGATCTCGTTCACGGGCGTCGTGACGTATCCCAGCGCCAAGGAGGTCCAGGCGGCGGCGTTGCTGGTTCCGAGCAATCGCATCATGGTCGAGACCGATGCGCCGTTCTTGAGCCCGGTGCCGCATCGGGGCAAGCGCCCGTGCCGCCCGGCGTGGGTGCGCGACACCGCAGAACACCTTGCGAAGATCCGCGGTGTTGCGTTCGAGGAGTTTCATGCGCAGATCAACGCGAACTCTGAGCGGTTCTTTGGTATCAAACCGGCGACGTGACCAGGCACGAAACCCAGTGCTGCATCAGCGGTCGGGCTTGGGCGAGACCGAGACCTGGATGTCGCGGTGCTGGGACAGGTGCTTGGAGACCACGGCGCGCACCGCGTCGCTCTCGATCGAGACATAGCCCCGCGAGGCTCGGCGGATGTCTTTGATTTCCAGTCCGAGGCGGGTTCGCTCGCTGAGCACGTTGGCCCAATAGCGTGGCTCTTTGAGGGCTTCATGCCCGCGGCGATAGCGTTCTTTGCTCGCGCGATGCAGCTCTTCCTTGGAGGGTCCGTCGATCGCCAGGCGCTCGATCTCTTCACGGATCAGGCCGGCGGCGTCGATGCTGGAGCCGATCACGACGCCGTAGAACACGCCGCGCCCGGCGCCGGTGGCCCTGGGCTCATACCGCCCGGCGATCTCGCCGTCGGGGATCCTTGCCTTGAGGCGTTCAGCGAGCACGTCGGCCGCCAGACGGAGCGCCCGGGCCTCGTCGAGGTCCAGCCCGCTCGGCCCCAAGAAGCCGACGAGCACGGCGCGACCATCGAGGCCGGAGACCTCGACCGCCGATGCGATCGCGAGGGCTTCGCCGGCATCGGGCGCGGGCGCGACCTTGGCACGTTCTGAGACTGCACCGAGGTATGTCGCCGAATATTCGAGGGCCGGAGCTCGCTGGAGGTCGCCGGCGATCCCGACCTCGATCGAGCATGTGGCGGCGATCCGGCGGAACGCCTCGCGCACGCACTCGGCGTCGAGTTCTTCCAGGCGCTCGATCTCCAGAGGCTCGAACGCGGGTGTTCCATCGCGTGAGAGCTCGGCGCTGACCACGCGTCGGAGCACGGCCCCGGCGTGTTCACGCTTCAGACGCAACCTTTGCAGCTCCTTGATCCGCCAACCCTCGAACACCTCTGGATCGACGATGGCGTCTTGGAGCAGGGCGTGGGCGAGTTCGAAGACAAGCTCGGCGTGCGAAGGCTCGCCGCTGATGCGGATCGAGACGCTATCGACGCCGACGGTTGCCCTGATCCGAATATTGGCGTCAGCCAAGAGCTGTGCCAGGGATTCGCGATCCAGCTTCTTGGTCGCCGGCTGGCTCACGGCGGCGACCGCCGCCCGCAGGGCCTCTGGGCGCAGATCGTCGCTTTGTAGCGTGCCGCCCGAGAGCGTCATCGCCAGCTCAACCCTTCCATCCATCTTTCTGTGATGGGCGATGAGGCCGTTGGAGAGGGTGAGTGTCCAGACGCCGCTGGGGACGTCCTGGCGGATGGTCGTGATCGCGCCCAGCGTGGGGGCCTCGCTGGACAGCCCCACGGGCTCGATCCGCCATGTGTGCAGGGGCGCCGGTGAGGGGACCTGGCACGGCTCGATCGCGCGGGCCGAGGCCAAGGGCATCGCACCCGCGAGCGTCAGCCCAAGGCCGACCACCCCCAGGCCCGCCACGTTGCCACGGGCTCTGGTCATCATGTTCACAAACCGTTTGATCAACCATGACTCCAACAGCGAACCCCAAGAGACGAACGCGACGCTCGCTGCATCTGCGCTGTCACAGGTTCTACCGACGGCGCATGTAAAGGTGCACGCTCATCTTGCCGTAGTGGTGGGTTTCCGGACCCACTGCGCCCTCTATCGACAGATTCGCCGGCTCGAAGCGAGCATCGTCTTGAGAAAGGTCGTCGGCGTCGGCCCAGTCCTGGGTAGACCAATCCGAGCCGCCCAGGTCGATCATCTGCTCGCCATCCTCGTCGGCCTCTCGGGTCGCATCCCGATGTTTCCCCTTGGCCTTGCCCTTGGGTCTGGACTTGGGTTTGGATGGGGCTGGGCGCTCTTCGATCTGCCCTTCGTCACTAGGCGAGTCCTCGTCTTCGACGACCCGACACATCGCGGGCCTGGGGGTGCGCAGCACGAGATAGCCCGTATCGTCCAATCGCTCGATCAGCTTGGCAAGCTGCGCCCGGCAGAGTTCCCAGATCCGCGCATCGCGCACCAGCATGTAGGGCGGATCGAAGAAGATCAGGTGCACGACGGACGGGCATCGTGCCAGGGCCAGCGGCCCCAGCGCGTCGGCCCGCACCACCTCGCAGCGCTCGGCGACATCCAGCGTCTCGATGTTGCGCTCGATCAGCGTTGCGATCGTCCTGTCGCGTTCGACGAAGACGCAGCGGGCGGCCCCGCGGCTGATCGCCTCGAGGCCGACTGCGCCGGTGCCGCTGAACAGGTCCACCACCACCTGGCCCTCACTATGCCCACGCAGCAGGTTGAAGACGGCCTCGCGGACGTAGTCGGGCATCGGGCGCGTGACGCTGGCGTCTCGTGGGGCCTCGATCTTCCTTCGCCGCAGTTGTCCACCGATGATCCGCATGGGGTGAGCAAAGCCGACGCATGAGGCGAGGTCAAGGGCCTCGTTGGAGGGTTGGCACGGGGGACGGGCCTCGTCAGCGCTCGCCGCCAACCTTGAGCTGGCGGTACTTCTCCAGGTACTTGTCTCGCAGGAGCGTGTGTTTGGTCCTCAGATCGAGTTCCCTGCCGTCGATGTACGCCGCGACCACGTTTGTGGTGATTTCGAGGATGTCGCCGTCGGCGACGATCATGGTGGCGCTCTTGCCAGCCTTGAGGCTGCCGTAGTGATCGTCAATTCCGAGGATTTCCGCCGCAGAGAGGGTCATCGCGCGGATGGCGGCCTCGTGATCGAGCCCGAAGGCGACTGCCTTGGCGATCTGGTCGGGCAGGTTCCGCTCGTTGCTCGCCCCGCCGCCGGAGGCCAGGCACCAGCGGATCCCCGCTTGTTCCAGTCTCGCCGGAAGCGTGAACGCGTCGTCGTGGGGCTTGTCGGCCCGACCCGGGAACGTATACACGCTCGAGATGATCACCGGGACGTCGTGGGCCTTGAGCAGGTCGCTGACAAGCGGCGCATCCCGCCCGCCGACGATGACGACGCGCATGTGGCGCTCGGCGAAGAACGTGACCGCCGAGGCGATCTGGTCGGCTTCGCTCGCGCGGACGAAGACGGGCCTCTGGTGCTCGCCTGGCAGGACGATCATCGCCGCCTCGAGCCCCAGATCGATAGGCTGGGACTCGCCGGCGGCCCTGGCCTGGGCGTACGCCTCCAGTCGATCGAAGAACTCGCCCAGCTCCGTGAGATTCTCGTCGATCCGCTCGCGCTGCTCGCTCTGGGAGCGCGTCATCCACCAGTCCTGGCTCGGGCGGACCTGCGGATAGCTCACTACCAGGCCGATCGCGTCGGCGATGGTCATGTCTTCCCAGGTCCAGCCGTCCAGGCGCATCGCGCTGCCGCGCCCGGCGATCCGCCCGCCCGAGGGGAACACGCCGACGATCAACACGCCGCCGGCCCGAGCTACGGGGATCAGCGCCGAGTCGGGGTTGACCGCGACGCTTGCGCGGACCTCGGGGGTGAACGAGCCGACCTCGCTCTGGTCGCGCGTGGCGCGGACCGAGCCGATCTCGGTCAACCCGAGGCTGGTCGAGGCGGAAATCAGCCCGGGATAGACGTGCTTGTGTCGCCCGTCGATGAGAACAGTGTCCGCGGTGAACATGCGCTCACCCTCGCCGACTTCTGCGATGACGCCGTCGCGTACGAGCACGAAGCCGGGGTCGAGAGTCTGGCCGTCGCCGGTGTGGACCTGAGCGCCGACGATCACGAAGGGCATCGGCTGGGGCGGGGCTTTGTGGATGACGTCCTGGGCGTGGGCTGTGGCGGCAAGAAGCAGACTCACCACGGAGACACGGAGACACGGAGTGAGGAGAGTGCGGAGAGGCGACGCGATTGGGTTTGTGAGTTTCATGGTGTTCACCGGTTGTGGATGAGGTTGTGGAGCCAGGAGTCGCTTGTGCAGGCGCAGTCGCCGCGAACGTCGTGGTCGGCTTGGCTGAGATTGTCGAGGAACTCGAGGCTCAGGCGATCGCGCATGAGCCAGTCGGGGTCGTCGGACGAATCCTCGTCGGCCTCGTCGGGCTCTTCATGGTCCTCGCCCTTCTTGGATTTGTCGTCCTTCAGCAGCTTGGCGAGAATCCGCTGGCGCTCGGTTGTGTTGCGTTCGCGATGGGTGGCGTCGATATCGAGCGAGAAATACTCGCGCCCGTCGATCCACGTCGCCTCGCACACGCTGAAGGAACTCAGTGGATCGCCGGACCAGATGACAAGGTCCGCGTCCTTGCCGACCTCCAGCGAGCCGACCTGATCGTCGATCCCGAGTTGGATCGCCGGGTTGAGGGTCACGAACTTGAGGGCTTCGCTGGGCTCGATCTGGCCGTACTTCACGGCCTTGGCTGCCTCGGTGTTCAGGCGGCGCGAGAGCTCGTCGGAGTCGGAGTTGTAGCTCACGACGACGCCGGCGGCGTGCATGATCGGCCCGTTGTAGGGGATCGCGTCCTGGACCTCCATCTTGTACGCCCACCAGTCGCTGAAACAGCTCGCCCCCAGCGCGTGCTCCTTGATCGCCTCGGCGACCTTGTAGCCTTCGAGCACATGCTGGAAACTGCCGATTTTGAAGCCGAAGTCGCCGGCGACGCGGCAGAGCATGAGGATCTCGTCCTGGCGGTAGCTGTGGGAGTGGATCAGGCGTTCGCCCGCGAGAATCTCGGCAAGGGCCTCTAGTTCCAAGTCAACACGTATCGGTTTATGATAGAATGCACTCGATCGAACGAAGCCGAATTGAAACGGCGTCCGAGAGTTTCGGGCACTTTCATGAGAATACAGACGATGAAACTCATCGCTCAGTTCGCGAATCGCTTCTGCGGACAACGAGTCATTATCAGGGCCTCCAATTCCCAACCCTAGCCAGTTTATGAATGTCTGTGACGCAGAGTACCACTGCTGCACCTCTAGTGGTTTCTCATACAAGCGGCGCTGATCATCGAGACGATACCCAACAAATGCCTGCCGCCCACTGGCGTCCATCCACATTAAATTGAGCTCCATCACATCTGAATCATGCACATCAACAAATCCATCCGACCTAACTCCAGAGAGCATTGCAGCGATGTCAATCCCATCTGCATCACAGAGTAATCGTACGCCAGTTTGAACATCAGCACTGAAGAGCCAACCCCTGAGCTCGGTGTCGATGAACAACACCATGCTATTGGGGAGTCTTTGATTAACTATTTCCTGAATGTTCCCAACAACTGGAGTTCCTTGCCACAACCCGGGCAAGGCTTGCTCCAGACGTGACACTTCCTTCGATCTGAGGTATTCCCTTGCCGCGATAAACCGATCCCGAATAAACGTCTCGACGCCCATCCGCGACTGCGGATACCGCACGTTGTACTCGCGGCTCCGATTGCTCTGCTTGACGTTTTCGCCGAGCGCAAACTTGATGCCGGGCTTGGCACCCTCCATGAGCATGTCATCGGGATGGCGGGCGCCCCACCGCACCTTGTGGATCGCGTTCTGGCCGCCGATGGGGTTCGCGCTTCCGTGCAGCGTGTTCACGGTCGTCACGCCCGCGGCGAGCTGGCGATACCAGTTGACAGTGGCCGGGTCGAGGTTGTCATGGATCCGCACCTCGCTGGTGCACGCCTGTGAGCTCTCGTTGCCGCCGCCGGCGAAGATGCCGGTGTGGCTGTGGGCGTCGATCAAGCCGGGTGTGATGTGCCTGCCCGCGCAATCGATAATCCGCATGTTCGGGCGGCCTCGTGGGGCGACGCCGGTGCCGATGGCCTGGACCTTGCCGTCGTCGACCATGACCCACGCGTCGTGCAGGATTCCTTCAGGCCCCGATGTCCAGATGGATGCGTTCACGAAGAGGGCCGCACCGGCCTGGGGAACCTCATCGACGGCGTATGCGCCGAACGGATAGCCATAGCTGGCGGGGAACTCTGGGCCTGCATCATCCTCTCCGGCTGATTCATCTTCTGTCGCCGGCTGCTCTTGTGCGCCGTTCACGCGCTCGCCGGTGAACTTCATCGTCTCGCCCGATGGCACCAGAATCGCGCCGAACATCCGGTCATCCGCAAAGGTGACACTCCCGACCACGACACCCGAGTCGTCGGGCATATCAAACAGGTAGGACAACCGGTTCCCATCGAGCTTCGCGTTGCGTGCCTTCTGCTGTGGCGCGTCTTCGGCGTTTCCTCCGCCGAGGACCTCGACCTTGCCCTTCTCGTCAAACGAGATATCCAGCACACCGTCATGGCTCGGATCTTGGCCGAACGTGAACGACCAGCGCCCGGCGATGCTCTCATCTTCGGGCTTGTTGATCTCGTGGCGACGTCCGTCGATCCACACCTCCAGGATCTTGGTGTCCTCATCGAATAGCGGCCCGTCGGCGACGATGAAACTCGCGATCTTGCCCACCCCAAGCGTGCCCAGACGATCATCGACGCCGAGCAGCCTCGCCGGCGTCGTCGTGAGCGCCGCGAGTGCGTCATCTTCGCTCAGCCCATGCTCGATCGCCTTGCGCAGGTTCTTGTGGAAACTCCCGCGACCCTTAGCCTTGGAACTGGTCAGCGCGACGTCAAGCCCCGCGTCGATCAGCCTCGCCGCGTTCGTCGGCGCCTGCTCCCAGGCCATCAGGTCCTTGAGATCCAGCCCCTCGATCATGGCGACGCTGGAGACATCGGGCTCTGCGGGGAATCGCAGCGGCACGATGATCGCCCGCCCCTCGCCCGCGATCGCTTCGAGATGCTGGTACGAACGCCCATCGCCGACGATGATGACCTCGCGCTCAAACTCGTCGCCGATACCGTCTGCTGAGAAGATATTCTGCGGGTTGGCGACATCGAAGAGCAGCGGCACGTCGCTCATGATTGCATCGAGGCTGTTGAACTCGATCGATTCGCCTGCTTCGCGGGCCGCCCGCTGCCAGTCGCTGTCGATCAGGGACTGGCGGATGAGGGCGACCGCGCCCATGTGGCTCACCGGATAGCCACTTCCATCGGGCGTGCCCCTCGCACGGTCAAAGCTCAGGACGTTCGCCGAGGATGACACATACACCGGCGGCTGGGCGAGCGAGTCGTTCGCCGGCGGCTTGGCGAGGCTGAGGACTCCCGAGTGCCCGCGGAACACGCCGGTCTTGGGCGAGATGTTCGCCGCGACGAATCCCAGCTTCACGAGCGCCTCTCGATCAGAATCCGAGAGCCCCGGTCCCATGACCGCCATGTGGTGCGGCGTGACCATCGCGTTCCAGTGCACGAGCTCGCCTTGCAAATCCGACACCGGCTCGTCCACTTCCGCGAAGGCCTCGATCAGGCCCGGGTAGATGTGCAGGCCCGCGGCGTCATGCAACGTCGCCGCCTGGGGAACTGGCGAGCGACTCATGCCCTTCGTCGATGCTACGAAGATGATCCTGCCGTCTCGAAACGACATCGACGCCTCTTCCAACACTTCGCCCGGTGCGGTATGGACTGTCGCGTTGTAGAACCCGTGCCAGCCAGGATCCGTATGGCGCATCCCATTGGGCGGGGGGTCCATCGGACCCGTGCTCGTGGATTGGCCGATGGAAGCCCCGGTCAGGACCGCCGAGACCAAGACGCATATCTGGTTCATTCTCATGGCCCTGACGATATCAGGGAAATCGGGCGAGGATGCACGGGTGATTCCCGTATACTGCATGGATGGCCAGACAGATCACCCTCACCGACGAGCAGCTCGCGGAACTTCAGGCCAAGGGTTTACCCCTGGCGATCCCTGGCGAGGATGGGCGGGAGATCATCATCCAGGACGGTGCCGCCTATCGGCGAATGCTCCGCGTGCTCGACGAACTCGATATCGCCGAGAGTGCTCGAATCTGCCAGGAGCGCTGGGAGGCCATGGAATCGGGTGAGGATCCAGGAGTGCCGGCGCGGGAGTTTCTCGACCAGCTCAAGGAACGCCTCCGGCAGGCAGGATGACCCGGTACACCGTCGTCCTTGCAACTGCCGCGGCTCGCGAGCTTGTGGAGATTCTCCAGTACCTGGAGAATGACGCGACGCCCGGCGCATCGACACTCTGGATCGAGCAGTACGAGCGGCTGCTTGAGTCGCTCAAGGACATGCCTCGAAGGTTCCCGCTGGCGCGAGAGGCCGAGGGCGTCCATCCGGCCTCCCTCCGTCAGGCTCGGGTCTATAGCCATCGCGTCCTGTTCACGATCGAAAGCTCAACAGTGCGCATCCTCCACATCCGCCACTATGCACAAGACGATCTCTCCGATATCTAGCCCCCGCTACCCTTTGCCCATGCCCAACCTCATCCAAGGCAACGCCGCCATCGGCCAATCCGGCGGCCCCACCGCCGTCATCAACCAGTCCCTCGTCGGTGTCATCGAGGGCCTGCGAGAATCCGGCGCGGGGCGGGGCGGCACGATCAAGAAGATCCTCGGCATGCGCCACGGCGTGCGTGGCCTCACCGAGGACGACCTCCACGACCTGTCGGACATGCCCACCGAGCGCCTCGACCAGATCGCCCAAACGCCGAGTGCCGCGCTTGGTTCGACCCGCGACAAGCCGGACGGCGGGTACTGCAAACGAATCCTCGACGCGTGCCAGAAGCACGACATCCGCTATTTCTTCTATATCGGCGGCAACGACTCGTCGGACACCTGCCGCATCGTCAATGAGCTGTCTAATGACGCCGGGTACGAGCTTCGCTGCTTCCACATCCCCAAGACCGTGGACAACGACCTCATGGTCAATGACCACACGCCGGGCTGGCCGTCGGCGGCTCGGTTTGTCGCAAAGGCCTGCATGGCCGACTTCATGGACAACATCTCCCTGCCGGGAATCAAGATTAACGTCATCATGGGGCGTCATGCGGGGTTCTTGACCGCGGCGAGCGCGCTCGCCCGGCGGTCCGATCGCGCCCAGAGCACCGATGGCCCCCAGCTCATCTATGTCCCCGAGGTCCCGTTCGATCTTGATCGGTTCATACACGACGTTGGCACCGTGTACGACGCCAAGGGGCGTTGCCATGTCGCCGTCAGCGAGGGCATCCAGGATAAGGACGGCAACTCCATCGGCGCGATGTTCATCCAGGGCGAGACCGATGCCCACGGCAACGTCCAGCTCTCGGGCTCGGGCGCGCTGGGCGATCAGCTCGCCGGGCTGCTCAAGGCCAAGCTTACCCCCGAGGGCGGTACGCCGATCCGGGTTCGCGCCGACACCTTTGGCTACATCCAGCGGTGCTTTCCCGATGCGAGCGAGATCGACCAGCGAGAGGCCAGAGGCGCAGGCAGGTTCGCCGCCCGCCTGGCCGCCAGCGGCGACGTGGACGGCTCGGTCGCGATCATCCGCACCAGCACGCCGGGGCCAGATGAGCACTACGCCAGCGAGTTCCGGCGGATTGACCTTGGCGAGGTCGCCGCGAAGACCCGGCATATGCCCCAGGAGTTCATCCGGGGCAGCAATGACGTGAGCGAGGCGTTTCTGGACTATGCGCGGCCGCTGGTGGGCGACCTGCCCCAGTTTGACCGGCTGTAGCCGCATCCGCCCATGCCGGCGCTCAGCACGCCGACACCCAGTATCCTTCGACCGGGCCCCCCGACTCCAGCCGCAACACGACCTCGGAAATCTCGACCGAGCCGCTGGCCCGCAGAGCGTCCCGAATATGCGCGCCCGTGTGTGCGTACCGGCCGTGCGATCGGATGACGTAACCACTGCCTCCATCGTCGCTTCGCTCGACGGAAAAGGCCAGCCGCCCTCCGCGCCGAAGCGACGCAAGCGCGTGTTCGCAGAATGGCCCGAGGTCGCCCGCGTAACAGAGCACGTCCGCGGCGACGATGACATCGAACTCCTCGACGTGATCTTGCAGAAAACAGACGATCTCCGACTCGATGAGCCGGTCGTACTTACCCCGCTCGCGCGCACGGTCGAGCATCGCAACCGATAGATCGACGCCAATGAGCTCGCCGGCCCACGCCCGCAGATGCTCGCCGCACAAGCCCGTCCCGCAACCAGCGTCCAGGATTCGCATCGTCGCGTCGGGTTCGCCACGACTATCACGCATCCACCCGTCCACGAGATTTGGGACGCTATATTCCAGAAGCCCGAGGACGCGGTCAAAGTCTGGCGCAAAGCGATCAAAGAGGTGCCGAACGTACCGATCCGGCGCGCGCGATCGCACCGGTGCCGCACCGACCGCCGTCAGCATGTGCGCCGCCGCCGGGTTCTCGGGGTCGATCCGGATCAGCCGGTCCCAGCAGCGGCGCTCGCACGCGTTCTTGCCGAGTCGCCGATATGCCATCGCCAGATTCTCCAGGCAATCGGCTGGCTCGTCGAGGAAACTCGCCGCGCACTCCCACAGCTGCGCCGACTCGGCGCACGCGCCCTGCCCGAAACGAATCGACGCGAGGTGCGAATACGCCCATCCATTGCCCGGGTCGCACTGGATCACTTCCTGCAGCAATCCCGACGCCTCCTCGAGATCGCCAGCGCCACACAGCGCGAACGCATAAGCGCACTGCACGCCGACGTTGCTCGGGCTCAGAGTGAGCGCGCTGTGCAACGCCGCGGCGGCCTCCTCGTACCGGCCCTCCGCGTTCAGAGCGCAACCGAGATCGTGCCAGGTCTCGGCGTCCCGCGCATGGTCGCCCAGAAACCCCTGGAGCTCGCCGATGACCGACGAACGCGTTGGCGCCCGACCGACAGCGATGGGCGTGAGCCCGAGCGTGGCCCCGGCGTCGGTCATAGCCCCTCGGAGAGATCCTTCTCGATCTGCGCTCGCCGGTCCGAGCCGATCACCCCTTCGCGAACCGCCAGATCGGCAATGTCCCCAAGCGTCTCTCTCGCACCGACGCCAAGCTCCGATCGCTCTGGTGGCTCCGGGGGGGCGCCGGTCGTGTAGTACCAGTCGCTCGGTCGATAGTCGAATAGTGCCTCGATAAGACCGTAGCGGCGCTTCGGACCGAGCTTGCCGCTCTGAAGAAGCCGCTCGAGGCCCACGAGAAGCCGCTCGTCCTGACGGTGCTCAAGCACCGGCCCGCGGAACCACGCGAGAACCAGCTCGGTGTCGAACTCCTCGTCGGCGAACGCCTCGCTCAGCACGCCGAGCGCGACATCGCTCTGATTCTGAACCAGCGCCCTGATCGTGGTCTCCAACTCATCGGCGTCGGGATCAAGCTGGTGACGCCAGAATCGCACGAGCCCCTCGCCCGGCGAACGAGCCAGAGCGCTCGCTTCGATCAGCGCCGCCTGCCGGTGGCCCGGCTCACCGTACAACTCGTCGCCGCTCAGCCGATCCAGCACAACTGACTGGCGCGCCGCGGCCCGCAGGACGCGCGTGAGCTGGAGAAGGATCGGATCGATTGACATCGCGACCTCCGGCAAATCCAGTCGGTCGAGATACGCCCCATCGACCAGCATCTGGGCGAGACGCTCATGGTCCTCGGGATCCGCCGACTGGGCGAGCGCGATTGCCTCCAGAGCGAGCGGCGATGGCGGCAAAGGCGTCCCGGAATCGGGCAGGCCTGCCGAGGGATCCGGCAACCCGCCGGACGGATTCGACGAACCGATGGGGGGATCTGCCATCCCGCCGGCGTCCTCGGTCGGCTGCATCTCTAGGCCCTCCGTTGCGGCGTGATCGCCCGCTGCTCGAGCCGAATCGTCCGAGCCCGTACCACATGCACCAAGCGGCATGAGCAGCATCAAGCCGAGCCTGACGCTAGGACACCTCATCGTCGTCCTCCCAGTCACGCCCGATCTCTTTCATCGCGAGCCTGATCTTGGCGTCCAGCACGGGACTCTCCAGCTTCATCTTCGTCAGCGCGTGCCTGGCAAGGCGTTCCAGACTGTCCTTCGACGGACTGGACGCCAGTACCCGGAGCGGGGGCTTGGGCATCCGGCACGTCCCATACCACGACGGATTAAAGTCGAACAGGGCCTCGATGATCGACTCGTGCCACGCCCCGTCGACCGTCTGACCGATCACCATCCGCTCACAGCACTCGAGCACGGGCGTCTCGTTGCGCTTGAGCAGCATCATGTCGCGGAGCCACGTGGACTTGTACTCTTCGTCCTGCGCCGGATCGTTCATCACTCGCTCGAAGAGCTCGAGCGCTGGGCGCGACTGGTTCGTGAAAACTGCCCGGACGACGTTGTCGGCGTACACCGACTCCGGCGCGACGTATTTCTCCCAGTACGAAATAGTGCGTTCGCTCGCGGGCCGATCGACGGCGAGGGCTCGGATCAACAGCTCGATCAGCAAGTCATAGGACTGGAATCCTTGGCTCGACGTCAGGGCGATGAGCGTCTGGCGCGGCGCAGCGGTCTCCTGGTCCATCAGCGTCTTGACGATCCGAGCAGCGCCAAGCTGATGCGGCTGATAGACCTCGTACGCCTCTGGCGGGTCGAGCCGATCCAGGAACTCCGTCGAGCCGAGGTATTTGGCAAGCACCTGATGGTCCACGGGGTCGGCGCTCACGCCAAAGCGCCGAGCGGTATCGACCAACTCGCGAGGGTTCTTTGAGTCACGCAGGATGGTGGGGTCCATTGGCATGTTATGGCGGGTACGTTATGGCGGGGTGTGTCCTGACCACCGTCGCCTGGATCAGGTCGAGGTCGTGCGCCAGCGGCAGCGGTCGCGCATAGCCGTAGGTCATGATGTTCTCATTCCACGGGTGGCCCTTCATGACGCCCTTCTGATTCTTGCAGTCCATCCCGTCGCCCGACAGCGGCGCTGTGGCGCTCCACCCGCTGCCGCGATGCGCGAGGCCCAGGATGTGCCCGAGCTCGTGGGCGAGGTTGATCCCGCTGTTCCAAACATACTGGGCCACCGTCCAAGCCGGAGGTGCGCCCACGAGACTGGCGCGCCGCCAGACGACCGGGCAGTGGCAGGCATAGAGCTGCCCCATCATCGCCGCAGTAAACGGACTTGCCACCGTGTTCCGACTATTCACGTAGGCCCTGTCGTAGCGCTTGGCCTGCAACGTGCGATTGGTCGGGCCGATCGTTTTCAGGTTCCTGACGACCCCCGGCGCGTCACTCGGCACGCCGCTTGGTTTGATCCACGAAGGGCTTGGGCTCCCGCCAAGCTTCTTGATCACGCCCTTGCTACCGCCGGCTCGGTATACGAGTTTGCCACCGACCCACCTCGTATCCTTGGACGTTCCAGCGATACCGTTGCGATCCACTCCCGCCGCGTTGGTCGCTGACGTGCTGTGAACGAAGGCAAAGTTGATGGTCCCGGGCCGGAAGTTGTATCGCGTCGAGCGAGAGACGACGTTGTGGTTCACATTTCGTGTGTGACGGTTGCTCGTCACTGTCGTCTGGAAGATCGCATTTGCGTTGCCCGCCGGGAACAGCGTTGCGCCATTGAACCCCGTGACGTTGGGATCTGGCACCATCAAGATGCCCGCCTGATACCAGATCGCACGGACCACCTGCATGATGCTGTTTGTCTGCGCCGAGGGCAAGATGCCCGTCGATTGCCACGCGCCGGCACGCCCGTTCAGGTAAGTCACACGGTACGGCAGCGTTCCGAGCTTGCCAACCCACGCACGATACGTCGCTAGCAACGGACCGCTGTTCGACTCCCAATGCACCTGGATGGTCGCCATAGTGTCCGCGGCATTGCCCGTGCCGCGCACACGGACCGACGTTCCATTGGCGCTGCCGATGATCGTTGCCGGACCGCTCACGACCCGCCAGTGGAACTTGCTCGTGTCGAGGTTGTTCGGCTCAAAGTACGTGAGCGTGAGTCGCGCGGCGCGGGTCGCAAGGTTCGGATCGCCGGCAGCGAGAATCGGGATGACAGACGGATTCGGCAGGGCGTTCAACGCCGGCGCTGCGGGTGCGGCGGCCACCTGAGACGCCGGCGGTATCTGACCCACGGCAAGGCCCGCGGGCATCGCCGGCCTCGGGGGCATATGCGCCGGGGCCGCCGGCACTGGAATGACCGGACAGATTTCAACTCGTGGCGTGAACGCCGCGCCCTTGATCGTCGAGAACGTGGAAACGTCGCCCGCGAGGTTGCGCTTGACCGGCACCGCCGTCGGCCCGGACGGGTTCGTGCTGGCCATCTCTTCCACGACCGTCACCTTCAGATGCAGCCGGAAGCAGCGGTAGTCGTCGAAAAACCAACCGCCGTCCAGCCACGGTGAGAGCAGGTCGATGTCTCGTTCGGGATGGCGGTAGGGATATGCAAGCGTCGCACGGACCTCTCCGAGATCATCGTCGAAGAACACGTCCTTCTCGATCACCTTCAGCCGAACCTCGACCGAATCGCCCGGACCATGCCCCGAGACATCTACGACCGTCGACCAATCTGCCTCGGGTAGGTTGATGGTGTCGCCCGTGTGAACGCTGAACTCTGTGCCCGAGTTGCCCACCGCCGTCCCCGCGACCGACGCGTGCAGGTGCCACTCCCCCGCGCCCCAGATCCAATCGGAATCGTCGAGCACGTCGACACTCACGAGTCGCACTTTGATCTTCGTTACCGCCATACTCCGCCGGCTCCTCTTATGACCCGTGCGCGTCGACCAACTGGCCCTTCGTCTGCTCGTCGATCTCGCCCGACGTCTCCAGCTCGTGCTCGGCTTGGAAGCGCCGCAGCGCATCCCGCATCTCGCTGTCCAACTCATCGCCCTCGGACGCACAACGGTAGCCCATGTTGCAAAGTCGCTTTCGCGCGCCGATCACGGTATCTATCGAGTCCATCTTGCCGAGGCCGAGATCAAACGAGATCTCATCGTCGGTGCCCTTGTAGAAGGTGATCGTCGCTTCGCTCGCATCGAGCGGGATCGGGAACTCGACGAGCCCCTCGGAATCGGAGCGGCCCTCGATGAAACTCCCGTCGAGCTTGACCACGTAGGGCGCATCGGTGATCGGTTCGCTCTGTTCCGCCGCGTCGTCGTCGGGTACATCCTCGAAGACGGACTCGTCGGACCGGTCCTCGCCGCCCAGGGCCGGGGGGGTGGCGCCGGATCCGCTGCCATCTGCACTGTCCGCTCCGTCTTCGTCCGAACTGTCCTCTTCGGGAGACGGTGGGCGGTAGAATACGGCTCGGAACAGCGCCGGCACGCCGCGCCGGCGGAACCGATGCAGCTCATCTGTTCCCCCTGATTCCTCGCGGGGAGTGAGATCCGGAATATGCACGACGTCCCCGGGTTGCAGGATGTTGGGGTCCTCCCGGAGCTCACGCAGGTCCTTGTTCTCGGCGGCGTCCCAGAGCGTATCGGGGAAAAACCCGTATCGCTCCGCGAGGCTGTTGATGCATTCGCCCTGTCGGACCGCGTGATCTGTGCTCATCGCCGAACCTCGTCTCACCTCTGCGCGCGGGCCCATATATATATGCGCACCGAAACGACCCCTGGACCACCCGCGAGGCCGTTTGGAACGCCGCCAATGTACCGGCGTCCCTTCAGATAGTCAACTGACTGAGCGCTAAGCGCGCAGCCCCGAGGATCCCGCGGCAGCCCCACAGTCCATGCCCTTCACCTCTTCGTCTCCATCTCGATCCCCGCCCCCCCCGACCCCGTTACCATGCACCATGCGCCTGTTCCTGCTCATCGTCTTTGTCGCCCTCACGGCCTGCACTGCCCGCCAGACCGAGACCACCTTCGATCTCGCCCCCGCCACCTACGCCGCCGCGTTTGACGCTGCGCGTGAGGCTCTGCTCGACTGCCGATTCACGCTGGAGCGTGTGGACGCCAACGCCGGGATCATCACGACCGCGCCTAAGGCGACTGCGGGCCTGCTCAGCCCGTGGGACGGCGAGCAGTCCTCGTTCCACGGCGAGATTCAGGACCTTGTCAATGACCAGCGCCGGATCGTCCGCATCGAGTTCCACGCCGCGGATGTTCAGCCCGCCGGCGAACCGGCGACGCCAGGCGAGGCGGTCGATCTGGCGGCATCTCCGGCGGCCGGCGAGGGACCGCTGATCGCGACGGTCCGCGTGGTCATCGAACGTCGGCACATCCCGGGGCGGCAGGTAGAGCCCGAGTCCATCCGTCGAAGCACGACCTTTCTCGACCTCGACTTGCTCAGCCGCGGCATGCAGCCGGTCTACTACGTGCCCATCGGGGACGACCCGCAGCTCGCCGCCCGCCTGGTCGAGATGATCCAGGCCCGCCTGGAGCAAGGCTGACCCTCGTGGGCACGAAGTTCTCCCACATGCATCCGCCCCCGTTCGATCAATGGGTCGACTACTGCTTCACTCTGGGACAAGCCGATTTTCACAGCGGCTGGGACGGTGAGATCGCCACGGAGCGCGGGCGTCGATTCGTTTACATGGACGCGCCAACGATCTTCGCGTATATGACACGTCTCCTTGAGTCTCCCGGGTTCATCGCAGACCGATACTCAGACAAGCAGATCGGCGATGGAACGTGGTTTCTGTTCGGCGTGGCGTCCTGCTTCTTCGGCGAGATATGGTCGAACTCGGTGCAGAAACGCGATCAGGTGCGTTGCATTGATGCCATCCTTACGATGTACACCGATCTGTTCGATCACGTGTGCTGCCGACGTGCCGCCGACCCCAATGGGAAGCACTCGGACAACCTGGATATCGACGGCGCGGTGTACATGATCTGGGACATGGACAGCGTTGCCGCTTCTCTCCATGACAGCCATCGGCCCGATCTCGCGGATGCCGCCTTCGGCGTCTTGGAAGGCGTGCTCAATAAGTGCAAGATGAGCACCTGCATCCAGAGCGCTTTGCACGGCCTCGGCCACGCCCATTCTTGGCATCCTCAACGTGTCGAGCGGATCGTCGATGCGTTTCTGGACACCGGGCGCGGGCCGGCGTGGGTCCGCGAGTACGCACTGGCAGCACGCGTCGGCCACGTGCAATAGGTATGGAGAATCCGTCTAGAACGAACTAGCCAGCTGCCGTCTGCAGACGGTCACCTTGGGTTCGTAGAGCGATATTCCCATTCGAACGAACATTCGGATCTGAGTTCGCTCAGCCGGTGCTACCGCCGAGCCCAACCAGAGTCCTACACCACCTCAACGCGCGAGTACTGGTCCAGATTGACTACGCGCTCCTCGCCGTCGTCCATCTTGAGGTCCAGGCGGTCGAGCCAGAGCTTTTTGTCCTTGCTGTGGGCGTACCAGGAGCCGGTCTTCTGGCGGCTATAGCTGACGATCGTGCCCTCGAACGTCGTCACGAGGTACGAGTCGCCCTTAGGGATCTGCTGGGTCACGCGGACGCGCTGGCCTTCGGTGTATTCCTGTTGCACGCTCATGGGAGGCCAGTATAGACCTTGCCTGACGAGTGATTCGGCGAGCTAGATGCGCTGGCGCGAGTTCGGTCTCCGAGTGCGAGAACTCCCAAGAGCCCAGGCTCGCGCCAGGGCCTCTGTTGGCGGGAGACCGGGCTCGGGGCGGAGCCTCTATGCTGCGTGCATGGCCTGGCTCCACGACCTCAGCCCGTTTCTCATTGAGTTCTCAGGGGGCATCGGGCTGCGCTGGTATGGGCTGAGCTATGCCCTGGGGTTCCTCGCCGCGTGGGCGTTGCTGCGGTTTCTGGCGGTCCGGGGACTCAGTCCGATTCCCAAGGACCGTGCCGCGGACGCGGTGATGCTGACGGCCATCTGCGTCGTCATCGGTGGACGCCTGGGCTATGTCTTCATCTACAACCCTGCCCTGCTCACTGATTTCTCGGGATCGCTTCCGTACTGGGGTGTGCTGGCGATTCACCAGGGCGGGATGGCGAGCCACGGCGGGATGCTGGGCGGGATCGCGGCGGCCTTCTGGCTCTCGCGAGGTTTCAAGAACGACGAAGGGCAGCGCATCGGCGCGACTCGCCCATCGCGCATCATCGACACATTCTCGCTCATCGCGCCAGCGGGGCTGCTGTTCGGGCGGCTCGCCAACTTCATCAACGGGGAGTTGCTCGGCAAGGTTGTCGCCCCGGCGGGGCAAGCCGCGCCGTGGTGGGCGGTGCGATACCCGCAGGAGGTCATCGAGCGCCGTCACGAAATCTCGGTGGAGCAATGGCAGGGCCTGGCGCGAGCCGTCGGCATGCAGAACGCCCCGTTCACGCAAGAGGAGCACAGCCGCTTCGACGCCCTGTACGCCCAACTCGTCGAGCGCGTCCAATCCGGCTCCGTCGAGGCCCAGCGCGCGATCGAGCCCTGGCTGAATGCCCGCCACCCCTCGCAGCTCTACCAGGCGCTCGGCGAGGGGCTGCTCGTCGGTGTCGTCGTCTGGGTGTTCGCGCGCAAGAACCACAAGCCGCTGACCATTACCGCTCTGTTTGGCATCACCTACGGCGCACAGCGCATCGTGACCGAGTTCTGGCGCTTGCCCGATGCGCACCTTGCCAACGCGCATGTGCTGGGTCTCAGCCGCGGCCAGTGGCTTAGTGTGCTCATGGTCGTGTGCGGGGCGTTCATGCTCGCATGGGCACTCCGGCGGGATGCTCCCAAGGCTCCCGGCTGGGCGAAGGGGACCGATTAGTCCATTATATTTGTTGTCATGACCCAGAGACAACCGCACGATTCATTTCAACGCTGCCGAGGATAGCTTGGGCGTCCGCGGTCCATGTGAGCGATCGGGCGTCATCGTTGCAGGCGTCGATGTAGGTCCGGACGAATCGCTCACGCACCGCTCTTGAACACGCCGCGGCGGATCTGCGTCCTGGTTCATACCGGCGAACACGCGATTGCCATACTTGGGTCCGCTCGCGTCCGTCGGCGCGAAGTGCAGATGATACTCCGACAGTCACTCTCTTCACCGCCGGAGTCTTGTTCGCCGCGAGCACAACTAAGAGAGACTGCATCCTATACATCCTCTCGCAGATCCATTGTGGATTAGTGGTGGATAACTTTTATTCCTAACACCCTGCGCGCAGGACCAACGTATACTCCCTATCCTCCACATATGTGCTGTTTCGTCCACGCCACACGTTGAACCGGTTCAGATCAGAAGACCATCAGCGGCTCAAGAGCGAGCCGATTGCCACTTTGCCTGCGAAGACGTGAAGGAGATCGATATGCCGTCGAGCCCACTCTGACATCCGTTGAGGCTTATTCGTACGAAGATACTCCTATTGGTCTATCGGTCGTGACGTGCTCCAAGGGTCGCATGAGCACGCCGTAATGGTATCTGTTTTTCGGTACGCACTCCTTCGGCTAATAGTGTGCTCTTGCCAGCAGCGCACGCGATGGAGGGGCACCCTCTTGGATGCCGTAGATGCCATCAGTGCTTCCGTCGCTGTCAGGACACCGCCGCGACCTTCTAGTCCACATTCCACGAAAGGAGGGCGGTAACAGATCAGTTGACCGCATGTCTTGGCGCAGGCTCGCTCGAAGCACGAGCACGAGTTGTCGACTAACCCAAAGTGGGAGATTTAGCATGAGATTTACGATCCTTGTGGCCGCAACGATTGCATCACCTCTGCTGGTGGGCGCATCCTCGGTCCTTGCGCAGCACACTGGCGTCATTGACCTCGCCGACGTCGGCGACACCATAGATGGTGCCATCTTTGAAGGAGAGAGCGCTGGCGACCAAGCGGGGCGATCCATCTTCGGCTCATTCGACACTGACGGGGACGGGGATCCGGATATCCTCATCGGTGCCCACACCGCCGACGGTGCAGAGGGCAAGGTCTACCTGGTGTATTCCGCGAGCCACTCGGGGGACATCGATCTTGGGAATGTGGGCTCATTTTCTCTGCCTGGAGTTATCTTCACAGGCGAAACAGATGAGATCGGCTTTGCTGGGTTCTCGGTGTCCGGGGGCAACTTCGACGGCGACGCCTACGACGACGTACTCATCGGCGCGTTCCTCTTTGATATCGACGGCGTCACCGGATCCCGGGAAGGAAGATCATACATCTGGCTCGGAACGAACTCGGCCAGCTCGACAGTTGACCTGGCGGACGCGGATGCGACCTTTGAGGGCATCCAGTCCCTCGCCGAATCCGGCCGGTCCGTCTCGACCGCGGGTGATCTCGATAATGATGGCGAAGACGATCTGCTCATCGGCTCGCCTTTTTTCGACGGGATAATCAAGGGTGACATTGGAGAAACGTACCTGTTCTACGGTTCGGATGCTGCGGGCTATTTCGATGGCAGCATCGATCTTTCCGACGCGGACGCTCGCATTCTTGGTGCCGATGCGTCGGACGTGAGTGCGTGGTCCGTGGCAGGTGTGGGCGATGTGAACGCGGATGGATACGACGACCTTGTCATCGGCGTACCCGGCCGCATCGGTGTGAGCGACTGCAAGGGCGCCTACCTGCTCTACGGAGGCGCCGGCGACGACAAGATTGTGGGTGGGATCAACCTGTCAAACGTCGGTGGTTCGGTGGCAGGTGCGTACTTCGAGTGCGTTGACGCCGACGGTCTCACTGGAGTCTCCGTGAGCGCCGCGGGTGACGTGAACGATGATGGGGCTGCGGACTTTCTGATCGGGGCCCCGGGGGTGGATAGCGCGACCGAGGACAATATCGGGCGGGTCTATTTGGTATACGGGGCCGAGGGCGTGAACGCGCATACTGGCACGATTGACCTGGACACGATTGAGGGGAGCTTGGGTGTCACGTTCGACGGCGAAAATGAGGACGACCAGGCGGGGATTAGCATCTCCAGTGCAGGAGACATCAACGATGACGGGTACGACGATATCCTCATTGGTGCGAACCGCTTCAACAGCGTCGCGGGGCGGGTGTATCTGATCTATGGCAACCTCTCGACCACAACCACGAACCTCGATCTCGCCGATGTAGGAGGCGGAATATCGGGGGCCAAGTTCGACGGAGAGGCGGCGGGGGATGGGGCGGGAATCAGCGTTGCCGCAGCTGGGGATGTAGATGCAGATGGGGTCGACGACCTGCTGATTGGGGCGTGGACGGCTGATGTCGGTGCGAATGCCGACGCGGGAAAGGTATATCTCATCTACGGCATCGCCCCCGGCGGTGCGACGTACGACGGTGACCCTATGCGATTGGAGGACTTCTATGATCTGTTCGCGGTGGGAGATATTGCTGCTGATCTGAATCAGGACGGGGTGGTTGACCAAGAGGACTTCTTCACATTCGTTGAGTCAATGAGCGCCAGACGGTCTGGGCGCTGAGGCGGCCGCTGTTGTTGAAGCGCTCGGTGGAGTCAACCATGGGCAGGATTCGTCGCCGACGACGTGCTCCGTCGTCACTGAGGACTATCTCGTGGGCGGCTAGCGAGCGGAGCAAAATGACGGCTTGACTCTCGCCCGGGTTATCCTGGCCTTGCGGAGAGCGAGGCCCAAAGTTCCACCTGTCGAAGGGCCCGCTCCTTGTCATGGGGCGGGCCCTCTCTTTGGCTTGCTTGGTTCGTCTGTTGCAGCGAGAGTTCCTTAGATGCCCTACAGCCACGGGCCGAACACAGATACCCCGGATGCACGGCGACTCGGGACCGCCTATCAAAGGCATAGTCTCGTGGGAATGATTAACAACCCGCGGCGAACAGGTCCAGGTAGCTGAAGAAATCGTCGGCGTCGCAGTCGCCATCGGCGTCCATGTCGCAAATCCCGAGGGCACCCGACGCGAAGGCATCGAGGAAGAAGAAGAAGTCGTCGGCATCGGCATCGCCGTCGCCATCCAGATCGGCCGGGCATGTGGTTCCACACTCCGGGCCCGCCAGCGTGAGCTGATATTCGATCTCATTATCGTTGAAACCTGTCACGCGGATGTAGTAGCTCTGACCCGCGACAACATCGAAGGTCATTGTGGGCCAGACCCCGCCGCAGCTATCGAAGTCGCAGGCGACCTCATTGCTCACGTCTCCAGGGCAGCCGCTGTGCGCCGACAGGAAGAACGAGAAGCCGGAGCCGCACCCGTCGACCGTCACCGTTCCGTCGGTCGCCGGGGTGTAGACGTACCACACGTCCTTGTTGCGATCGGCGTTGGGGCTGCAAGTCGACAGCCCGTCGTTGGTGGCGCCGATGGTGTTGCCAACGGTGACGCCGGGACAGATCTCGATCGCATCCACGCAGTCGTCCGGCAGGAAGAACGGGTCGCACACGTCGCCGATGCCATCGCCATCCGCGTCCGCCTGATCGGCGTTCGCGGTGTGCGGGCAGTTGTCGTCGATATCCGGAATGCCGTCGCCATCGCTATCGAAGTCCGGGGAGATGTCGATCGCATAGATGTACCCGAAGCCGAAATCGCTCGCGAACCCAGTGGCGAAGTAAGCCACGTTCCCATCGGCCGAGTATGACCCCATGGGCCCGGCGATCTGAATGAAGCCCTCCTCGTCTAATAGCTGGACTTCCCAGAATCGCTCGCCCTGGCTGGCGATGTCGTAGCCGCGGATCCACTGCGATACCCCGAAGGTGTTCTGGCCGCTGGTGATGAACTGCTGCTCGTCTGGAGAGAGCGCGAAGGAAAATATCATCGCCTCGGCGGAAGGAGCGAACCATTGCGTGTTGCCGTTCTCGTCCAGCACCCACCAGTCCGCGCCTAGCCAGTCCGCGGTGTAGATCGTGCCGTCGGCACCGATGTCGAAATCCACGATGAGGCTACCGTCACCGGGATGGAACGACTCCCAGTTGGTGCTGCCGTCGCCATCGAACGACAACATGCCCATCTGCGGACGAATAATGATCTTCTCGCCGTTGGGGTGGATCATCGGCTCGCTGCCGACGGCCAAGTGCACCTCTCCGGCCTGCCACAGGAGCTCGCCATCGTAGTCGTAGGCGAGCAGACTCGGGAACCCGCCCCTCAACCTCTGCACCGTGACGTAGAAGCGATCGGTATCGAAGACGATGTTGTGGAAGCTGGGGCCCTCGATTTGGCCCAGACGTCCACCCGACCAACGCAGATTCCCGTCCGGATCCAGCGAAAAGACACCCAGTGCGCCGGGATCTATCCGCTCTTCCTGCGCGACATAGATGTTGCCATCTGGGCCAATATTCGGCCCGGCCGCCAGCACATTTGCGGTCGGATTGTCAAACTGCCACTTGAGCGTGCCATCGGGATTGACCGCGGCCACAAGGTTGCCCCCGGTGATGATCGTCCCGTCGGGCATGAATGAGACCGGCCTTCCAAGGCCCACGCCGTCCAGCGTCCACAGCAGTTCGCCGGTCGGGCTGAACGCGTAGAGCCGATTCGAGTCCGAGGTGTAGATCGTGCCATCGGGTCCGACCTTGGCTTCCCGCCCGAACGAACTGCCCTCCAGGCGGTGCTTCCAGAGCACGCGATCATCGCCGCTGGCGGGCGTGCTGAGCAACGCGGCACTGGTGGCGAGGACGCCGAGGCCAACGACCAAATCACGAGAGAGACTCCGAACGTTTCTGATCCCAATCATTGCGTACTCCATTCCCCGCCCCGATGCCTGCACGATCTGCCAGGTACAGCCCACATTGGCGGCACCGATTGACGTGCTTCTATGCAAGACGAATGCCAAGCGTCGATATCTTGCGTCCTTGTCGAACGGCGTGTCTCAGTGGCGAATGCTGGCCGCGTCGAAGTTCGCTTGATTGGCCGATAATGGCCAGCTTGAGTGGCTGCGCAGGAGGCAGGTATCCATCTGACCACCCCCTCATATTGGGGGTGACCTGCAGATCAACTATGATCTAGCAATCTGGACCTGGTCGTGGTCGCGCGAGCACCGTATCTCGGGGGGATCCAACCGTTTGGCAACGCGGGGTCCACAGAAAAGCAGCTCCGGGTCACATAGGCCCGGAGCCGCAAGCGAAGGATGAGAGCTCGTTGATCAGCAGCCCTGGGCGAACAGGTCCAGGTAGCTGAAGAAATCGTCGGCGTCGCAGTCGCCATCGCCATCGATGTCGCAGACGCCGGTGTTACCACCTGCGAACGCATCGAGGTAATCGAAGAAGTCGTCGGCGTCGGCGTCGCCGTCGCCGTCGAGGTCTGCGGGGCAGCCCGAGGCGCACTCGGGCCCGCTCAGGTTGAGCTGGAACTCGATCTCGTTGAAGCTGAACCCGTTGACCCGGATGAGATACTTCTGTCCGCCCAGGACATCGAAGGTCATCGTGGGCCAGAGTCCCTGGCAGGAATCGAAATCACAGGCGATCTCGTTGCTCACATCGCCCGGGCAGGCGGTGTGGGCGGAGAGGTAGAAAGACCAGTTCGATCCGCAACCATCCACCGTCACGGTGCCGTCGGTCGCCGGCGTATACGAGTACCAGATGTCCTTGTTCAGATCCGGGAACGGGCTACAGGTCGATCGCCCGTCGGTGGTCGCGCCGTAGGTATTGCCGAACACGGTGCCGGGGCAGATCTCCAGTGCGTCCACACAGTTATCCGGCAGGATGAACGGATCGCAGGCGTCGCCGATGCCATCGCCGTCGGCGTCCGCCTGATCGGCATTGGCGGTGTGCGGGCAGTTGTCGTCGATGTCGGGGATGCCGTCGCCATCGCTGTCAAAATCCGCAGAGATGTCCACGGCGTACAGGTAGCCGAAGTCGGCGTCGCCGGCGAATCCGGATGCGAAGTACGCCGTTGTCCCGTCGCTCGAGAATGCCCCTAGCATGCCCGCGAACTGGAAGAAGCCGGCCTCGTCCTCGAGGTCGAACTGCCAGAACCGATCGCCGTGGCTGGCGATGTCGTAGCCGCGGATCCACTGGGACGCGCCAAAGCCCACAGCCCCGCTGGTCAGTAACTGCGTGTCATCGGGTGTCACGGTATAGCCGCCCAGCATCCCTTCGGTCGATGGTTGCCACCAGTTCGTGCTCCCGTCGCCATTGAGCGACCACCAGTCGATGCCCAGCCAATCGCCGACGAAGATCTCGCCGGTCGAGGCGATGGCCGCTCCGCCCAGCAGGCTGCCGTCTCCGGGATGCTCGGTGATCCACTGCAGGTCGGCATCGGGGCTGAGCGACATCATGCCGATCTGCGCCCAGCGGATGATGAGACTGCCGTTGGGATGGATCGTCGGCGCGCTTCCGACGGCCAGCCCCAGATCGGCGCTATACCACAGGAGATCGCCGTCGAAGTCGTAGGTTCTGATCGTGGGCGGCCTGCTCAGGCGGCGGAAGACCGTCACATATGCGCGATCGTCGGCAAACTGAATGGTCGTGTAGCTGGGGCCGCGCAGCCGGATGACCGGGTACTCACCCCGGGTCGCCCAGCGCAGATTCCCGTCTGGGTCCAGTGAGAACGTGCCGAGCGCCTCGGGCTCGTCTTCGGTGTCCATCGCGGCGTAGATGTTCCCATCCGGCCCGACGTTCGGCCCGGCGGCCAGATCCAGACCCGGGCGCGGGTTGTCGAATCGCCACTTGAGCGTGCCGTTGGGATTGACCGCGGCGATGAGGCTCCCGCCGGTGATGATCGTGCCATCTGGCAAGAACGAGACCGGCCGGCCGCCTCCCACGCCGGCGAGCGTCCAGAGCAGCTCGCCGGTGGGGCTGAAGGCATACAGGCGGTTGAAGTCTGAGGTGTAGATCGTCCCATCTGGTGCGACCGTCGCCTCCCGCGCGAGCGATGCGCCTTCAAGGCGGTGCTTCCAGAGCACGCGATCGTCGGCGTTGGCCTGCGTGCTGAGGGTGGCAATGCCCGCCGCGGCCAGCCCGAGACCGATCGTGACGCCACGAAGGGCAGGTTTCAGACTCTTGTATCCAGCGAACATTCCATTCCCTTTCCTTCGCGAGCCGGAGTGCCGCGATGTCACGGCTCGTTGCTATCGGCCCGTGTGTGCAACCAGCGTGCCGACCGCTCAACATGCGTCCCAAGGCGGTAGCAGCGGCGATCGAGTGGCGGTGGCCAATATTGCCACCCGCCCATTACGGAGGGATATGTGCGGTTTGGGTCCTGATTTCCTGACTGGCTCGGGTGCTATCTGGATGGCGGAGGGCCGGCGGTTTGGTCGCGCGCGTTCAACGCAATCGCCATGGGGTCGTACGAGGGCGCTGCGTGACGGGCGCGCTGTGAGAAGTGCAACGCAGAGTCCGAGAAGCACGGATACGGGCTCGTCCCACCTTCGCCAAGATGATGTGACGTCTTGAGAGCGGAGATAGACACTCAATCGTGGGACTGTCGCACACTGAGTCACGTCAGGAAGGGCTTGGAAGCCGTTGAAGGATTGCGCCAAGCGTTACCGGAGTTTCCTCTGCAACTCGATGAATCCTCGGCTTGCGGGCGTGTCGTCCGCGAGATTCCCAGGTATGGCTCGGCTTTCGTGAGATCATTCTGTTCATGGAACTCCTGGGCAGTATCATCAACGGTGTCGCCGCCCGCAGAGCGCGGGCATACGAGGAGGTCTTTGCCCCGATGATCTTGAGGTTCGCCCTATCTCTAGCCTGTGTCGCGAGCAGCTCGCTGGCGCAGGTTGCCTATGTCGATGTCGGCGAGGAGCGGGGCTTGACTGGCTATCGGATGGCCAAGGGGCACGCGGGCGGGCTCGCTGCGGCGGACTACGACGACGACGGGGATATCGATCTGTTTCTCCCGACCGCGGAGGGGCGGGCAAACCTCCTCTTTGAGAATCAGGGCGATGGGAGCTTTGTGGAGCGGGCCCAGAGCGTCGGCCTGGCCTCGATGGGCGCGGCCCGGGCGGCGTTGTTCCTGGACTTCGACGCCGACGGCAGGCTCGATCTTCTGGTCGCGGGAGATTGCTTCTCGCCCGATCAGGGGTGCGCCGGGCAACTGCTCACGCTCTATCGCCAGCTCGCCGACGGAACATTCGTGGACGTGACCGAGCAGGCAGGACTGGATTCGCTGCTTGAGCTTGAGGCGGGCATGCATGTGGGCGGGATGGCCGCGGGCGAACTCAATGGCGACGGCTTTCTCGATGTCTTTGTCGGGATGTGGAGCGGCCCGAACCTGCTTCTGATCAACGATCGCGCGGGCGGATTCATCGACAAGACCGACGACAGCGGGCTGGGCAGCGTTCAGGACGACAACTGGCAGCCGGTGATCCTGGACGCCAACGGCGACGGGCTCAACGACATCTTCGCCGCCGTCGATTTCACGCCCAATCGCCTGTGGCTCAATCGGGGCGACGGGACGTTCGAGGACGTTGCGTCCGAGGCCGGGGTGGACACGGCGTGGAACGACATGGGCGTGGCGCTGGGCGATTTCGACAACGACGCCGACCTCGATATCTTCGTGTCCGAGATCTTTGACATCGACCGGCACAACGCGTTCTTCCGAAACAACACACGAGACGGCGAGGCCAGCTTCACGGAGTCTGCGGTCGAGCATGGCATCGACTGGAGCGGGTTCGCCTGGGGATGCACGTTCCTCGACGCCGACCGCGACGGCTGGCTCGATCTCGCGGTCACCAACGGCTGGGCCAATGGCGTGGGGTACGACGATCCCTCTCGCCTGTTCCACAACACCGGCGGGGCGAATCCCGTGTTCGAGGACTGGTCGGAGTTGAGCGGATTCGATGACACCGATTGGAGCAGCGGGTTGATTGCGATCGATGCCGACCGCGACGGCGACCTCGACCTGGTGCATGTAGTGAACCTGCTGACGCCCCCGCCGACGCATGCGGCCAAGTTTGACGTGCCCCCGCTCGCACGTCTGTGGGACTGCGAACCGATCGGCGATCCGTCAAGCAACGGCTATCTGGTCGTTCGCCCGCGGATGCCCGGAGCCAACACCAGGGCGATCGGTGCGATTGTCCGGGTCGAGGCGGGCGATCTGCGCATGATGCGACCGATCATGGCGGGGGCGAGCACTCTGAGCCAGGAGCCCGCCGAGGCGTTCTTCGGGCTGGGCTCGGCGAAGGTCGCTCGGGTCACGGTCGAGTGGCCCGACGGGCAGGTGACGGTGATCGACGACGTCGCGCCCAACCAGGTGCTCGACGTTGTCAGCGAGGGATGCTCGGCACAACTCGATCTCGACGGCGACGGCGATGGCGACGCCGACGACCTGTTCCGATTCCTCGACCTCTATGTGGCCGGCTCGATTCGGGCCGACCTCGATGGAGACAACGACGTCGATCGCGACGACTTCGAGGTGCTGATCGAGCTGTTCATCGCGGGTTGCTAAGACTGAAATCGACGCGAGGCGCAAGGACTCGGGTTCGGCGTCTCTCAATGCGGGATTGCCATGCCCACATTCATGATTCCCGGCGAACCGGGCGTCTCTCGCGCCCGAGATGCGAGATCCCTAGCGTTGCTCCGCCGCCGAGCAGCAGCAGGGCGAGCGAACCGGCGATCTGCCCGGCGCTTGGCGCGAAAATCTGCTCACGCCACTTGCTCGGTTCGTCTAGAAAGTCCGTGAGATTCGCGTCGGTCACGGCGATACCGCGAATCTCGTCACCGACCACCGGCTCGATCCCGCGCTTGAACGGATACAGCCCTGCGGGCGCGCCGATTACTAGTCCGAGCAGCACGCCCAGCGTCGCCTTCTCATAGCGATGAAGCAGCCAACGGAGCAGGTTGCTCACGCCGGCGATTCCAAGCACCACGCCGATACCGACGGGCACGACGACGCCCGCCTCTCCCAGCAACGCCGAGACGTCCGTTGCCTTGATAGCCTCCTTGACACGATCGACCGATTCGAGGATCGGCAGATATTGACCGAGCAGCAGCAGCAGGTATGCGCCGCTCACGCCGGGCAGGATCATCGCGCTCGCGCCCGCGACGCCGGCGAGCAGCAGGAGGAGCATGTTGCTGGTCCCCCCGAGACCGCCCGCCCCGGACGATTGGGCAATTGCCAGCAGGATCATCGCGATCGCGCCGCCACCGGCCCCGAGCCAGACGCGCTTGTCTGTTGGTCTGACCATCGAGATCAGCAGGGGCACGCTTCCCCAGGTCAACCCGATGAAGATCGAGTACATGACCCAGCGTGAGTCGACCATCAATGATGCGACAACACCCGCGAGCAGCACGATCGCGCCGACCGCGCCGCCGCCCACAACCGCGAGCACGAGGATTGACGCTGGCCTGAATCGCAAGCGCGTGATATCGCTGATGGCGTCGATGAAGCGGGTGTAGATGCCGCTGGCGACGAGCATGGTCCCGCCGCTGATCCCCGGCACGAGGTTGGCGAGGCCCATCAGCACGCCGCCGATGGCGCAGCGGATCGCCAGCATGGGCGAGATCCCCAGTCGCCCAGAGCCGGCGGTCTCGACGGCCTGGATTGTGCGATCCTCGTCCATGCGAGCGTCGTACCTCCATCAAAGCGACCGACGGGCCCGATTGGCAGGCGGACCGTACGGGCCAGAGAGTATCATCGGCTCCTCGCCGAAGGAGGCGAGCATAGGGAGTAATCCATGAACGTCCTTGTCACCGGCGGCGCCGGCTACATCGGATCGCACGCCGTGCAGCGTTTGCTCAAAGACGGGCACTCGGTCGTCAGCTATGACAACCTCTTCCGGGGCCATCGCCAGCCCATGGACCTGCTCGCCAAGGGCGCCGGGGGGCGGCTCACGTTCGTCGAGGGGGACCTCGCCGATGGCGAGCGACTCGAGGCGCTTATGCGCGAGAACTCGATCGAGACGGTTATGCACTTCGCCGCGTGGACGTATGTGGGCGAGTCGATGGAGATGCCGCTGGCGTACTACCGCAACAACACCGCGGGCGCTCTCAGCCTGGTCGAGGCCGCCGACAACGCGGGCGTCGAGCGCATCGTGTTCAGTTCGACGGCCGCGACCTACGGCGAACCCCCGGAAGACGAGATTCCGATCAAGGAATCCTGCCCGCAGGTCCCGATCAACCCCTACGGGCAGAGCAAGCTCGCGGTCGAGAAGATTCTCGAAGACTGGACACGTAGCCGCACGGACGCCGGGCGTCCCGTCGCGTTCGCCGCGTTGCGATATTTCAATGTCGCCGGGTGCGATCGCACGGGGCTCATCGGCGAGGACCACACGCCCGAGACCCACCTGATCCCGGTGATCCTGCAGGCCGCGCTGGGTCAGCGCGACGCCATCACCATCTTCGGCACCGATTACCCAACGCCCGACGGCACCTGCGTGCGCGACTACATCCACGTCGAGGATCTCATCGACGCCCATGTGCGCGTCATGGAGGCCTTGGAACCGGGCGACCAGCGACGCTACAACCTGGGCATCGGCAACGGCCTGAGCGTGCGCGAGATCATCGACGCCGTGCTCAAGGTCACCGGCGTGGACTTTCCAATCAAGGAAGGCGAGCGGAGGCCCGGCGACCCCCCACTGCTCTATTCAGATCCCGGCGCGATCCATCGCGATCTCGGCTGGCAGGCGAAGATCACCGATGTGCACGAGATCGTGCAGAGCGCGTGGAACTGGTTCAAGGATCATCCGGACGGGTACGCGGGCTAGTTTGACCAGCACGAGCCCGATGCGCCTTCGACCAGGCGTGCCCGGCGTGCGCCGGGACGATCCAACGGATCCGCTACGCCGACAACGAGACCAACTATTGTCCGGCGTGCCAGACCGGCGGCAAGCTGCTGGCGGATCGGTCGATGAGCAAGTTGTTGAAGGGGGATTGGGGGAAGGAGGTCGATTAGCCCTCCCCCCGACGTCCCTGTTTTAAGAAGAGACGAGCTTCAACCCGATAGCACCCACGGGCCTGGGCTCTGGTGGCGGTTGCGTGCGCGGGAGGCGGATGTCGGACGTTCTTGACCAATCCGAGGTTGATCGGCTTCTCGCGGCGGTGGACGCCGAGCCCGAGGAGGCGGAAAAGCCCGCCGCCCAGGTGTTCGCACGCAATGGCGTGGACCCGGCGACGCTGACGATCAGTGACTACGACTTCAAGCGGCCCGAGCGGGTGAGCAAGGACCAGATGCGGGCGTTGCAGACGCTGCACGAGGCGTTCGCACGGAACTTCGGGGCCTCGCTGAGCGGGTTTCTGCGGACGATCGTGGAGGTGAAGGTCGCCTCGTGCGAGCAGATGACGTATTCGGAGTTCATCAGTGGGCTGCCGAACCCGACGAGTTTCAACCTGATCGAGCCGGACCTGCTGAGCGGGCAGATGTGCCTTGAGATCAGCCCGCTGATCATCTACCCGATCATCGACCGCCTCCTGGGGGGAACCAGCCAGGATCTGTTCATCCCGCAGAGGCCGGTGACGCTGATCGAGAGCCGGTTGATCTCGAATGTGACCGGGCGTGGGCTGACGGCCTTGAGCGAGGCATGGGCCGGCGTGCGGGAGCTGTCGTTCAAGATCTGCAGCACCGAGAGCAACCCGCAGCTCGTGCAGATCGTCGCGCCCAACGAGGTCGTGGTGGTCGTGGGCTTTGAGATCAAGCTGACGAATCGGGCGGGGACGATGAACCTGTGCATCCCCTACAACGTGATCGAGCCCGTGATGGACGAGCTGAGCGAGCAGAGCTGGTTTGGAGCAGGAAAAGCGCAGGATTCGGCGGCGAGCAGCGAGAAGGTCGGTCGCCAGCTTCGCGGAGCGGCGTTGGAGCTGACGGGGATCCTCGGTGAGACGACGATCACGCTGCGGGAGCTGAGCGAACTGAGCCCTGGGGACACGATCCTGCTCGAGAAGCGGGCGAGCGAGCCGGCGACGGTCTGGGTCGAGGGGGAGGAAAAATACCAGGCTCGGATGGGGAAATATCGAGGTCGGCGGGCCCTGGAAATCCTCGGGGCGTGGGGATCTGAGGGATCAGAGACCGGAGCGAGCGATCGCTGTTGACGCGGGCGGGTCGGGGCCCTTTGATTAGGCTGGCTCGGCGGTCTCATGGTGGGTCCGTTCGGTGCCTCGGGGCCTTTGGTCATGTGTGATGACAATGCCCATTGAGCGTTTGCTCATTGTGTCGGTTCCCTCGGGGAATCGAGGCCGGGGTGCGTTCTGCCCGACGCGCGGTTCAGTCGGTTCGTGGAGACCTTCCATGACCTGAGCGCGAGGCAGAGCGCGGGCGCAATCCGATCCGTTTGGATCGGGGATCGCGGGCCACGGCGGGGCGTTCTTGCGCTTCGTGTGGCCCTTGGTTGTTTTTGGCGTCCCGGTGGGGCGACGGAGGCGGACGGTTGAATACACAGGAGATGCTTCGGATCATCGATTCGATCGCGCGCGATCGGAACATCGATCGCGACCTGTTGATCGATGACCTCGAACAGGCGATGGTGACCGCGGCGCGCAAGCATCATCAGACGCTGGACGCCGAGGAGTTCGCGTGCACGATCGATCCGCTGAGCGGCGAGATCCAGATGACGCGTCACGGTGAGCCGTTCGAGATCGATCCCCAGCAGTTGGGTCGGATCGCGGCGCAAACATTCAAGCAGGTGATGATCCAGCGATTCCGCGACGACGAGCGGTCGAGCATTCTCGAGGAGTTCGGCAAGCGGATCGGGCAGATTGTCAACGGGACGGCGCAGCGGTACGAGGGCGGGGCGTTGGTGGTCTCGATCGATCGTGCCGAGGCGTTCATGCCGCGGAGCGAGTCGATCCCGGGCGAGCAGTTCAACCCGGGCGACCGGGTGCGGTGCCTGATCCTGGACGTGCGTGACGCGGGAAGCCAGGTCAAGATCGTGGTGAGCCGCGGGCATCCGGACTTCATCAAGCGATTGTTCGAGGTGGAGGTTCCCGAGGTCGCCGAGCGGATCATCGAGATCAAGGCGATGGCGCGCGAGGCGGGGTATCGCACGAAGGTCGCGGTCGCGTCGATCGACAGCAAGGTGGACGCGGTGGGCGCGTGCGTTGGCGTGCGCGGCAGCCGGATCAAGACGATCGTGGACGAGCTGAACGGCGAGAAGATCGACATCGTGCGCTGGAATGAGAGCAGCCAGGTCCTGATTCAGAACGCGCTCAAGCCGGCGGAGGTCGCCGAGATCAGCTTGTGCTTCGAGCTCGGGCGGGCGACGGTCGTGGTTCGCGAGGACCAGCTGAGCCTTGCGATCGGCAAACGCGGACAGAATGTGCGTCTTGCGGCGAGGCTGACGGGCTGGGATGTTGACATCCTGACGCCCGAGGAGTTCAACAAGGGCCTGGAGATTCTGTCAGCGACGCTGCAGGAGATCGAGGGAATCGATGAGCAGAAGGTGGACCGCCTGGCGACGCTGGGCATGGTCAGCGTGTTCGACGTGGAAGAGGTTGGCGTCGATCTGCTGATGACCGAGCTGGAGATCAGCACGGAACTCGCCGAGCATGTGGTGGAGGTTTCCTCCGAGCGTGCGCGCGAGGTGGCAGTGATAATGGAGAAGGAAAAGGAAGAGGCCCAGCGTCGTCGCCAGGAAGAGATGGCCGCGGCGGAGGGCGTGCTGGGTGGCGATGCGGGGCTCGCGGGGGTAGACGCCGAGACCGCTGCGGCAGCAATACTTGGTGCCGGGTCGGTGGCGGTCGAGGCGAGCGAGACGCCCGCCGAGGACGATGGAAAAAGCGACGCGCGTGCTGCTGATATTCTCGGCGGCGGTGCGGTCGAGTCGGACGTGGAACAGAGCTGAATCAGAGGATCGGAGTGACGCTTGGCAAAGCGCGTATTTGAGATCGCAAAGAAGATCGGCATCAAGTCGAAGGCCATCGTGGAGAAGTGCCACGCAGAGGGCATCTCTGCGGACGTGGTAAAGAACCACATGTCGACGGTGTCTGCCGGGCTCGAGGCGACGATCCTGGACTGGTTCGGGACCGATGTTGGCGGGGGCACGGCGGTGGAGACTGCCGCGAAGGTTGACCTGACCCGCGTCAAGGCCAAGCCCGTGCGAAAGAAGGCCAAGGCGGCCAAGGCCGACGACGACGAGACATCGGACGAAGGGGGCGTGCAGGTATCCGTCCTGGAACCTGCGGGCCTTGCGGTGGAATCCACGACCGTCGAGACCAAGGCTGTTGAAACCACAGCGGTGGAGCCCAAGGGCGTCGCGTCCAAGCCGATCGCCGACGCCGTGCCGACCAGCAACGCGGTCGACCTTGCGGAGGCGCCTGCGCAATCAGAGGATGTCGGCGTAGATGATGGACTCGCTTCGGGTCCGACGGTAACAACTGAGTCAGAGCCGGACTCGACCAGCGAGGACTCAGACGCCTCGCCGAAGATGAATGTGCCCAGACGACCCAAGGTGGTCACGCAGATCGGTCGTCAGCTTGAGCGCAAGGCGCCGGTGAAGCTGTCGGGTCCGAAGGTGATCCGTGTTGAAGCGCCCGACCCTGTCGAGCCACCGCGGCGGCGGAGCCCGAGTGGTCCCGGCGGCGGGGGTGGGGGCGGGTTCCCTCGCTCGCCTGGTGGTCGCGGCGTCGAGTCGATGCCCGTTAGTCCCGACGATCGGGGGCGGAGCCCGCGCCGAGGAGGCGGGGCCGGGGCTGGAGGCGGTGCGCCGAATCGACGGCGCAAGACCGAGGGCGGGGATCGCAACAAGCGAGGGCGTTTCTCGCGGGACCGCGAGTTCGTGGGACCCGGGAAGTTCTCCGATGCCGATCTCGCCGAGCGCGAGGCGAGGCTGCAACGCAGCGGCGGGTACCTCAAGCAACGTCGCCAGCAGATGCGTCGCCAGCAGCAGGGCGAGCGTGGCGCGGCCGGGCCGCAGACCGACGGGAAGGTGCAGATCAACGCACCATTCACGATCAAGGATTTGTCATCGGCAACGGGGATCAAGGGTGCCGAGATCGTCAAGCGTCTGTTCATGCAGGGCGTGATGGCGACGATCAACTCTGGGATCGAGCCCGAGAAGGCCCAGGAAGTCATGATGGACTTCGAGATCGAGCTCGAGGTCACCACCGAGGACACCGCCGAGCAGGTGGTGGAGAAACAGGCCGAGTCTCGCGAGCGGACCGACGAGCGTCCGCGCGGACCGGTGGTGACGATCCTGGGGCACGTTGACCACGGCAAGACGAGCCTGCTCGACAAGATCCGCGACGCGAACGTCGCCGAGGGCGAGGCCGGCGGGATCACCCAGGCGACCAGCGCGTTCCGCGTGCCGGTGAAGGTCGGGGACGAGGAGAAGTTCATCGTCTTCATCGACACGCCGGGGCACGAGGCGTTCACGGAGATGCGATCGCGCGGGGCGTCGATCACCGACATCGTGGTGCTGGTCGTTGCGGCCGACGACGGGGTGATGCCCCAGACGATCGAGTCGATCAGCCACGCGAAGGCGGCGGGCGTTCCGATTGTGATAGCGCTCAACAAGATGGACAAGGCCGAGGCAACGGACGCCAACATCCAGCGGATCCTCGGGCAGTTCGCCGAGCATGAGCTGAACCCGGTTGACTGGGGCGGGGAGACCGAGGTCGTGCGCACCAGCGCGGTCAAGGGTGAGGGGATCCAGGACCTGCTCGACATCCTGGATCTACAGGCTCAGGTGCTGGAGCTGAAGGCCGACTTCGGCGGTCAGGCACAGGGGTCGGTGATCGAGGCTCGGATGGAGCAGGGTCGCGGCGCGGTCGCCAACATGTTGGTGCAAGAGGGCGAGCTAAAGGTCGGCGACTTCATCGTCGCGGGTCGCGGCTTCGGTCGCGTGCGAGACATCACCGACGACCGTGGAAAGAGGGTCAAGAGCGCGCTGCCGCCGATGCCGGTGCAGATATCGGGTCTTGACGTGGTTCCAAGCGCGGGCGACAAGTTCTATGTGGTGGACAGCCTGAAGAAGGCGCAAGAAGCCGCCGAGCAGCGCCGCGATCGCGAGCGCGAGCAGCAGTTGGCACGCCCGCGTGTGACACTAGACTCGATGTTCAGCCAGATGGCCGAGAATCGGCTCAAGGAGATCCTCGTCGTCGTGAAGGCGGACGTGCAGGGGTCGATCGACGTGCTGCGCAACGAGATCGAGAAGATCGCGTCCGACGAGGTCCGGGCTCGCGTGCTGCACACCGCTGTCGGCGGGATCACCGAGAGCGACGTAATCCTGGCCGAGGCTTCGGGTGCTGTGATCGTGGGTTTCAATGTCATCGCGACGGGCAAGGCTCGCCAGCTTGCGGAGTCCAAGGGCGTCGAGATCCGTGCGTACCGGGTGATCTACGACCTCGTCGAGGACATGACCAGGGCCGCCGAGGGCTTGTTGACGCCGGACCTGCGTGAGGAGGTCCTGGGGCACGCCGAGGTGCGCGAGGTGTTCAAGGTCTCGAAGGTGGGCTCGATCGCGGGCTGCTATGTGACCGACGGGCAGGTGCAGCGAGACGCGTTCATCCGCGTGACGCGCGATGGCGTGGTCGTCGAGCACGACCGCAAGCTCGAGCAGCTCAAGCGATTCAAGGACGACGCCAAGGAGGTCCGGGCGAACATGGAGTGCGGCATGAAGATCGAGCAGTACGACGACATCAAGGAAGGCGATGTCCTGGAGTGCTACAAGAAGATCGAGGTCAAGCGCACGCTGTGATTGAACTGATGTTAGCTGAGGACAGCGCCCGCGTGAGGTCCCGTTTGTGATCGTCGGCATCCTCCAACTCGAGCTCGAAGTTCCCGGCGCGGAGTCGCTCAAGGACAAGCGCCGGGTGGTGCGATCGTTGAAAGATCGCCTGCACCGCGAGCACCTGGTGTCGATCGCCGAGATCGGGCGGTTGCAATCGCCAAGCACGGCGGTGCTCGGCCTGGCGTGCGTCGCCATGGACCAACGCCGGATCGGCGAGACGCTGGATACCTGCATCCAGAAGATCCGCCAGCGGACAGATTGTGAGCTAGTCTCCGCGGTGCGCCGCGTCGGCGAGGCGGAGGCTCTGCTGAGCGCCGGCGCGGAGCTTGACCGCGAATCGCTGGCCAGCGAGATGCTGGTGCGGGCCGGCGAACCAGACGTGGACAATCTCGGTGCCGAAGACCTGGGCACGGAGCAATCGTCATGAGCCGGCGGACCGATCGGGTGGCGGGCGAGCTGCGCGAGGCGATCCAGAAGGTGATCGCCAAGGGGCTGAGTGACCCCCGCATCCGCGGGCTGGTCACCATCACCAACGTGCGGCTCACCGACGATCTCCAGCAGGCGCGGGTCGGCGTGTCGGTCTTTCCTGTTGAGAAGGAGGCGCTGACCTTGCACGGGCTGCAGAGCGGAGCGAGGCACATCCGACGAGAGGCCGCGGAGATCATGGCGCTCGCCAGGATGCCCGAGCTGATTTTCGAGTCTGACGCGAGCATCCGGCGACAGTCCGAGGTGCTCGGAGCATTGTCCAAGGTGCGCGAGGAACTCGAGACCAAGGAGCCCGACGAGGGTCTCCAGGAGGATGAGGCGGGCGAGGAGGACGGGGCGTCATGAGCGACGGCGGCCTTGGCGAACAGATCGAGAAGCTGGTCGCGGGGATCGCGGAGCGAGCTGCCGATCCCGGGTATCACGGCCCGGCGGTCCCGACCGGCGACGGGCTTGTCGCTGAGCTGATCTATTCGTTCATGCACTGGGAGGCCGGGAGCGAGCACGCGCGGGGCGCGATGGAGAAGCTCGAAGGCACATTCGTGGATGCTAATGAGTTACGGGTGTGCCATCCATCGGAGATCGCGTCGCTGCTTGGCGTGCGCTTCCCCAAGGGTTTGGAGCGAGCCGAGCGTCTGGCGGCTGCGCTGCGGGGGATCTACGACCGCGAGAACCTGCTGAGCCTGGAGACGCTGCGAGAGAAATCCAAGCGTGATGCACGCGGATACCTGGAGTCGCTGGCAGGGGTGCCGAGGTTTGTCGCGGCGAGGGTCGTGCTGCTTCGTCTGGAGGGGCATGCGTTTCCTGTCGATCGGCGATTGATGGCGATGCTCAAGAGTGAGGGCGTCTCCGTGGGAACCACCAATCCCGATAAGGCGTGCGGGCCGATCGAGCGGGCGGTGCGGGCCGCCGACGCGCGCGATGTCTATCTCGCGCTCGAGCATCACTGCCAGAGCTTGGCTGCGACGAAGTCCGGCGGGCGAAAGACCACACGAGAGGCCGCCAGTGAGAGCTGAGCGGGAGATGATCCGTCTTGGGCTCTTGCTTCTCGCGATGGCGCTCATGGCATCTGCGAGTTCGGCGGCGCACGCGCAGACACTGCCAGATTCGTTGGGGGCGGCGTCGATCCGCAGAGTTGATTCTGACGAACGAGCGCGAGCGATCGTGCCGCTGGGCGAGATTATCGAGCAGGCCGAGGACCGCCTGGGCTCCACATCCGTCGAGGTGCCCGATGACGCGACCATCGGGTTCGATCCGCGTGCCGCACGCCTCTATGCACGCGGGAGGTTCCTGCTGCTCAGCGGCCAGCCGGCGCCGGCGGTCAGCGCGCTCCGGCGGGCGACAGAGCTCGCCCCCGACTCGCCAGGTGCGTGGCGCGAGCTGGGCATGGCGCAGATGTCGATCAATGACCGGGCGTCGGCGACGACCTCGCTCGAAAAAGCCGTCTCGCTGGGAGCGGGCGATCCGAGGCTCCTGTATGTGCTGGGCTCGCTGGACCTGACGGGCCGGCGGACCGAGTCGGGCATCGATCGGCTTGCGCTCGCGACGAACCGCATCCCATCGGCACAAGACGGCGCACTCCCGGCGATCATCCACGTCGCACTAGGAGAGGTGCTGCACGCCTCGGGCTGGATCCGAGCGGGCAACGAGGCAATCGAGCGCGGCGTGCGCAATATCGATCGCGTCCGCAATCGGTCGATGTACGACAATGAGCTGGCGCGCCTCTATCCGAGACGCGCCAGACTGATGCGGGTCGTCGGCGACAACTGGCTTCGCCTGGATGAGCCCGGACGTGCGGCCGACGCGTATCACGCCGCCTGGGGCCTGGGCGTTCACATCAACGACGCGGTCGTTGCCAAGCATATCTATGCCCTTGCTGTTGATGGGCGAGGTGGCGAGGCGGTTGATCGGCTCATCGAGGCCTTTGGCGACCACGCAGGGCGATTGGACGACCGCCTCATCGAGACGCTCGCCATGCTGGACGACCCGTCGAGACGAGACGCGGCTGGACGCCTCGAACGGATGCTCGAGGAGCCCTGGGTCGATCGAACGGTGCGGAGTTGGCTGAATCGAGCCCGCGCGGCGGCGCTGGGCGGCGAGGCGGGACGAGACGTGCTGCGAGCTTGGCTCGAGGCCTCGCCGATGGACACACTGGCGCTCGGCGATCTGCTGGCGACACACGATGACGCAACCTCACTCGCGAGCGAGATGCGGGGCTTGGCCCAGAGCCATCCCCTGCTCGCGCTGGAGTCGGGCAGGATCGTTGCGCGGACTCTGGGCCAGAATGATGATGTGCTCGATGTGCTCGCGCAGGCAGAAGCTCAGAGTAAAGACGAGTCGGCGAGGATTGCGCGTGTCTCGCTGCTGCTTGCCTTGAACAGGCCCGCCGAGGCGTTGGAAGGATTGGGCGAACTGGGTGACGACGGGACCATCGGCCTTGCGCTCAATGCGATGGCGCTGGACGCGATGGGGCGCCTGGAACTCGCGAGGAAGACGCTTGATCGAATGGATGCCGATGGGTCCGCTCGAGACCGGCTCACCCGGGCGTGGGCGCTGCACGCGATGCAGCGGTCGGCTCTTGGCGCGACGACCGCGTTGGAGCTGGCCGATGAGCCCGGTGGCGACCGAACGGGCGAGCGGATCGATGCGATGGTGTTCTGGCTGAGAGTCGCCCCGCGCGACATGCTCCGCACGCGCGGGCAAGAGATCGCCAGGCGAGTTCTGGCGCTGGATCCATCGAATCTCGTGGCGATCGAGGCCCTGATACGAGAGTCACCCGAATCTGGGGGAGCGCTCCTGCGCGAGCGAGGCGGGGGCTCGCGCCTGCGCCGTCTGTTCGCGGGCGAACGCACGCTGGCGATGGGCAATCGGAACGACGGCGAACTCTCGCTGACCATGCTCGCGCTGGGCGGCGAAAAGTCGGATCGGGCGATCGATCTTCTGGCGTCGATCTGGCTGAGCGCACGCGGGATCGAACGCGAGATCTCGCTCGAGCGTGGAGTTGCGCTGCTGGATCGACTGCTCGTCCGCCGGGCCGGAGATATCCCGCTGGTGATCGCGCGGGCGCGATTGCTGGAGGCGCTGGGGCGGCGGGAAGATGCGCTCGATTCTCTGCGTGACGCTGAAGCGCTGGGCGCTGCGGTGCGTCGTGAGCTCGAGGACATGATGCTGCGCGATCCTGGGCTCGCAGAGGCTGGACGTGCGCTGCGGGACGCCCGCCTTGGGTCGGGGGATCTGACCGTCGCAGAGCGCGTCGAGCGGGCCGCCGAGCTGGTCGACAGGCGCGAGGTGGAACGCGCGGCGCGATTGCTCAGCGCCAGGGCGCTCGACGGCGTGTCGCTGACGGTCGCCCAGAGCGGGCGGCTTACGCCGTCGCTCCGCCGGCTGGGCGCGAGGGTCTCCCGTGAACCCGAGGGCGACGAGCGAGACGCGACGATCGCGCTGCTCGACAGATTGATCGGGCTGGATGCGACGCTTGGGGCACCGCTGCACGAGCTGCGCCTGGCGCTCCTCGCGACGCTGCAACCGTTGGAGACCGACCGGATCGCCCGCGCAACACGGGACACGGCGCTCTGGCTCGGACCCGGGCTGGTTGACGCCACCGTGCTCGCACCCGTGCGATATCTGGGGGGTGAGCGGCGGCTTGGAGAGGCGCTGGAGCTGATCGAGGCGATCACCGGTGAGATTCCGCTGCGCGAGAGCGAGGGCGTCGAACTGTGGATCCGATTGGTCATGAGCCAGGGAGGCTCGCGGAGCTTGCGTCTGCTGCTGGAACGCGTGCGCGACGATGCACCCCTGCGAGCGTTCACACAAGCGGTGAGGCGCCCGGTCGAGGAACTCGCCGGTGGCGCGCTGCGGGGCGAGGTCGCGTTCATCGTGGGCGTGCAGCACGCGGGAGCGGGGCGCGAGCAGGACGCGCTGGCGGACTATGAGATCGGGCTGGAGTATGACCCCAGGCACCCGTGGTGCGCGAACAACCTGGGATACTCGCTGCTGGAACGGGGGCTGGAGATCGAGCGGGCCGAGCGTCTGATCGAGATCGCTCATGAGCAGCTTCCCGATGATGACATAATTCTGGATTCGTTGGGATGGGCGCGATATATGCGGGGGCAGATGCACGACGAGCCGGGTCTCGACGGGCACGAGCCTCGCCTGGGCGCTGTGACGCTGCTGGAGCGCGCGGTCGAACTGGGCGCGGAGCAACCCGGGGAGGTCGTGCTGGATCATCTGGGCGATGCGTTGTGGCGGGGCGAGGAGCACGAACGGGCGATCGAGAGCTGGCAGCGGGCGCTCGCCACCACGCGCGAACAGGTCGCGGAGCTGGGAGGCGAGTTGGGCGAGAATCACCCGGCACTCGTGGAGTTGCGGACAATGGAAGATACTCTCTCAGCAAAGATCGACGCGGGCGGCTCGGGCGGGGAACCACTGGTCGCGCCTCTTGGGGCGGGCCAATCGGTCAGGCAAGAGTGACGCCCGGGAGTAAGACGCGAAGAATCAGAGCAACCGATTGAGACGGAGATCAGGACATGGCCGGGCATAGCAAGTGGTCGAATATCCGCCACAGAAAAGATCGTCAGGACCAGAAGAGGGGCAAGATGTGGTCCAAGTGTTCCAAGGCGATCATGGCCGCGGCACGGGCCGGCGGGGGCGACCCGGACTCGAACCTCTCGCTGCGCTACGCGATCGATGAGGCGAAGTACGAGAACATGCCCAAGGACACGATCCAGCGGGCGATCGACAAGGGCGCGGGTGCCGGGGCGGGAGAGGACTGGCTCGAGGTGACCTACGAGGGCTACGGCCCCAAGGGCATCGCGATGATCGTCGATGCGCTCACCGACAACAAGACGCGCACGTTCAACGACATCCGGATGATCTTCAACAAGCACGGCGCAAACCTGGGCAGCCCCGGCTGCGTCGCGTTCATGTTCCAGACCAAGGGGCAGATCTTCGTTGATGCCTCAAAGGTCGATGAGGACACCATCATGACGGCGGCGATCGAGGCGGGTGCCGAGGACGTGCAGGCCCCCGAAGGCGACGATGGCGCATGGACGGTGCTCACCGATCCGATCGAGTTTCTCCAGGTGAAGGAGGCGATGATCGCGTCGGGAATCGAGATCGCGGCGGCGGAGATCGCCAAACTCGCCGACAACACCGTCGAAATCCGCGGCGAGGACGCCAGGAAACTGATGAACCTCGTGGAGTTGATCGAGGACAACGACGACGTGCAGAAGGTCTATACCAACGCGGATATTCCCGATGAGGAACTGGGATAGGCCGGCGTTCGCTCTAACGATTGAGACGTGAACAAAAAAAGAACGGCCCGCCGAGGCGGGCCGTTCTTGTATATTGCCTGGAAACCAGAACTGATCAGCGGCGGCGGCGGCGAGTGGCGACGAGTCCGGCGAAGCCCAGAAGTGCCAAACTGCCCGGAGCGGGGATGTATGCGAGCCCGTCGTGCGAGCCGAGTCCGGTCAGAACGTCGGTGCGAGCGAACCCATTGTTCGGGTCGTAGTTGAAGAGCACGCCGCTCCAATCAATGCCCCAGTAGAGATCGTTAATCGTGTCGTGGGTCAGTCCGCTGTCATTGACGAACGGGCCGTCGAAGAGCAGCACCTGATTGCCGTTGCTGCGGTCGATGTCGTGAAGGTCTCCTGCACCGTCCTGGGACCCAATGAGCATGTCGCGGCTGGCGTCGTACATGAGCCCGCCGATGCCGACGTTCATGGACCCGTTGATCGTGGTCGCGCTGCCGTTGCCCTGATCAATCGTGTACAGGCCGCTGCCACCAGAAAACTGCGTGGCGTAGAGGGTGTCGGTCGTGCCGTCCCAAGCGACTGCAAATATGTCGTTGATACCATGGCTTCCGACGGCGGTCGCATTGCCGCTGCCCAGATCAACGGTGTACAGGCCGTTGTTGCCGCGACCGGCGACCATGTACATGGTGCCGCTACCGCCGTCGTAGGTCAGACCGCCAAAGGCGAATCCTGTATTCAGCGGTCCGACATCGCTAAAGACCGGATTGTTGGGATCGCTGATGTCGATGCGCTCGAGCACGTCGTCGCTTTCGCGAACCGTGTACATTGTCTGCGCGCTCGCCGCAGATACCGTTCCCGCAACTGCGAGAAGAACAAACCTCTTCATCTCTGAACTCCCTCTATCTTGGGCATCCTGTACCACGACTAATCGCGGCACAACTCCGTCCTCTGGGAGCCAGTGTACAGGAACCGGGCGAGAATGGAAGCAGTTTCCTGTCGAAAATACTGACAAAATACGTCATGAGCTAACTCTATGGGTGAATATACGGACGCCACGGGCGCGCCTGATCGCTCCATGGGGCTATCGGGACGAGAAAGCTCGTCCGATAAACTCGTCGATCGCCTCGCTCATCGCGTCGCCGCGAACTCCTGTGTCGGTGTTGACCGGCGCGTGGTCCTTGCCCTCGTCTCGGACGATCTGGGCGTCGCCGCCTGCCTGTTCGCGTTGTCTACAGGTACCCAGAGTGCCACGACCCGGCGTTGCGGGCGTGCGAATACCCATTTTCTCGTCCACTCGGTGTGCATGGGCTTCGAGTGATGGCAGGCCATACGTTGGCGAGAGGTGCAACAAAGAACGAGGGCCACGCCCGGCGGCGCAGCCCTTGTATTGCAGCGTAATCGCCGGTCCTAGCAGCCCTGGGCGAACAGATCTAGGTAGCCGAAGAAGTCGTCGGCATCGCAGTCCTCGTCGCCGTCGATGTCGCAGACGTCGAGGTTGCCAGCGGCGAACCCATCGAGATAGGCGAAGAAGTCGTCGGCGTCCGTATCTCCATCGCCATCAAGGTCGGCGGGGCACCCGGAGCCGATGCTCACACTAAATGCCATCTCGGGCGTGAGGCCTCGGCCGTCGAAGTTGACGCCGGTCGGGTCGTTGGAGTACCAGAATGTGCCGTTGTCGTTGTAAACGCTGTTCTGGGTGTGTCCGCCTACCCGATACGGATCGACGTTGGCTCCCCCGTCGATGACGTTTGCGCCGAACCAGTAGGTCTCACCCGCGGTGAGCGCGTTGCTGAAGGCTGGGGCGGCGGTGTAGAGCGTGAGATCCGGCGTGCCACCGCCGATATCGATCAGGCCGGTGCTGGCCAGGACATTCGTGGAGTCGGGCCCGTTGGCCGCATTGCCGCCGATCGAAGCGTACACCTCGAACGCTATCTGCGAGCCGGTGCCCGCGCCGCCATTACTCAAGTGCAGCCACATGCCGAGTTCATCGACCGTGCCGTTCTCATCGGCAACAAAGCTGTCGGCGTAGATGTACGTGCCCGTGTCGGAATCCAGCGGGTTCCAGAACGGACCGAGATCCGGGGGCTTGACGATATCGCCCGCCGCCGCGGCACCGGTCAGCATCGCCAGCGTGAGAGTAGTCACAACGCTCTTCATCAGTGTTCTCCCTATTCGAGACAGACACCACGCCCTCTCACGTGTGAAGAACGTGGCCTCTTCACCAGTAGCGTGAGCCTAACCGCAACTGGGCGAAGGCGCGTGTCCATTTCTGGGAAATGTACGATTATCGAGCAACAAACCGGACCGAACTTGGGCGTCAGGTTTGGTTTGGCGGAATGTGTAAACTCTTGGAAGTCATCCGTTTCTGCTACAGATCCGGGCCGACGGACCCCTCATTCGCAGTCATCACCCGCCTGATGAACCGATCGATCGCCTCGCTCATCGCATCGCCGCGAACTCCCGTGTCGGTGTTGACCGCCGCGTGGTCCTTGCCCTCGCCTCGGACGATCTGGGCGTCGCCGCCGGCTTGCTCGATCGCGTCGGCGAATCGTTCTGACTCGCGCTGCGCGATCGGGCGGCGTGACGCGTAGACGATGAGAAACGGCGGATACTCGCGCCCGCTCATCACATGATGCCCTGGTGAGGCGGTCCGGAGCGTGTCCGGGTCTTCGCCGAAGGCCTCCATGATCATCTTGCGCATGCCCACGTCGTCGGCACGCTCGCTGAGGTCGTAGGACGCCGAGTCGAGGGAGACGATCCCGCGCAGGTCGGCGGGATTGAGCCCGTGCGCGGCGAGATAGCTCGGGTCGGTCGCGATCAGCGAAACGAGATGCGCGCCCGATGAATGTCCCATGAGCACGATGCGATTCGGATCGCCGCCGAAGGTCTCGGTGTTGTCGTGAAGCCAGGCGACCGCCGCGGCGACATCCTGGGCGTGGGTGGGATGCACGACATCGGGCGAGAGGCGGTAGTTGATGCTCGCGAAGACGTAGCCGTTCTGGCAGTAGTGCTTGGGCTTGGACTGGACGCGGGTCTTGTCGCCGATGCGCCATCCCCCGCCGTGGACGAAGGCGATGATGGGGCGGCGTTCGCCCTTGGCGAGGATGGTGGTCGGGAGGTAGAGATCCAGGCTGGTGAGGCGGGGATCCGAGGGCGGAACATCGTTCGCCGCGTCCGAGTCGTCTGGGTTGAGATACCTCACGTTGCGCCGGATCTCGACGCCGGGCAGGTCGCGCTCGTTGGGACGCTCGGGCGCACGGTCGGCGATCGCGCGGGCGAGTTCTTCCATCGAGAGGCGATTGTCGGCGTCGGTGTCGAACGCCAGGAACATCCTGCGATTGGGAAACTCATCGAACGTCAGAAACCCGTCGCGATTCTCGTCGGCCTGACGGAACCACTCCATGCCGGTCGGCGGGGTGATTGACGCGTCGACAGGATCGCCCGGTGGGGGCGGGGGCAGCAAACACAAAGCGGCGGCGAGAGTGAGCATGATTATGTGTACCCCGGGGGGAGACGTGCGGTTCACTAGGCGTGTGCTGAACGAGGCTGGGGCGCGGTCATTGCGAACCCAGAGCGAGCCGGCTCCATGCCTCGGTAACGCCGGGCGCGCTCGCGAGCGGGTCCTTGACGCCGCGGAGGTCCAGGATGGGCGGGGCGTGATAGCCTGCGGTCTCTATTGCAACTTTGTAGGCGAGGGCGTCGAGTCGCCCGCCTTCGATCAGCGGTGCGACGCGCCCCGACGACGCGAGGTCGCTGAGGCGGGCGCTGACGAGGCGGGTGCCAGCGGACGCCGCGACGCTCGCAGGATCCTGGCCCCCCGCGAGGATCGCCGCGGGATCGATCCCGACATCCAGACCTTCTTGGGTCGTGTCCTTGGTCGTTTCATTGGATTGCTCGCGAACAGCATGGTCGGCGATGCTCCCGCCGAAGCGATCGGTGGCAGCGCGAAGCTCGGCGAGGATTCCTTCAGGACAATCGGTCGGCAGTTCGACGGACACGACGGCGCGTGCCATTGCTCCTAGTTTGCAGAGGTCGGCGGCGAGTTCCAGGGCCGCGCGGATCGCGCCGAGCGCACGGTCCTGGTGCTCGGGGCTGGCGAAATGGGCGGGTGGAATCCAGAGATCGAGGCCGGTGGCGTGTGCGCCGGAGCGGCGGAGCAAAGCCGCGATGTCCCGCCTGGCGGAGCGGTCGAGGTCGCGCGGGCGGAGGTCCTGGGCGGTGGCGTCGAGTTGGATGGCGCTGAAGCCAAGCGAAGTAGCTTCGTCGATGAGGGCTCGCGTGGGCTCGCGCCGGGATGGGTCCAGCCCGAGCAGGGTCAGGGCGAGCGGGGATGGGTCGCTGCTGAGAGGCATCTGGGGGTGTTCTAGGCGGCTGGCGAGTGGTTGGCCCATATGGCCGGGTGAAGCACCAACTTCTCTGGGCGGCGTTTGGACATGAGGCGGCGCACCGAATCGCTGGGCAATGACCGGCTCGATGGCGGTCCTGTCACACAATGACTAACTGATGGCGGTCCTGCCCGGGTTCTAGGATGGGCCATGCGCGTTGGACAGAAAGTGTGTGAGTCGGTGCATTTCGTGGCCCTGGCGGTGTGGCTGGGGTCGCTGGTCATGGCCGGGGCTGTGGCGGCGCAGGTGTTCCCGCTTCTCAGGGCGATGGACGCGCGCGTGCCGGACCATCCGGGCTTCACCGGTGAGCAATGGCTGATCGTGGGCGGGCGTGTCGGCGACATGGTCTTTACGACGAGCGATTTCATCCAGTTCTTCGCGGTGCTGATCGCTGTCTTCACGCTTGTTGTCTCGATCGGCGTCTTCAAGCTCTCGGCGAGGCGGATCTCGACGCTGGTTCGGGCGGTCGCACTGGGAGGCTCGCTGCTGGTCGTCGCGTATCAGCTCCTTGTGCTGGGACCGACGATGCAGCACGAGCTGCGCGCGTACTGGTCGGCGGCCCAGGGCGGGGACAACGAGTCGGCACAGTTGCATCGCGAGGCCTTCGACGCCCTGCATCCACGCGCGACCTGGGCGCTGGCGGGCAGCTCGCTGGCGGTGCTGATCACGCTCGTCGGCGGCGTATGGTCGATCGCGGGCGCTCGCGAGCCGAATGATGTCAACCCGAGCGAGAACTGACCGTCGGGCATGGCAAAGAAGCCCTCCAAACTAAAGAAGGATCCGCGCACGCCAAAGCCCCGAGCGACGAAGGTGCCGTCCACGAGCCCGGCGAATCCAAGAGGATTGCGGGACATCCCGTTTGCACTGCCGCAGGTTACACCTGCGGACAAGCGCCGGGCCAAACGCCTTGGCGACGCGCTGCGGGAGGCGTATCCCGATGCGCACTGCGCGCTGCACTATTCATCGCCCCATGAGATGCTGGTGGCGACGATTCTGAGCGCCCAGACCACCGATGTCGCTGTGAACAAGGCCACGCCGGCGCTCTTTGAGCGGTTTCCCGCTCCCGCGGACTTTGCCGGCGTCGACCCCGAGGAGATCGAGCCGTACATCAGGAGCCTGGGGTTCTTCCGCAACAAGGCCAAGGCGATTCACCTGGCGATGAAGGGCGTGGTCGAGCGGTTCGGGGGCGACGTGCCGCAGACCATGGAAGACCTGCTGAGCCTGCACGGCGTCGCCCGCAAGACGGCCAACGTCGTGCTCGGCAATGCGTTCGGCGTCAACGTCGGATTCGTGGTGGACACGCACATCGAACGCCTGAGCCGGCGGTTCGATCTTGTGCCAGACGGCGCAACGGTGACGATGATCGAACGCCACCTGATGGCGCTGATGCCCCGGAACCGCTGGTGCGAGCTGAGCCATCAGCTCATCTGGCACGGGCGGCGTGCGTGCACCGCGCGAGGCAAGAACTGCTCAGACCACCCGATCTGTCAGAGGTTCGGCACCGCGTGTGAGAAGTGCATATAGACAAAGCAACCCCGAGCGACGGACAATCTCTTACCCGCCCGAATCGCCCTGCGCTCTCTCCAGCCGCCTGACCTGCTCCGCCAGCGCGCCCGGCATATCCCAGCTCGGCATGCTCGGTACGTTCGCCTTGATCTCGCTGAACTTGACGATCGAAGTTTGCTGATTCTCTTCGTCCGGGTTCGACGTGATCGACAACTCGAAAGATAACTTCACGCCTGAGACGTCGCGATAGTCGCGATACTCAATCAAGATCGGCATCTGGCCCGCCGGCGTCATTGTCGACGTGCGTTTGGCGATGCGCAGGCCGCTGTCGGCGTCGAACAAATGCATCTCGACCTTGCCGTAGGGGAACTGGGCCAGCACTTCGTACGCCCGGATGCCGGTCTCCGCCTTCTCGATCAGACGCGAGGTCTTGAGCGACTCGTACCGGGCCTCGGCCTCAATATCGGCGAAGAACTCGGCGTCGTCACGGAGCTGACGCAGCTCTTCGTTGCGCACGAGCTCGGGCGGCTTCGCGTCGATGACCTTCCAGCCGTAGCCGTCGTTGAAGACGGTATCGACGGCGGGCTTGCCCGGAATCTCGAATCGCGTGCGGAGCTTGTCCTGGGGCGCGTGCCAGGTCGTGAGCAGCGCAAAGGAAGACTCGCCGCTGATCGAGCCCCGCTGGACGCGATTCTTGTGGGCACGCATGGCGTCGGCGCCGCCGATGGCCTCGAGGTGCTTCGCGAACAGGTCCAGCGCTGCGGGGAGGACCTGGCCCTCCACCTGGCTCGCAGGCTCGACCGGGGGCTGTGGCACGCTGTCATCTTGTCCCAGAACGCACGCCGACAGCATCGCAAGGGTGGCAAGGGTGATCTTGAACGTCATGAGGGGCTCCTCCAGCGGGCACTATCGGATCGAGCGGCACCTGCCTGGGGCATTGTTGGCCCGCTCAGACCGCCTGGGGTTGTACGCCTCATTTCGGCAGGAGTTCGCGGTCCGAGAACTCGACCGGTCGTCGGGAGGTACGCCGTCGGCACCCCCGGGGTCCCATCGGCAGGCCGAATACCAAGACCCAGAGATAGAACAGGATCGTCCACCCGAGCAGGAAGAGCATTCTGGAGGGCAGCATCGACGCGATCATTGCGCCGGTACCGACGTTCTTCTGGTAGCACGCAGCGACCGCGAGGGTCAGGTCGACGTAGCCCATCCTATTTTCGGTGTTGCTAGCTACCCCCCGCAATGACGACGACATCTGTCGCTGCTTGCTTTGGCGCCGAGAGAATCATCTCGCGGATCACGGCGCTCAGCAGGCCCGATTCCTCGGCAACGCCTACGCCCAGCGGAGCGACCAGCACCGTCCCCAGCGGCGAGAAGTTCGTGAAGTTCTTGACGAGGTTCTGGCTCATCCAAGCGATGCCATCGCCATCGAGCAGCGACTGGGTGGTCAAGGCTTGGCCCTCGTCCCCCGGACGGGGATCCTGGACCGAGACGCCCGCACTGTGAGCGATCGCGCTGACAATGACGATCAATAACGCAATCAGGGCGAACAGCGTCACAGGATGTGGCAGGAGATTCCCTAGCCATTCCACGAACGCCAAGAACCGAGCCATGGGACCCGTGGGCTTGGGAGGATGCGGCATCTGCGACGGCGGCGGGGGTATTTCAGGCATGGCCCGCGAACATTTCCGATGGACATTGAGATGCCAAAAATGGGGATTTGTCCTCGTTATGGGCTAAATGCAAGAATTCTCGCTGAATTTCGAGATTTCTTGCTTGGTAACCGCGGGTCCATCCGGGTATATTGATCCGCGTTGGGGTCCTCGGCTCCGACGGGTATGTCTCAAGCGAGTAGAGAGACAGAGGAGTGGAGAGATGAAGAAGGCTGCGATTCTGTTGGTTGCTGGTGTTGCGGCTGGCGCATCGGCACCGGCCTCTGCAGACATTATGACTTTTAATGGCGTAGAAGGTGATGGTCAGAATACCCTCCGGGCTCCAGGCTTCGTGTTCATAGAAGGCGATTGGCAATACGAGGTCATTACTGCCTCGGTTTTTACTCTAGACAATGACCACTCTGGCTTTGGGGCAGCCGATGATGATGTGGTTTTCTTTCAGAACGGAGCCAATGCTCCAAGTATCACCTTTACCAACATTTTCGGTTCGAGTTTCGATGCACTCAATGTTGATACTATCGGTGGTTTCAGTGAAGGAAACGGTACGCTGCTCTTCACCGGGCACTTCACCGCTGGTGGTTCAATAAGTCAAGCCGTGCCCGTATCGCATGGCGTGATAACGAATACTGATTTGCCAGGATTTGTTGGCTTGTCGTCTCTTGACGTTGACCAAAATAATGGAACAGGTAACTTCCTGGCTCTCGATAACATCACACTCATTCCAGGACCAGCAGCGCTCGCCATGTTTGGCATTGCTGGCCTAGCCGTTGGATCTCGGCGACGTCGCTAGCCGGCAAGACCTTGTTTGGAACCCATCAACGCCACCGTGTTTCGGTGGCGTTTTTTCTATTTGCTGCGATGTTCCTTGGGGCCGGGCGTCGGCCTGCAAGCCGAACTCGGCGGCGATCGCACTGATGATCACGATGCCTAGCGCGAACAACGCAAAGAGCGTGACCGGGTGCGCCAGGAGGTTGCCCAGCCACTCGACGAACGCCAAGAACCGAGCCATGGGGCCGGTGGGCTTGGGTGGATGCGGCATCTGCGACGGCGGCGGTGGCATCTCGGGCACGGTCCGAAACATATCCGCCATTTGCCAACATACAAGCAGCCAGGGTTTCCCCTAGCTCGCGCTGACGAATCAAGATCTCTCGTTGAAGGCCGGCTCCACCTCGGTCGCGACGGGTCCCGGGGAACTCGGATTCCTGTGCAGTGGCCCGCCTCTCGTTTGAGGATTCGCGCAGTTCTCAACTGCAAGTCAAAGATCGGCTTCGCAAGCGAGGGCTAAAGCACAAGCGATCACTCATGCCTCGAGAGCTCGGTCTCGGGCTGGAAGCGTTCGAGTGCTTGGTGCGACGTGAGCCTTTGCGACGCGTGCATGAGCGCGTCCTTGGTGCCCTTGAGAATGGGCCTGTTGATCCGAGGCTCTGGAGCTACCCATACACTCAACGGCCTCTCTCTTTGCATCTTGCCAACGGACCGTTCGGGAGCCTTGCCGCCGGTGAGAGTCATGCCAAAGAGCGGGTGATCGGGATCGAACCGACGACATTCAGCTTGGGAAGCATGGGCTATCCCCTCGCGCCGCTCACCTGGGTACACGCAAGTAGCGTCAACACAACGTATTGCGACGTTGTGCCATAGTCGATTCGCTCACCGGAATGTCGCGTAGAGCCGCCACTGGGTGACGCCGGAACATCGAAGGGATAATCCCACCAGGGTCACGGATCGCGCAGGGCCTCGAGCTGACGCAGCATCTGCAGGGCGCCTGGATCCCCCGGCAAGCGAGCGACGAGCCGACCGGCATACTCGATCGCGCGATCGATCGCTCCGGACTGGTGGCAGTACGACGCCAGCGCAGCGAGGATCTCCGGGTCGCCCGGGTGGTCCTCCAAGACCGCTTCCAACTCCGCGATGGCTCGAGGGACCTGATCAGTCGACCCAAGCGCCACCGCGAAGACAAATCGGTAGCGCACACCGTCAGGCGCAAGGCGTGCGGCCTCCCCGAGGCTGGCAACTCCCTCTTCCATTCTGCCGGTGCGCACTAGCAGCAGGCCCAGAGAGTGATGGGCCGCGGCGCTGGCGGGATCGCGTTCGATTGCTGTCCGCAGCACCGGCTCGCCATCGCTGTCACGACCGAGTCGGCGATAGAGATCGGCGAGATTGACGGCCGCGGGCGCAAAGGCGGGTGCGAGACGCAGCGCCGTCCCGTACGAAGCCTCGGCACCCAGCCAGTCGCCCCGGCGCGCACGGAGGTTGCCGATGTTCATGTGCGACTCGGGGCGCTCGGCGTTGGTCATCTGGGCGTCAATATACTCATCGACGGCGCGATCCAATGCCGATTGCAGGCTTCCCGACTGGAGCTGGGCGTCGGCCAGTGTGCGCGACGCCGCCATGCGCACGGTCCGGATCGGATCATCGAGCAACCGGGCACCCAGGCGGATCCGTTCCGGAGCGGGTACTTGCTCGAGCGCGCCAAGCGCCGCGATGCGCACGAGCGGGTCCTCACTCTCAAGACCCGTGGCGATGGCTTTCGATCCCCGTGCGTCCGTTGCTGGCGGCAACATCGACAGCGCCGTGGCGATGGCGATGCCCGGCTGATCCGGATCCTCGATGAGCGAGGCAAGGATCGACATGGCATCCGCGTGTCCGGAACGGGCCGCGTGCAGCGCCTCGCCGAAGTGACTTCTCGAGCGCCATTCCCTGCCGGAGTGCTGATCGATCGCCATGGCCGCCCACTGGGCGGTTTCGTCCGCGTGGCATCCGTTGCAGGCGTTGGGCACGCCGATCCGTTCCGAGATGTCGGGCCTCGGCACACGCAGGCTGTGATCACGCCGGGGATCGACGACCATGTAGGTCTTCTCGGGCATGTGACACGCGACACACTGGGCGCCCGGCGAATCCGGCAGGTGGAAATGGTGCTCGGGTGTGTCGAACGTGTCCGGAATGTGACAGCGGGCGCACAACGAGTTGCCCGGCGCTCGCACCTGCAACCCGTGCGGCTCGTGGCAGTCGCTGCACGTCACACCCGCGCCGAACATCTTGCTCTGCACAAAGGACCCATAGACGTACACCTCGTCGAGGATCTGTCCGTCGGCGTGATAGAAACGCTCGTCAAGGAGCGCGGGCAGATGGGTGTCCAGGAACGGCTTGCCGATCCCGCCTTCTTCGAACGTTGTCCGGCGCGCGTGGCAGGGCGCGCATGTCTCGATCTCCGTGTGCGATTCGCGAACCAGCACGCGCCGGGCGGTCACCGCACCGGGGTCGAGGACCCACCCTCGACTCGCCGGATCGGTCAGGTCGATCGGAAGGCCCAGCCCATCTCCATCCGATGAGTTGGGCTTCTCCTGCGCCCATTGCAGGTGATCTGAGCCCGGCCCGTGGCACGCCTCACACCCAACACTGATCTCCGACCACGTTGTGTCATAGCGATTCTCGGCAAGGTCGTAGTTGCGCTTCAGGTCGGTCGAGTGGCACTCGGCACACATGTAGTTCCAGTTCTGGTTCGGGCCCGTCCAGTGCAACTCATCGCCCGGGGGGATGTGCTCGTCGGGATAGACGTGGAACCAGCGCTGCCCGCCCTCATCCGCAGGACGGGTATCCCAGCAGGTGGGCAGCACCTGATACCGCCCGTCGGGGAACGCGACGAGGTATTGCTGGAGCGGCGTGACGCCGAACGTGTAACGCACCTCGTAGTCGCGCAGGACCCCGTCGGACCCCTCAGTGTTCACGAAGAAGCGACCGTCACGCGTGTAGAATCGAGAAACCACACCGTACTGAATCATCTCGGCATCGTCGAAGTCACCGAGTACGGTCTGCTTCGTCGCCGGCTGCATGGCCAGGTCGTGATGCGATCCCTTCCACATATCGAAGTAAGGATCGTGGCATTCCCGGCAACTGTTCGATCCCACGTATCGCGGCGCAACGCTGGATCCGGCATCGAGGACGCCCACCGCAGGTTCCTCGCGCCCGGAGCAGCCGACAAGCCCAAGAACCAGCAGCGCCGAAAACAGGGCGCGTGGCAGATCCGAACACAACTGGCATGGTATTCGTGGATGCATCGGCCGCCGGCAGCATATCGCTTGCAGTGCGTTGTGCGTGTACCGATACGATTGTGCAGCGCCTCGGCTCACCCTTCGAACCAGTGCTCGATGACGATGTCCTCCAGCGAAAGCTGGGCGGGCTTTGGCCACGGGTCCTTGGTGCCCTTCCCGATCGCGACCAGTTCCACGATGACGACGGCACTTCGGCGCGTTCATGCGTCCTCCGTGTGCGAGGGCGCATCCACTGGATACGCCTGCGCCCCGACGCCACTCGCACGTCCCGAAGGGCGGTCAGCGACGCGAACGCATGCTTCGGCGCGATTCATCGAAAGAGCGGGTGATCGGGATCGAACCGACGACATTCAGCTTGGGAAGCTGACGTTCTACCACTGAACTACACCCGCCGAACAGCGAGAATCGTAGACACCTATCGGCGAACAGGCGAAAGCGGGCAGCCATGTCTCGCCCCTCGCCCACCCGCCAGGGATAGATGATGCAGCTCTTGCCTTGGCTCTCCCTCGCGGGCACGTCAGGTGGCAACGAAAAACGCCGGCCGGGCCCAAGAGCCCGCCCGGCGATGTGGAAATCTGGAACGCGGTGTATCAGCCCCCGGCGGTGCCCAGTTCGACCTTGAGGGTCACCTCCTCGCCATCGCGATTGACGCCGACGTTGACCACCTGGCCCGGGCGATGCTTGCGGAGCATGCCCATCCACTCGGTCACGTCGGTGACCTTCTGGCCGTCCCAGCGGACGATGCGGTCGCCTGCCCGCAGGCCTGCGGCGTCCGCCGGTCCGCCTTCGGTCACGGCATCGAGCAGCACGCCGCCGCCCTCTCCGTCGTAGTTGCCCGGCATGATGCCCACGCGAACGCGGATGCCCTGGCGTCCGCCGCCGGCCGGCTGGCGATTGGGGGTGGCGTCGGCCCACACGAGGGTCTCGGGGCGCTGTGCCGCACCGAATGCGATGTCACTGAACAGACGCGACGCCTTGACCGCATCGACGCGGTTGATCTTCTCGCTGATATCCGCCGGCGTGTGATAGTCGCCGTGGAAGTCAGCGATGATCGCGAACAGGATCGGAACTTTCTTCTGCAAGAACGGCAGGTGGTCGCTGCCGCCGCGGGCACCAGCCGGCTTGACGATCTCCAGCCCGCTGTCGTCGAAGAACGGATCGAGCCACTCCTCGAAGCCATCGGCGGTGGTCGAGCCGGTCACGCTCAGACGCTTGTTCAAGATGCGCCCGATCATGTCGAAGTTCATCATCATGTAGTGCTGATCGAGAGACTCGATCGGGTTCTCGACGTAATACCGCGACCCATTCAGCCCAGACTCCTCGCCGCTGAACGCGACGATCAGCACGCTTCGGGCATTGGCGTCGTCGGGAAGCTCGGCGTACTGCTCGCTCAGCCACTTGGCGATCAGCAGGATGCCGGCGGTGCCCGAGGCGTTGTCGTCGGCGCCGGGGTGCAGCTTGGTGCCGCGATCCTCGCGGTTGCTGGCGCGCGATCCGAAGGCACCCATGCCCAGGTGGTCGGCGTGGGCACCGATGACGATGATCTCGTTGGCCAGGCTGCCCTTGCCGGGGATCAGCCCGCCGACGTTCTCGGCCATGAGGCTCTTGCGCTCGATGGCGGCGTCGATCGTGAGGATCCCGTCGAGATCGACGATCGCCCGCCCCTCGTCGGCCATCTTGCGAAGCTCCATCAGCGTGTGCTCGCTGCCCGCCATAACCAGGCGCGACGCGGCCTCGGCGCTCATGTGGATCACCGGACCATCCCTGAACACCCGTCCGCCCGCGTTGTTGGCGCCCAGGAGCGTGCCCACACGCGGGTCGTTCGCGCCCGGAGTATTGACAAGGATGATTGCCTCCGGGTTCCGATCCGCGACCGCGCGGATCTTGGTGTTGAACGCAGCCTCGTTGCTCCATGCACCGTCGTTCCAGAGGCTGCTCCCATCGCCATCCATGGGCTCGAACCGCAGGACCATCGCGATCTTGCCCTCAAGACTGTCGCCATCGTCAAAGCTGGCGTAGTCGTGCGTGTCGCTGTTGATGGCGTAGCCGACGAACGTGATCGGGGCGGCGACGGTGCCCGATCCGCCCATACCCGTGACCTTGTAATCCTCATCGGCGACCAGCGTGAGCTGCTCGCCATTGACAAATGCGCCCACCTCGCTCTTGGTGACCTCGCTGGTCCCGCCGAGCGGGAACGCCTGGCGATAGCTCGCGCGGTCGATGATCTCGCCGTCACGCTCGACGGCGAACGCGGGCTTCAGCCCGGCCTCGATCATGAAATGCTCGATGTAGTCCTTGGCGATCTCCATCCCCGGCGTGCCGGGAAGGCGTCCGCCCAGGTATGGGCTCGCCAGGAACATCAGGTGGTCGTTGAACAACCTGACATCGCTATCGACCGCCTCGAGCGCTTCCTTGATTTTCGCGTCCTGGGCGACCGCCGGCGATCCCGCAAGCCCACAGAACGCAACGACGCCCGTCAGGGCGATCCGACCGATCATCTTCCGAGTAACCATAATTCCCTCCGTTGGGGGTCGCATCTTGTTTGGACCCAGACGATACGATCGTATCGCCTCCCCGCCCGCAGGTTGCCGATGCGCCAGGGCCAGGGGCAATCCCCGGAGCCGCCACAGCCCCATGCCAATCACCTCATATCACACCAGACCCATGGCCCGAGTCCCAAAGCCCATCCTCGGGGCTCTTGTCGGGGTTCTCTTTCTGCTCGCCGCCAACCCCGCGCCGGCCCACCCCCAGGACGGCCCCCACGCCGACGTCGAGATCACCATCGGCGAGTCGGCGGTGGTCTTCGACATCCTCGTCAACCTGGTGATGATCGACGAGATGGGCGAGTTCCCGCGCGAGAACCCCTCGGATATCCACCCCATCGAAGAGGACGCGGTCCGGGCCGGGTTGCTCGAATACCTCGCCCGCGAGCACCGGGTCGCCATCGACGGCGTCGAGGTGACCCCGATCGTCCGCACCTTCAATGTCGTCCGCTCAGACCCGAGCCACGTCGCCCTGTTCCCCAGGACCGGCATGCGGGGGCTTACGAAAATCCATCTTGTGCTGGACTATCCGATCAAGGGTGAGCTCAAGTCGGTCGCGATGCGTTGGGGGACGTTCCCGCCGGACTTCACGATCGACCCAGACGAGTTCGGTTTTCGCCCGCCGATCCGCCTGGAGGCCCGCCTGCGAGCCGAGGGTCAGCTCAAGATCGCGACATTCACCAAAGACGAGCCCGAGTACATCTTTCATGCGACCGGCCTGAGTGCCGAGGATCGCTTCGCGAGCGTGCCCCAACTCAGCGAGCGCGAGCCGACAACCCGGACCGTGACGATCCCCGCTGTCTCTCTGGCGATCGTCGGCGTGTACACACTCGCGCTCGTGGTTACGCTGGCGCGTTCGGGGCGAGGGAAACCCAAGGCGCTCGTCGCGGGCGCGGCTCCCCTGGTTGCCCTTGTCGCCTATCTGGCACTCGATACAGGACGTGTCCCGATCCGGACCATCACCGAGCAGCCCGAGCAACTCACCGAGGCGGAGGCCCTGGCGGTCTTCGCACCGCTGCACGCCAACATCTACCGCGCGTTCGACTATCAGACAGACACCGAGATCTACGACGCGCTCGCCCGCAGCGTCTCGGGTGAGATGCTCGATCGCCTCTACAACCAGGTCTTCGCCTCGCTCATCATGCACGATCAGGGCGGCGCGGTCTCCAGTGTCCAGGAAGTCCGCCTCGACGAGACCACCATCGAATCCATCGGCGAGGTGGAATCGGGCGAACAGGGCTTTGCAATCCTGGCCCGCTGGCAGGTCGACGGCGTCGTCAACCACTTCGGGCATTCCCACTGGCGCACCAACGAGTACCTCGCCCGCTTTGGCGTCGTCGAGACCGAAGCCGGCTGGCGCATCGCCGCCAGCGAGGTCCTCGAACAACAACGCCTCGACACCGATCCATTCATCGATCCGACCAAGCCCGCCCGCCCCGTGGGCGAGCTATGACCGCGCGGATCGCGCTCGACGGCGTTCGGTTCCACTACGCCGGCCCGCCGGGCGATCGATTCGAGCTTCGCATCGACGCGCTGTCGATCGAAGAGGGCGAGCGGGTCGCGTTCATCGGCCCGTCGGGATCGGGCAAGACGACGCTCTTGAATCTCATCGCCGGCATCATCGTCCCCCAGCAGGGGACCGTGCTCCATGGTGCCAAGCCGATATCAACGCTCGCCGACGCCGATCGGCGGGCGCTGCGCATCGCAAATATCGGCATGGTGTTTCAAGAGTTCGAGCTGCTGGAATACCTCCCGGCGATCGAGAACGTGCTCCTGCCATTGCGCGTCGGATCGCGCTTACGCGTCTCGCGCACCACCCGCGATCGCGCCCTCGCCCTGAGCGAATCCCTCGGCGTCACGCACACGCTCAAACGCCGCCCCAGCCGCCTGAGCCAGGGCGAGCGCCAGCGGATCGCTATCTGCCGGGCGCTCATCACCGAGCCCTCGCTGCTGATGGGCGACGAGCCGACGGGCAACCTCGACCCCGCAACCGCCGATACGACGCTCGACCTGCTCTTTGACCATGCGAAAGAGCGAAACGCGACGCTGCTCATCGTCACCCACAACCACGCGATCCTCGATCGGTTCGACCGCGTCGTGGATATCCGCGACCTGCACGCCGCCACGCTGACCGAGAGCGAATCCGCCTCTTCCCAAGGGTCACAGCCGTGAGAGACCTGCTGTACCTCTCATTCCGCCACGCCCTGCACCATCGCCTGCGCACCACGATCCTGGTGCTCTGCCTCGCGGTCGCGGCGTACCTGCCCGCGGTCGTCCAGATCCTCAGCGCACGCTACGAGGCCTCGCTCTCGGCCCGCGCCGAGTCAACCCCGCTTGTCATGGGCGCTAAGGGCAACCGGTTCGATCTCACCTTGAGCACGCTGTATTTCCGGTCCAGCACCGTCGACATCATCCCCTACCGCGAGTTCGAGTCGCTCGCCGACGCCGGTGGCGGGCTCGCAATCGCTATGAACCTGCGGTTCACCGCGCGCGGAGTGCCCATCGTCGCCACAAGCCTCGAATATTTCGAAGCGCGCAGGCTCGCCCTCGCCTCGGGCACCCTCCCGCTCCGCGTGGGAGACGTGGTGCTTGGCAGTGCCGCGGCCCGCACGCTCGACGCCACAACCGGCGGCACGATCTTCTCCGATCAGGACCAGGCGTTCGACATCGCCGAGGCCCCGTCGATAAGCCTGCGCGTCACGGGCGTGCTCGAGCCTACCGGCACGCCCGACGACCACGCCGTCTTCACCGATATCCGCACGGCGTGGCTGCTCGAGGGTGCGATGCACGGGCACGCTGATGCCAACGATCTTGACCCGCGCATGGTCTTCGCCGAGACCGCAGACGGCACCGTGCTCAACAGCGCCGTCCGCCAGCTCAATCAGATCACGTCCGACAACGCATCGAGCTTCCACGTCCACGGCGACGAGGGCGACCTGCCGCTGAGCGCGATCCTGCTCTTCCCCGCCAGCGAGAAGGACGCGACGATAACCAAGGCCCGGATCAATATGTCGCCCATCTATCAGATGCTCGTGCCCAGCGAGGTGATCGACGATCTGCTGGGCTTTGTCTTCCAGATCAAGAGCTTTCTCGACCTTGTCGCCGTACTGCTCGCCGCCTGTGTCACCGACCCGTAC
>CBDVAM010000002.1:0-65802 GCA_965371965.1 uncultured Phycisphaerales bacterium
ACCCCATCCCGTTCAGCCACAGCCGCCGATTGTCGAACGTCTTGTCCCACAACAGGAACCCGCCGCACACCACCAGCCCACCCACCAGCATCGGAATCACGGCGAACCCAAACGTTTCCCGCATCAACCACAACGGCACCGGCGGCCCCAGAAACAGTACACAGAACTCCACCCACAGCCAAGCGCGCCGACGCCAACCCACACACACATCGTCGCCGCCACCATCACCACCGACACCGCGCTCAACGTCGCGCCCAGCCCGCTCACGCATGCCCAATCGCTCCCGATCCATCTGCCGAAACTCCCCAATTCACACTGCCCGACGCCTACGATTCTTCCCGCTTGCTCGCCCCCGATTTCGTCTTCGAGGCGCTCGCCAAGCACCCAAGTTTGCCGGTCCTTTCCTGCCACTGTTCCACGGAGATAGAGATGTCCAACCCCGTCATCGTCGCAGCAAAGCGTACACCCATCGGCCGCTTCCTCGGCGGGCTCGCCCGCACACCCTCCCCCCAGCTCGGCTCCTACGCCATCCGCGCCCTCATCGACCAGAACCCTCACATCCTCGACCAGGTCGACGAGTGCATCATGGGCTGCGTCCTCCAGGCGGGCCTCGGCCAGAACCCCGCCCGCCAGGCCGGCCTCAAAGCGGGCCTCCCCACAACCCTCTCCGCCAAGACCATCAACAAGGTCTGCGGCAGCGGCCTCGAAGCCGTCATCCTCGCCGCTCAGTCCATCAAAGCGGGCGACAACCACTGCGTCATCGCCGGCGGCTTCGAGAACATGTCCGCCGCCCCCCACTACAGCTTCCTCCGCAACGGCGTCAAGTTCGGCGAAGCCAAGTTCGAGGACCACATGCAGCACGACGGCCTCTTCTGCGCCCTCGAATGCTGGGGCATGACCAATGCCGCGGATCACATCGCCAAGAAGTACGAAATCTGGCGCGAGGAACAGGACCGCTTCAGCGCCCAGTCCCACCAGCGAGCCGCCGCCGCGACTAGCGAGGGCCACTTCAAGGACGAACTCATCCCCCTCACCGGCGAGCAACTCGGCAACCGCAAAAAGCCCGGCCCAGATGGCGGCGTCTCCGCCGACGAGGGCATCCGCCCGGAATCCACCGCAGAGGGCCTCGCCAAGCTCCGCACCATCCCCGGGCACGACTTCATCACCGCCGCCAACGCCTCACAGATCTCAGACGGAGCCGCGGCGACCCTCGTCATGTCCTCCACCAAGGCCGAAGAACTCGCCATCAAGCCGCTCGCCCAGATCCTCAGCTACCACACCCACGGCGTAGACCCCAAGGACATCTTCGCCGCCCCCATCGGCGGCATCCGCGGCGCACTCAAGAAGGCCAACCTCGAACTCAAGGACATCGACCTGTTCGAGCTCAACGAAGCCTTCGCCGCCCAGGTTCTGTGCAATATCAAGGAACTGGGCATCGATGAGTCCAGGCTCAACATCTGCGGCGGCGGCATCGCCCTCGGCCACCCCATCGGAGCCTCCGGCGCAAGAGTCCTCACCACCCTCCTCCACCAGATGCACCGCACCGGCGCCAAGCGAGGCGTCGTCGCGCTCTGCCTCGGCGGAGGCAACGCCGTGGCGATGGTTGTCGAGGCCTAATCACCCCTGACTCGCGCCGACCCACGATCGGCCTCGCGCTCCCGACCCCGGAGGGGTCAACGCCTGTAGCCACGGGTGAAGCGCAGCCGCGCAAGCGGCGAAACGCAACCCGTGGTAACATGATGTCTGGATTCCGCCCCGGAGGGGCGGACGAACTATTCTATCGAAGGAAACTGCCACAATAGCTGTTGACAGCATATAGTGCCATTCTGGAGCAACCCAATGATTGTCTACTCCGCAAGTCTTCAGCTCACTAACCATGATGTGCTAACCAAGGTTGCCGGTGCTGTCGAGACTTGGTTGAGCGAGAAGAAGGGACTGCTGGATATTTCGCCGCTCATGGATCAGCCGGCTCGCCGAGAGTTCGGCGACGGAGTCTACCTAGAAACCGCCAGGTCTGAAGACGATGACTCCCCCGCATTTGCCGTCCGCTTCGCCCATCCTGATCGGCACGTTCGCGGTCGTGAGTGGCTAACAGAAGTCGGAGTGCGGGTTGGCAAGGGAGAGTCCAACTGTACTATTGTGCTCCACACGAGTGAATCGAGCGCGCAGGTCAGTGCTCAGGTCGAAACCACGCGACCCCTCGTAGTGCCCGAAATCCTCGGGCGGTGCAGTCTCAGCAGCGGCACGGCTGGCGGCAAGCTGCGATACCTTACTGAGGCAGACTGTGAGGCCTTTGACTGGACAGTTAGGGATCCCGATCGACGGCATCCTCTGGTTCTGGTCAGCCCTCGTGAGCGCGGCGGCTATTGCGTCGATCCCAACCGCCTGAATGACCTGCTCGTCGGCATAGCTGATGTCGTGCTGATACCCGAGAGCACGGACACCTTTGCGATTGCCGACGCTATTGGCTCTCAGCTTTGCGCCTATCACGGCGCGGTCAACATTCTCTGGCCAGTTGTCAATCGTGTGACGGGTTCGTTCGTACCCTCAACACGCCTGTTGACCGCCGATTTGGAGAATGTCTCGGCACAAGGCAAGCGGCCCGAACCGGACATACTCGCACTGATCGGTCATCGCACCAACGCAGCAAATGCCCGAGCCCATATCTCCCCCGAGCGAGTCCAGACTCTTTCGCTCAGGGCGGCACTGACCAAGGCGGGCGAAGCCAAAACCGTGGAGGATGCCGACCTCGCTAGTTTGTACAAGCAGGTCGATGAGGACCAACGCGCGGAGATCTGCGACCTGAAGTCAACTCTGGAGATCGAGGAACGCGAGCGCAACGCTGCTGACAGCCAGGTCAAGGAGTTGGACAATACTGTCAAGGCGCTACAGGGCCAGTTGCAACGAGCGGGAAGCACGACGTCGTTGTCAACGTCAGAGCTCTCAGATGAAGATCGAAACGCGATCGTCCAGGCGATGGCGGACAATGCCGCACTGCACGATTGTCTTGAGGCGATTGGTCGCCTGTACCGTGGACGCGTCGTCATTCTCGACAGTGCGCTCGCCTCGGCTCGCAAAGCCAACAAATTCAACGCCCCAAGAAAGGCATTCGACCTTTTGTCACGCCTTTGTAGTGAGTACTACAACGCCATGATCACCGGAAAAGGCACCAACGCCGCAAGGCAGATCTTTGGGAAGAACGCGTTCTCTCCGAAAGAGTCCGAGACAGTCGAGGGGAACAGGCGAGCCGTCAAGCTGCGGACCTTCACCTACAAAGACGAGGATACGCCGATGATGGCACACCTGAAAATCGGTGTAAAACCCAGCGTTGCCGAGACCTTCCGCTGCCACTTCCTCTGGGATTCTGACGATCGTGTCATTGTAATCGGGCATTGTGGCAAGCATCTCGATCACAAGTGAGGGCAGGTACCACAAACCCATGCCACTGACCCTTCCAAGGACCAGTGCTCCTCATCGCAACACCTACCCACCCAAGAAGCACTGACCATCCGAATGGTCAGCGGCACATCAATCCCCAACTCCCAAACGCAACTTTTCTCGCACGACACCCATCCCTCGTCCGCCACATCACGACCCTACACACCCTCCCCGTCGACGCCGAGCACATCTGCGAAAACAATACCCCCATGATCGCAATCCAAACCCAACTCGAACCCGACCCGACCGAAACTCCAATCGACGCCCCTCCTCAAAACCCCAGACCCGAATCCCCAGACCCCTCCCCCGACCCTCGACCCCCTACCCCCGACCCGTCGCCGTTCGGCGACCTCAACGAAGACGCCCTCCTCCGCGACTTCCTCACCGCCGACATCGACCTCCTCGACATCTGCGACAACCACGATCTGAAAATCACCCAGCTCGACGCCTGGCTCAACCAACCACGGATCCAACAAGCCCTCGAAACCCTCGAACGCATCAACGAAACACGCGAGCGCGCCATCCTCGCCCAGGCAAGACCCATCGCCGCCTACCGACTCCAGCAGGCCGCCGCCAGAGACCCTGCGCAAATCGACCCCAAACTCCGCACCACCCACGAATCCGCGCGCAAGGCCGCCGCCCAACTCCTCCGCACCCCCGACGTGCGCAGCAACGTCCCCACAAGAGGCCCTGGCGCAAGCCTGGGCTCCAATCCACCGAAACACACCATCAACCAACACCCAACCGATACGCCATCGTGTGCCCGAAAGCACAGCACAGCACCACCGCGCCCATCGCCCGACACTATCGACGACCCTCAAGCCTCCTCGTTCGACCGCCCGTCACCCGCCCCACGGATCCATTCAACCAACTACACTCCATTCCAATGCCCGACAAGCCCCCACAACCCTGGACATCCAACGCACCCTTCTCCACCCAGCGCATCCGCGCCGCAGCCGTCTACTGCTCCGACGGACGCTTCGGCGAGCAGTTCGATGACCTCTGCCACAACGCACTCGACCTCCCCCGCTACGACCGCCTCGCCGTCCCCGGCGGCGCGGCCTGCCTCGCCGGACACTTCTCCGCCCACAGCGAAGAGCACTCCGTCGAACAACAACTCCGCTTCCTCATCGAGGTCCACGAGATCGAGCGGGTCGTGCTCATCGCCCACCAGGGCTGCGCGTACTACACCCACCGCCTCAACATCCACACGATCGACCTGCACGCCCGCCAGCTCGACGACCTCGCCCGCGCCACCACACATGTCCGGGGGCTCAACGCCAACCTGCAAGTCGATGCCTTCTTCGCGGCCCTCGACGACGACCAAGTCACCTTCAACCAGATCGACGCCTAACTCTCCACGCTCGAACGTCTCCCTACGAGCCCGAAGCGCAAGCGAGCCTGCGACACTCCAAGCACTCGCCCGTCCCGCCATCTCCCCGCCACAAGACCTCTCCACTCCGTGCCACTCTGTGACACTCCGTGGTAGTTCATATTTTTCGCTCTTCGTTCTTCGCTTTTCGCTCTCCCCCCCAGGGATCCTCCCGCCTCGGCCCGTACCACATGTCCAACCTCTCGCGTTTCTTCAACCGCCGCGTCCCGCCGACGAAGAGCTTGCCGATCTCGACGGACATCTCCCAGAACGAGTACGTCCGCAGCTTCCGCCCCGAGGTCACGACCGCCGATGGAACCGACACATACCGCCCCTGCTTGCGCAGCCGGCGTGCCAGCAGGAGCTCCTCGTCGTGTGCTGGGATGACAAAGCTGACGAGCACATCGTCATGCCAAGCCCGGATCACCCAGAGGCTCATAGCGCAAGGCGACACCCCCGCCTTCAAGAAGGCGGGGGTGGGCCTGGTCAGAAAACACGACAGTCAAAAAGTGATCAGCAGCCGATCACGAAAAGATCCAGGTACGCAAAGAAGTCGTTGGAATCGATGGTTCCGTTGCCATCAATGTCCGCCCTCGGATCATCGGCGGCAAAGAGATCCAGAAAGTCGAAGAAGTCGTCGGCATCGGCATCGCCGTCGCCGTCGATGTCGGCACCACAGTTCTTGGGCGGCGCGATCGCGTTGAACAGCACGCTAGTCGTATTGCTGTCGCCATTCGGCACGGCCAGGTCGGCCATGGTGTCGCCGTTGAGGTCCGCGACGGCTATCTGCTGGGGAGCTGTGCCCGTGACGAACTGGACCGGCGCACCCAGCGTGCCGCCGAGGTTCTCCAGGCCGCTGACAAAGCTCAGATCCTCGTCGCCGACGACGACGTCGAGGTCGCCATCACCGTCGAGGTCGACCGCGGCGATGTCGCCCGGGTTCTGCCCGCCGGTCGTGAAGAATGCCGGGCCGGTGAAGGTGCCCGCACCGGTGTTACTGAAGAGGTTGAGGAAATCGCCGGAGGCGAGTACGTCAACGTCGCCGTCGCCGTCCATGTCGCCGGTCTCGATCGAGCTCGGGCGCTGATTCGGTGTCGAGATGGACTGGGACATGCTGAACACGCCGGCGTTATTGGTGAAGAACGCCACGTCGCGGAGCTGGCGACGCCCTACGGCGAAGTCCAGATCGCCATCGCCGTCAAAGTCGCCGAAGTCTGCCCCGCCGGCCTCGTCACCGACCGAGACGTTGGTGGCGGTGAACACGCCGGCGTTGTTGACCAAGACCGAGACGCTGGCGCCGCTGCGATTGGCGGTGAGCAGATCCATATCGCCATCGCCATCAACATCGCCCATTTTCATGGCGCGCGGCTCGCTACCGGTCGCGGCATCGCCCGCCGCACCGAACACGCCGGCGGTGTTGGTATATACCCGCACGGTGTTCATGTTCTTGAGAACGACGGCGAAGTCTGTGTCGCCGTCGCCATCGAAGTCATGGGCCTGGAGCGTGTCGGCGCCGCTGTTCGCGCCGGTGAAGATCTCTGCGGTCTGGGTGAATACACCGGCGTTGTTGGTGAAGATGAGGACGCGGTCCGGTTGGGATACCGAGACAGCGAGATCCATGTCACCGTCGCCATCCCAATCGCCCGCGGCGACACCGCCTGGGCGCTGCGCGGTCGCGAGGTTGGTTGCCGGGTCGAACGCCGGCACTTCTGCGACCACCGAGGCCGCCAAGCCTGCCACGAGGATCGCACTGATTGTCTTTCTGGTCATGACTTCATCTCCTGTGTTTGAAGAGCTCGTTGATACGCCGCACAGCGCGGCACCGATGAGTTGCATGGCAACTCGCGTGCCAAAGTCGCGTCACAGGGTGCGCCGGCGTCGCTCGCTGTCACGCAGCGCCGGGTGTCAAGTGACGATCGCCCCTGGCTTGCACTGGCCATGGCGATTGGCCAATAGTGTGGAAGCAAAGAGAAGACCGGAGCCCCATGGGCACCCGGCCTCCGGGTTTGAGTTTGCGCTGTCCGTTGCGACGGATCTACAACAACTCAGCATCCGGTGACGAAGAGGTCGAGATACGCAAAGAAGTCGTCGGCGTCGATGTCGCCATCGCCGTCGATATCTGCGGCGGGGTCGTCGGCGGCGAACAGATCGAGATAGGTGAAGAAGTCGTCGGCGTCGGCATCGCCGTCACCGTCGAGATCGGCAGCGCAGCCCAGAGCCGGATCGTCGTACCCGACGAGGTGGATGTCTCCACGCCCGGCGCCGAACGACCACGCCGTCCCGCCGACGACGATCTTGTCGGTGCCGACGGCCACGGACCATGCCCGGTCGTCGGATACACCCCCGTCAGTCTCGCTCCAGAGCTCGACGCCGTTGGCGTCTGTGCGGACGATGTACATGTCCGCGCCGCCCGCGCCGAACGAGCCGGTCATGCCTACGAAGATGAACCCGCCGTCGGGCATTACACGCACGCATTGGCCCTTGTCGTCGGCGCGCCCGTCTCCGAAGATCCGCGTCCAGATGGGCTCTCCCAGGTCATCGGTGCGAACGAGGGCCATATCGGAATCGCCCGACTGGTTCGCGAAACTCCCGGCGAGGACAAAGCCCCCGTCGGCGAGTTCGCGGATCGAACTCAGGGTGCTGGAGCCCCCGCCGTTGTTGTGCGTCTGGTCCCAGATCGCAACGCCGAGCTCATCTGTGCGGATCACCCACCAATCCCAGATTGGGCCTTGCACGAACCCGCCGATGATGTACCCGCCGGTGGAGACCTCTTCAATCGCGAGCGCAACGTCCGAGCCTGCGTTGGGGCCATCGTCGTACTCGTAGGTTTGCGCCCATTGCTGGATGCCGTTTGCGTCGGTCTTGACCACATACATGTCGTAGCTGCCGAAGTCGCCGTCGAGGAACCACGTCTGCCCGGCGATGATGAAGCCGCCGTCGGATGTGAGAGCCAGGGCGTGCGCTCTGCTGTCTCTGCCCGCGTCGTAGGTCCTCTCCCACAGCAGGCCGCCGTTGGCGTCTGTCCGGATGAGGAAGGCTCTGAATGAGCCGTTTCTCCCGGTCCTTCCGGCGATCGCGTACCCGCCACCGGGCAGCTCTTTGACATCGGCCCCGTAGTTATGGAAGTCCGATAGGTTATCGAATGTCCGCGACCACTCCTGGTCGCCGTTGGCGTCGGTCTTCACGAGGTACACGGCTATGCCCGAGTTGGGTGAGAACGATCTGCTGAACCCGACGGCGATGTACCCGCCATCGCGCGTCGCCTCGATCGCGAATGCCCCGTCCTCGCTTTCGCCGCCATAATCGCGTGTGAAGAGAACGTCTTGGGCGCGTGCCCCCGGGGTGCCGCCCGCGACCAGCACCGCGGCGAAGACCATGAGTTTTCTCTGAGCGTGCATGATGATGCTCCTTGAGACTGTCGGGTGTGGACCCGGTGCCGGTCGCTTCTTAGCAGCCGGCCGCGAAGAGATCGAGATACGCAAAGAAATCGTCGGCATCGATGTCGCCATCGCCATCGATGTCGGCGGCGGAGTCGCCAGCGGCGAAGAGATCAAGGTAGGCGAAGAAGTCTTCTGCGTCGGCGTCGCCATCGCCATCAAGGTCGGCCGCACAACCGATGCTCGGCATCAGGACCGTTGCCACGCCCTCGCTGATCTGGCTGAGCCAGAGACGGCCGTTCGCGTCGAACTCGACGTCGCCGAGCTGATGGTGGGTCATGGGCGAGTCCTGCCTCGTGAAGATCGTCCACGACTCGTGGTCGTTGATGTCTCCGGAGACAAAGCAGAGCCCGTGGGGGAAGGGGGCCTGGTTCTCGAAGGTGTGCGCGCTGAGGGCCATGAGTCCGTCATCACGGAAGTCGATGCCGCTGATCGAGATGCCGGGCAGTGGCGAGTTGGTTGTGTCGTAGAGGGTGAACTGCTTGCCGTCGAATCGGACGAGGCCGTCCACCATGCCGAGCCAGAGGGTGTCGTCGGGACCGATCTTCATCGATCTGATGCCTCCGCGTTCGAAGATGATATTGAACTCAGTGGCGTCCCAGTCAGTCCAGGTTGTGCCATCGAATCGATGGAAGCTCAGTCGCGATGCGACCCACATGTTTCCTTGGCTATCAGACTCGATGCCGATGACGATCCCATGGGGAGGCAGGTCGCCAAGCGAGTGGTGCTCCCAGTCATTGCCGGCTTGGCCCCAGAGGCCGCTGTAGTCTCCGCCGATCCACATGCGCCCGTTGGGATCCTCGCCGATGGCCTGGAAGATCTCGACTCCCAGGCTGCTGTTGCGCCAGTCCCAGATCTGGAAGTCGTTGCCATCCCATGCGCCGACGCCGTTGGAGCCCATCCAGGGGATCCCATCGCTATCCTCAAAGATGCCGTGTGCCTGCTCGGCGAGGAAGGGCCAAGGATTCTGTTGCCCGTTGTGCATCCCCCAGTTTTGCCAGCTCTGGTGATCAAACCTGCTCATGCCGGCCTCGCCGGTGGCAACCCACATGTTGCCGGTGGGGCCGCTATAGAAGTTGTCGATGAAATAGTCCGGGATGCCGGTGTTATATGAGTTGAATGCCTCGAGCCAGGCGCCGGAGGCGTTGAGATGGCGCGAGGCACCCGGGGTCGTGACCCAGATGTCGCCGTTGTCGGCGAAGGCGAGCGAGGTGATCCGGATGCCCTGATTGGTGAACTCTTGCCAGGTGCTCCCTCCGTCACGCGAGCGAGCCACCTGGCCGAACCAGTTGGCAAGATAGACCGCGCCGTCGGGCCCGACCTCAACGGCGGTCGTGGTCGTATTCGCGAGCCCGGTGACGTCGCCGAAATAGGCCTCATACTGCCCTGTCGAGCGATCGAAACGGTAAAACCCGTTGCCGCCGCCAACGTCTGCTCTCATCCATATGTCGCCATTGTGATCTTCGTGGAGGTCGGTAAATCGCGATGGGCCGTCGTGGAAGATCCAGTCGGTGCCGTCAAACTCCGCCAAGCCGGCGAGCACCTTATTGCCGACGAAGACGTGCCCGTCGCCGGCAACGACGATTGAACTGAGCGCGTCCCAGATCTCGTCCCAGGGCATTTCAATACCCGTCTCGTACTTGGTCCAGTTCACACCGTCGAACTCGAAGATCGCGTGATTGGTCCGCTGTACGCCGGTGTTGTTGATCCAGACGTGCCCGTCGGCGTCCAGGTCGATGTCCTTGATCCTGTTGTGGCGCAGCGGCGAGTTGCTCGTGTTGTACACCGTCCACTTGTCGCCATCCTTGTGGACCAGTCCGCCCTCGGTTGCGATCCAGATCGAGCCGTCTTGTGCGAACTCGATGTCGTCTATGAACTCGCTGGGAATCGGCGTCTCCCAGTTGGCCCATGTTTCCCACGTTTGTGTGGTGAAGTCATAGATCCCGAGGCCGCCTTCGCGCCAGAAGGGCCAGCGTGCCGCAACCCAGAGGCGCCCATCTGGCCCGAAGGTGTTGAAGCGAGCTTCCTCGCCGGGTACGCCGGTGTTGCTGGGCTTGAGGATCTTCCAGTCCTGGGCCATCGCTCCGCAGGCCAGCGCCCCAAGGGACGCCGCTACCAATGTCATACTCCACTTCCGTTTCATCAGATGTACCTCGTTCGTTTCTCTCTGTGGCGAGCGGCTCTGCCGACGCCAAGAACCAATAGTGTGGGCGGACGAGTCACCTCGCCTCTCACGCCCGGGACCGGCTGCCACGGCCCCTCCCCTAGAAAATCAGCAGCCCGCTGCAAACAGATCTAAATACCCAAAGAAATCGTCGGCGTCGATGTCGCCATCGCCATCGATGTCGGCGGCGGGATCGCGGGTGGCGAAGAGATCGAGATACGCGAAGAAGTCGTCGGCATCGATGTCGCCGTCGCCATCGAGGTCGGCGGGACACGGGGTCGCGGTGGAGATGATGCGGCCGCCCCACCCGGCTGCCCAGAGGTCGCCCGAGGGCGAGGCGTCGAGCTGAGCCGGGTTGTAGGGGAACAGGGAGTCGCGGCTGCGGATCCAGGTCTGCCCGCCGTTGACGGTGTGGAGCGTGATCGGTTGGATCTGGCGATCGACCCCGACGACCCAGACCTCATTGGCGCTGATGACCGCGACACCCATGGCGACGCGGACCTCGTGGTTGTTGCCGAAGTCGAAGGTCTGCCATGTCCGCCCGCCGTCGAGTGTGCGTGCGGCGTAGTCCCACCATCCGACGGCCCAGCCGACGTTCTCGTCGATGAACTGCATGTCCTGGATGGTGGGGTTGTCGCCGAAGTAGACGTCGGGCAGCGTGACGTCCTGCCATGTGTTGCCTCCGTCATCGGTGCGGTGCAGGATGCCGCCGAGGCGCATGATCCAGCCCTTGTCCTCACCGATGAACTGGATGAGCTCGAAGGCTGCGCCGTCGAACGGGCGGAACCAGGTTTGCCCGCCGTTGAGCGTGCGGTAGATGGATTCTTGCGTTCTGAACATGTCTCGATTGGAACCGACGACCCAGATGTCGTCGGGGGTTCGTGCGGCGATATCCCTGATGTCGAGATCGACGGGCAGGCGTCCACCACTGCTGATGGGCATCCAGTTCTGCCCCGCGTCCACAGACTTGAACACCGTGCCGCCGGGACCGGCGATAAAGGCGTTCTGATCGTCGAGAATGTCAACAGCGTTGAGTGATTCGTCGAAGCCGAACTCCTGGCCCCGGATCTCCGGCTTCTGGACGGTCCAGTGGGTGCCCCCGTCGGTGGTCCGCATCACATAGGTATTGCGGGCGACGGCGATTCCATACCTGTCGGTGTGCATCTCGATGGCGGTGATATCCATGCCGATGCCGTTGGTGATGTACTGCCAAGTCTGCCCCCCGTCGCTGGTGCGATAGATGATGCCGCGAGCGCCCGTGAGGATCCCGACCCCTGCGTCTGTGAAGTTGAGTTCCCAGGTGTACGGCAGATCGCCGATGGCGTCGAGCGTCTTGGTCCAGGTGGTGCCGAGGTCGTGGGAGAGCCAGACATCGCCCTGGTGGGAGGCCCCGGCGATCGTAAACTCGTCGACGAGCGCGAGATCGTTGAGTGGGCCGTCCTCCTCGAACTCCTGCGAGACCGCGGCCCAGGATTGCCCGCCATCGGTCGAGCGATAGACCTGCCCGGGCAGGACTCCCGTCGCCACCGCCGTGTTCTGATCGACGTACATGACGTCGTTGATGACCGCATCGAGGACGTGTGTCCAGGTTCGCCCACCATCGGTAGTCCTAAAAATCCCGTCCAGATCGTCGGGGATCTGATGGCCCGACACGAGACCGATCTCGGCGTCGATGAAGTCTGAGCCCCAGGCAATCGGGCAGTCGGGCCATCCCAAGCGCAGTTCCCAGGTCTGCCCGCCGTCGGTCGTGCCCGCGCAGGCGCCGTTGGCCATGAAGATGCCGTGGGTCGGGCTCTCGAAGTCGATGAACCTCCACGAGCCCGCCATGCCAGGCATGGGCGTCCAGGTCTGGCCGCCATCGGTGGTGCGCAGGGCGTCGGAGTTGTTGCCGGTGACCCAGCCGTGGTTCTCGTCAATGAAGAAGACGTCGTAGTAGGGATTGGTGCTGTGAGCCTCGAGGTTGCGCTCGATCCAGGTCCGCCCGCCGTCGAATGTCTCGAAGAGCGCTCGGTTGCGGCCGACCATGAAGCCGTGCAGCGGTGTGGCGAACGCCACGCTGTTGAGGTCACGGTCTGTGGGAAGCACGCTCTGCCTGGTCCATTGTGGCTGTGCGTTTGCGAGGGAGGCAGCGCCAGCGATCGCAAGCAGCCAGGAGAACGCGAGAGTGTTCAGGGTTCGGCTTGTCCGTTGGGTCTTCACGGTCTCCTCCTCTTTCGCAGGCACCAGCATCAACCGACCTGCGTGCGGGCACCCCACGAGCGACGCCACCCTGCGGCCCGTTCGCAGGGAGCGTGATGCGTTGGCCCCGCCCTGCGGTCTCGTCGGATGATGCCCGGCGAATCGCGCTGGGGGCGAGTTCAAGGGCGAGTCGGGCGATTTCTCATCTCGCTCGCCGGGACAGGTCGCCGGGGCTGGGTCCCGGAAGAGGAGAGATTAACCTCTATCTGCAAAGAGGTCGAGGTATGCGAAGAAATCGTCGGCGTCGGTGTCGCCATCGGCAAGGGCCATTGGATCTGCGCCGACGATGACTGCTGCCAGAGCCCAACTCTTCTTACAGATCATTTCCGGTCTCCATGTCGCTTGAGGACGACGGCTCGCCGAAACCTCCGACGCTTAGTCATGTGCAATGCGTGTGCCAAACGCTCGCACATGGTCATTCCGCGATGATCCGGCCCCAAGCGGTGGTGTTCGTCTGCGAGATTCGGCCGTCTTGTTCAACCCGCGACGGGCAGCGCACAATATTGGCCGGATCCGTTGTCCGGCAGCGACGGGTGCCGTGCTCTAGAACTCGCAATCGGCGTGTTCAACCGAAAGCAGGTCGCGCCGAACTCACGCTACGGGCATCCCATCACGAACATGTCGAGGTAGTAGAAGAAGTCGTTGGAGTCGATAATGAGATCGGGCAGGCCGTACTCCGAGGAGTCCGGGTCGGAAGACCCCGTCATGTCGGCCTCGGCCAGGCTGTCGCTCGAGAACTGGTCGAGGTAATAAAAGAAATCGTCGCCATCGACGTCGCCGTCGGGAACGCCATAGCTTCCATCGCCAGAGTTCGATGACCCGGTGAGATCGCCCCGGCAGAAGAGACCCCGGTCTTCGAACTCAATCACGGAGTTGCCATCAAGATCAAACAGGCTGAAGTTTGGTCCGCATCCGGGCACGACCACCCGCCCGTCCACCCGCCCGTCGGCGTCGCACGAGGTCCCGTCGAGCGCGGCGAGCGCGTCCTCATACTCTCTCACGTCCTGGCCATTGACTCGCTCGTCGGCGTTGAGATCACACGGTCGCACGTCAAAGCCGACATCGGTCCAGACATACAGCCCGTCTTCCTGCTTCGCATACGACGTGCCAAACAGCGCGGTGACGTCCCATTCGCTCGGCTCCAGTGCATCCTCGGCCTTCTTGTGTTCCCATCGCTCGGTGAGCACCTCGACCTCGCCATTGAGGCCCCCGGCATGGTCGATCAGATCCTGGACCGCCTCGATGACGCTGTGATGGCTGAACGGGCCGATCTCGTAGTCGATTGGCTCCTCGGGCTCGCCGGTGAGCTGCGCGGCACCAGCCATCGTCAGCGCCTCGACCAGCGTGATGGTCGTCGTATCGGTCGCGATGTCGTGGCTGAATCGAATGTTTACTTTCGGATCATACAGTCCGAAGTCGGTGCCGCCGAAGACCTCGCTGGCGTCCTGATATCCCGCGGCCCGCTGAAAGTACCGGCTGCGAACGACCCAGGTCTCGCCGGCCTCGAAGGTGTCGTCCTGGTCGCCGCCGGCCTTGGATTCGATCGTCACCCTATGGCAGCCGCAGAGCACCAGCGAGAAGTCCTCGCCCGATCGCTCGAAGAAGGGCTCGGTCCAGAAATCAAGATCGTGGTCCCCACATCCGCCCGGCCCGGCGCCGCTGCGCGCTGCACGCTCGCCGATGTCATCGCCGGGAAGCCCGCCGAATCGCCCGACATTCGCCAGGAATCGGAGTTCGGCGGCTCCCCCGAGCTCTCCGCCGGTGTCCTCGTCATGATCGACGTCGAACTCGAGGAACCCGAGCACGGGGCTCGGTCCAAAGATGAATGCCTCAAACGGACCGCCCCCGATGCCGACTCTGCCCGAAGGATTCACAAGGCCAACGAAGGAAACGTCCAACCGAAAGAGTTCAGCGTCGTCGTCGTCCTCCACCTCGCCGGTGTACGGATCGATAAGAGCGTCGTCCGCTCGCCAGCCGCTGAGGGTCACCCGCAGCACGTCCGGCAGATTGCTCAATGGATTCAGCGCCGCGACGCACCCGGTATCGGTCCGCCGGACTGTTGCGTCGCCGAACCCATCGACGAACCTCGCGACGTCGTCGCTCGCCGTTGCGCCGAGGCACGCCACCGCCGGAACACACCACGCCCATCGCCTCATGACGTTCTCTCCGCGATCTCTCGAACCTTGTCCTCGAGCCCGTACCGCTCGATGCGATACCGGAAGCTGCTCCGCTGCATGCCGATGAGCTTGGAGGCCTTGGAGACGTTGCCGCGGGTGTGCTCGAGCGCCTGGAGCATGAGGGCCTGCTCGACCTGGTCCACCTTGTGCATGCCTCGCTCGAAGTCGAATCTCGGCGTGCCGCCGATGGGCGTCGCCTTGCCGTTGCTGTGCTCTATGCCCGCCCGCGGATGGGCGATCCCGATATCCGCGGCCTCGACCATCTTGGTCTCGCTCAGCATCGCGGCCCGCTGGATCGCGTTGGCCAGCTCTCTGACGTTGCCCGCCCAGCGGTGCGAGAGGATCGCCGACTCGCACGCCGGCGACAAATCCAGTCCATCGCGCCCGTAGCGAGCGCCCATGTCTTCCAGGAGTTCGCGTGCAATCAGCAAGGCATCCTGCTCCCGCTCGCGTAAGGGCGGGATCTCGATCGGGAATGCTGCGAGGCGGAAGAACAGGTCTCGCCGAAACTTGCCGTCCTCGGCGAGCGACTCAAGCTCCTGGTTTGACGCTGCGATGACCCGCGCCCGCACCTTGCGCTCGCGCGATCCGCCGACGCGCCGGAACGTGCCCTGCTCGACAACGACGAGCAGCTTGGCCTGGAGCTCCAGCGGCATCTCGCTGATCTCGTCAAGAAAGATTGTGCCGCCATCGGCCATCTCGAACAGCCCGGTGCGCGAGGTCCGTGCGTCGGTGAAGGCGCCCTTCTCGTGCCCGAACAGCTCGCCCTCGACGAGGCTTGCCGGCAGCGCCGAGCAGTTGACGTGGACGAACGGCGGCTCGTCCTTGGTCGATGATGGCTGGCGTTCGACCGCCATGTCGTGGATGTATCGAGCGAGCACACCCTTGCCAACGCCGGTCTCGCCGAGCAGCAGGATTGTGGGCAGGGCCCCGCCGGGATCGGCGCCCAAGGGCATCTGCGCGAGGCGTGCGGACAGATCGAGGCACTTGAGCCAGGCCGCGCTCTGTCCCAGGACCTTCCGCCCCTGCTCGCGCGTCCGTTCCAGACGCTCGTACAGCTCGACCTTCTGGCTCAGTCGGCGATGCTCCAGCCACCTGGGAAGCTGGATCAGCAGCTCCTCGATGACGATGGGCTTCTGGAGATAGTCGTTGGCCCCATCGCGCATCGCCTCGACGGCGTGCTCGACGCTGCCGTAGGCCGTCATCACGATGATGACCCCGTCGAAGCCGTCGGCACGCAGCTCGCGCACGAACTCCAGCCCGTCTTCTTCGCCCAGATGTACGTCGGTGAGAACGAGGTCCAGGCTCTCCCGTTGCGACACGCCCCGCGCCGATCCGATCGACTCGCCCTCAAACACCTCGTGCCCGGCCTTTGTCAGCGATCGAGAAACAGAGAATCTCAGGTTCTCTTCGTCCTCAATAATGAGAATCCTGGCCACCGTCTGCTCCTGACTGGCCATTATTGGCCAGGCTTCCTGTCTGCACCTGATCGGGCAAGACCAGGGAGAACCTCGCTCCCGTGCCATGAGCCTCGCCCGAACCACCGTCACTGGACGTACCGAGGCTCTCGACCTCGATTCGCCCGCCGTGTCCTCTCACCGCATGGAGTGCAGATGCAAGTCCGATGCCAGTCCCCTGCTTCTTCGTCGTGAACGACGGACGGAAGAGGTTCGGGAGCACTTCGTCGGATATTCCCGCCCCCTCGTCGGTTATCGACACTGTCCATGAGCCATCGGTCGCTGATGGGGCTATACGGACAACTCCGCCCTTTGGGGTGGCCTCGATGGCATTGGCCAAAATAGCCGCCAAGGCGTGCCCCATGTGGTCCGGGTCGAACACGCGGGTGCTCATGGCCCGCGCGCCGCCAAGATCGCACTCGATCGCCACCCCCCTTGAGGCCGCCATCGGCTCGTGGGCCTGGATCACGCCCCGAAGCCACGATTCCACAGACACCTCACGACAATCCAAGTCGGCGGGGGAGGTCGCCCGCAGCAGGCGGTTGAGCCACTCCTCGAATCGGTCCACCGCATCGATGATCCGACGCTGGCTGTCCTTGAGATCCTGGTCCTCGACCTCCTGATGGGTCATCTCGGCGAGCCCGCGAATACCTGAAAGGGGATTGCGGATGTTGTGGACCAGGCGGCGCATCATCTGCCCGACGGCGACGAGGCGCTCTCGCTCGATGCGCTCTTCCTGGCTCCGCTCGACCAGCCCGGCCATCAGATTCACCTCGCGAGCCAGGGTCGAGAGCTCGTCCTTGCCCCGCGGATGCAGGCGATAGGAGAACTCGCCGGCACCGATGCGTTCGGCGGCGACGCGGAGCTCCTCGATCGGTCTCACGACCCAGCGACCGACCAGCGAGAGGCTGAGCAGCCCGACCAGCCCGGCGAGCACCGCGACCAGACCCAGCACCGCGATGAGGCGTACGCGGAGCTGGGACTCGAACGCCTCGGCAAAATTGGTGTCTTCGAGGACGCGCCCCTCGATCTTCTCGATCAACTCGTGGATCTCAAAGAGCGCAAGCCCGGCTCGGCGGCGAGCGACATCATCCTGGGACTCTCCCCATTTCATGGCGTCGGTGTGGGTATCCTCGATTCGCCTTCGCAGGTTCCGCTGACGCAGGATCACCGACTCGCCCTCTCTTGCACGAATGCGCCAGCGCTCTGCATGCTGGAGAACATCCAGTTGGGACTTCATCTGGTTGGTGCGTGCACCAAACGCGTCGGCATCGAACTCCGGTGGCTCGCCAGAACGCTCGCCCCGCACGCCATGCCCCTCGGATTCTGGAGCTGTGTCGCCCCAGCTTGGCTCTCCGAGCAGCATCGTCGCCTGTGCCTCGGCACCGCGCTTTATTGTTCGCAGTGACGTCAGCACGCTCGCCATGTTCTGGGCGGGACGCGAGACCTCTCGTTCAATGATCGCGAACGACGACCACGCCGAGGCGAGGCTGACAAGCACCGCGAGGCCGAACATTGCGAGGAGGATCACGAATCGCCGACGGATGGTCATGGGCGAGGTCTGCCGAGCGGGGCGCGATTATCGCAGGGGCGGCTGATAGCCCCAATCGAGCGAATCTTCGAGCGGGTGGCGGGTCGAGCGAACGCTCCCGTCGATAAACGTCAGGTTCATCGAGCCGGCGTGGCGCATGCCCGGGAACCAGTAGCGGTCTCGCGCGAACGGCCCCTGACTATCCAACGATGGGCCGGAAAACACCGGTGACACTTCGTTCTCTTCCGCAACCGCGCCATCGACATCCCACATCAGCGGCACGAGGGAGTGTAACAGAATCTCGGAGGTCAGTTCGACGGGGCGAACCCCGACGCGTCCGTCGCGAACCTGCTCGCCCCAGTGCATCCGCACATTGAATCCGTAGGAGATGTTCTCTGGGGGCGCGACGCCGCCGCGCGAGCACGGCGCCTGACGTCGGAGCTCGACCGGGCCTTCGACTTCGGGGCAGCGCATCGGATCGCTGCCCTCGTAGGGGAGTTCCACTAGTTGCTTCGCTCCCCAACTCCAGAACTCATCGATCCCGTATTGAGTTTCCTGGAACGTCTCAAGGCGAAAGCGGTCTCGTGAGAGTTGATCCTCGTCGTCGCCTCGGTTGCCGTGGAGTGCGTCGTCGGCGAAGATCGAGAAATCAAACGCGACGGCTCGCTGCGCCATCTGGCATCGGAACGAGCGTGCCGAGGTCCTCGCCCCACCGAGCGCAGGCAGCATGAGCGACATCAACACCGCGATGATGGCGATGGTGATGAGCAACTCGATCAGCGTGAATCCGCCGTGCCTTCTCAAGCGGTCTCCTGACGCAATGCCCCCCTGGACGATTCACAGAGGATACGGGGCATGGACCACGATCGCAACCGCATTATTCGTCCGAAAAGCCACAACTCGGTCATTATCTCGTTTGGCGGTAGTTCTGGCCAGTCCGAGAAAGTTCTGAGCGTCGTCGCTTACCCCCCTAGACGGGTGATCGAGATCGATCCGTTGCTGCTGCGGATCCGCGACTCGCCGCCCTCACCGGGCGTTCCGAGGGCGGACTGGGCGTGCAGCGTGCAGCTCCGGCGGCTCTTCTCGGTGATCTCGCCCGGCTCGAAACCAACGAGGCTGACAGACCCATTGGAGGTCCTTGCGGCCAGCTCGCCCGCGAACGCGCCGCCGACGGTCACATGGACCGAGCCGTTGGATGTGTCAATATGGACCGGCCCGCTCGAGGCGTCGGCGAGATCCACCCGAACGGCCCCGTTGCTGGTGTCCACGTTCACCGAGCCGATGATCTGGGCCAGCACGACCCGCCCGTTGCTGGTGTCGGCGACCACGTTGCCGTCGTGGTTTTCGACATGGATCCGTCCGTTGCTTGTTCTCATGGTTGCCTCGCCTGCGGCTCCAATGAGCGTCAGCGAGCCGTTGGAAGAGACGAGTGTCACGCCGTACGCGCTGGGCAGGCGGATGTCGAAGCTGCAGCCCTCGCTGCTCTTGCGCCCGCCCTCGGGCCACACGACCCGCAGGTACAGGGTCCCGTCGTCGAGGCGAGAGGCGACGACCTCGGTCAGGTCGAGGCGTTCCTGGGTCATCGCCTTGAGGTGGGCGTCGATCTCGACGCTGTCGACCTCGACGACCTGCACGTCGATGGCACCGTTCTTGGTCTGGATATCCAGGGCGGTGCCGGGCTGGTGATCGACCATGAGCTGGCGGGTTTCCTTGAACCTCGCCTGCTGCCACGCGAAGTTGCACCCATTGAGTGCTGTGAGCGAGCAGACGAGCACGGCGTACACGCAACGGCGGGTCATGGACATGGCAATCTCCTGAGGCTGATCAAGACCGGATGGCGCAGGCCATGAGCCCCACCGACAGGCGTGTTGGGATCGTCACCGGTTGGATTTCATTATCCCGGCGAGGGTCGCCGAGGTGGTGGGATCAGAGAATTTCCATGATCTCGAACCTCTTGGTTCCTTTGGGGGCCTTGACGGCGACAACTTCGCCCATGCGGGACTTCATGAGCGCGTCGCCCATGGGGCTGGAGACGGTGACCTCGACGTAGTCCAGATCGAGGTTGCCGGTCGCCTCGCCGACGAGCATGTACTCGTCCTCGTCGCCGGTATCGACCTCCTTGAGGCGGACCCGCGAGCCCAGGAACACGACGCCCGAATCTTTGGTCGCCGAGGCGTCTACGACATGGGCCGTCTCCAGGCGATGGTTCAGGCGACGGATCTCGGCCTCTTCTAGCCCCTGCTGCTCGCGGGCGGTGTGATACTCGGCGTTCTCCTTGAGGTCACCGAGTTCCTTGGCCTCCTTGATGCGCAGGGTGATCACCGGGCGATTGGCGATGAGCTCGTTGAGGCGTTTCTTGAGCATGTCGCGTTCGTCGGGAGTAATGACGTCCATGAGTAATCCTCCCGCATCAGACGGGCTGTTCGCGCCGGATACGCCGGGAGCGTACCGCGTTGACGATGAAGGCCATCAGCCAGACCGTTGCGCCGATCAGACCGACCGCCGAGACCCAGAGCCAGTGTATGCGACCGACGGCCGCCCCTGAGCCCAGCCAGGCGCGATCGCGGGTGACCTCGAACACCGAGAGATACGGGCTTGCCATCCACCCCGGCTGGGCCTGGAGCCAGCCGGCTTGGTCGAGCGAGAAGATCGCCGGAACGAACAGGCCGGCGAACCCAACGACCAGGCAGGCGATCAACGACCATGAGCGGGTTCGCCGACCGATCTCTTGCCCTTCCAGTTGCAGCGCGTGGAGGGTGCTGGGGATCTCTGCGGGGCCGAGCCCGATCGCGATGATGCCGCCGATCAGCAGGACCCAGACAAAGAAGACCGCGCCCAGCATCATCACAATTCCCAGGGGCCAGTCCGCGAGCCAGGTCTGCGGCCAGATCAGGGCCTGGGCCGGGACGAGGATCACGACGAGGTCGCGGACGGTCGAAGCGGTCCCGCCGGCTCGCGGCTTGGCCTGGCTCAGGCGGACGAGCGGCCAGAGGACGAGCCCGCCGACCATCAGCAGCACCATCGTCACGCGGGCCGTCGGGCGGAACGACTCCGCTGAGAATGTAGAGAGCGCCCCACCCTGGGCGAACATCAGAGCGACTATGGCCATGAGATAGAGCGTCCAGCCGAACGCAAAGACGCGAGGCTCGCCCCGGCGGTGCGACCAATCTCGCGTCCTGGTCGGCGCACGCCCGAAGATGTCCCGATCGGGACCGGATTGTTTCTCGCTCTGGCTCAGGACCATCACCCGTCGTCGGCACGGGTCATCGCGCGATCCAGCACGATGAACCCCGAGCGAAGATCGTATCCGCCCATGCCCGCGTCGATGTGCTGGCCGAACTCCTGCTCGCCATGGAATCGCGTGAGGTGGAAGAGCTTCTCTCTGGTGGGGCGCTCGCCGGGATGGAACCCGTTGGGGCCGGCACCCCAGATGATCCGGGTCTGGCGATCGGTGATGATGGTGAGAGAGGCGTCGGGGCCCCGCCCGCCGGCGTCGATCGCGCCGACCTGGCTAAAGAACGGCTGGGCCCGCAACAGATCGAGCAGTTCGATCGCAGACCACACCGTTGCACTGGCCCATACGCGACCGTAATCCGCCTGGCCCTCGCCCGTTTGCGGCGGTCGCATGCCGGGATTCACCACGGGGATCCGGCGCGGCAGCGGATGATCTGCCGAGAACATCAACGGCATCAGGCGTCCCTGCCCATCGATCAGGTAATCGACACCCTCGGAGCGGATCCACGCGCGCGGCACGCGCCAGTTTCCGTCGATCTCGATCGTGCCGTCGGGCAGACGCCGGAGGGTTGGCGAATCCTCGAACCAGCCCGATCGCTCGAGCGCGAGCCCGGCATCTTTCAGCCCATCGATCGAGAGTGGATCGGCGGCGGCCTCGAGGTGGGCGCGGACAAGGTCCATGAGTTCGCCCTGCTGGGTCCTTGGAACCCAGGTCTCTATCGAGTCGAGCGTCGAGCCGGTGTCGGCGGGCCAGTGGACGATGATCTCGATCGGCTCAGCGGATCGGCGGGCCCGGGCTCGATTCGCGAGCTCGCCTCGGAGCATCGCGGCCCCGCCCAGGATGATCAGGGCCACCATCCCGGCGAGCACCGCCGGCAGGTACGGGCCGACGTGCTGGAGCCTGGAGGTCTTCTTGGCCTTGCGCGAGCGGCGCTTGGTCGGGGTCTTTTTCTTTCTCGCCATTAGCGGCAGACCATCGGCTGTTTGGCGTCCCGCAACGCAAGATCGACCAATCGCGAGCACAGATCGCCAAGGTCCAGCCCCGAGGCCCTGGCGGCCATGGGCAGCAGCGAGTGGCTGGTGAACCCGGGCATGGTGTTGATCTCCAGGAATCGTCCGACGCCATCATCCCCGAGCACGAAGTCGGCCCGCGCCAGATGGCGAAGCCCGAGGTCTTGATAGATCGCCTCGGCGTGGGAAACCACGGCGCTGGCGGCCACATCGTTCAGCGGCGGAGCGACGACATACCGGGTCTTGTCGCTCTGGTACTTGGCGTCGTAGTCGTAGAACCCTTCGCTGGGCACGATCTCGATGATCGGCAGGGGCTCGCCATCCACTAGTGACACCGTCAACTCGCGCCCCGACGCGAAGCGCTCGATGATCCACGGGGCGCTGGCGTCCCCATCGCGCGAGAGACTCTCTCGGGACTGCTTCCAGTCAGCATCAGATCGGCACACACGCACGCCGACGCTCGATCCGTCGGCGACGGGTTTGATCACGACGGGGAACTCCAGGGGGGACTCGCTGGGGATCGTCTGAGCGATCTGATGGCCGCAGATGGGGATGCCCAGCGCGAGGGCACGCTCCAGTGTGCGTCCCTTGTCCATGGCCAATCGAGCACCGAGTGATCCGGCCCCGACAAAGGCCCTGGCGTGTTGCTCGAGGAGTTGTTGTATCTCGCCGCCCTCGCCCCAGGGGCCGTGGAGGACGGGGAAGATGACGCCCGGGGCGAGCGCCTCAATATCGTCGGCGTCGAGCAGACCGATCTCGTGAAACGACACGTCGAACTTCGGGTTTGATGCGAGCGCATCGGCGACCGCCCGCGAGCCGGCCAGCGAGACCTCGCGCTCCCCCCCCACGCCGCCGCCGAGGACGATCACGCGGGTCATTGGTGCCCTCCCCAGACGACGACCTCGGTCTCCAGGTCGATCGCGAACGCGTCGCACACGCGGGATCGGACCTGATCCATGAGCTCGATCACGTCGCTCGCTCGCGCATCTCTCTTTGTGGTGATGAAGTTGGCGTGGCGATGGCTGACCTCCGCGCCGCCATGAGCGAGCCCCTTGCAGCCCGCGCGGTCGATGACAAGCCCGGCACCGACGCGCTCGCCCGCGACGCCGATATCGGAGATGTCTCGAGCGAGCGACGGGTTCTTGAAGCAGCAGCCGGCGCAGTTGGCGCCCATCGGCTGGCTGTGCTTCTTGTCACGCATGATGGCCAGCAGTCGTTCGCGGATCGCCGGCGCGTCATCCGGCGTGAGCGAGAACTCGACCTCGGTGATGATTAGCCCTTCAAGCCCGCTGGCTCGATAGGCAAAGGTGATCTCGTCGCGAGGGGTTTCTTGCATGGTCCCGCTGCGATCCAGTGCGCGGACGCTTGTCACATAGTCACCGATCTCGGCGTAGCGTCCCCCGGCGTTCATGCGCAGGGCGCCCCCGACGCTCGCGGGCACGCCGCCAAGATTCTCCAGACCCGCCAATCCGGCTCGCTGGCAATCCAGGATGAGGCGAGCAAGATCGGCCCCCGCCCCGGCCCGCACCCGACCGCTGTCGGCGTCGATGCGGACTTGCTGCCATGTCGGCGAATCCAGCGAGACGACCAGTTCGCTCACGCCACGGTCATCGACGAGCAGGTTTGCGCCGCTGCCGAGGATGCGGAGGCTTGGATCGATATCGAGGCACTGGCGGAGTTGCTGCTCATCGTGGGGTCTGGCCAGACGCCTTGCACCGCCGCCGACCCGAAACGAAGTCGGGATCGGTACGTCATGCTCGATGAGCGGTTCTGTGATCGCGGCGGGCACGTCGGCTCTCCCAGTCTGGGCGAGTCTACCCGCTCGCGGCGTCGGCCTCTTGCGACCAGCCGGCACGGAGATATCCATGCCCGACCTGCCAGACCGGCCCGGCACCCATCACCACGAGCAGGTCGCCGCCCTGGCAGACATTTTCGAGCTGCTCGACGATCGCCTCGAAGGGGTACAGGTGCATCGCCCGCACGCCGCGCTCTCGCAGGCGATCGACCAGATCCCCCGCGGTGACCCTGTGCTGTTCCATGATGCTGTCGCGGACGAAGTAGATGTGGGGCACGATAACGACGTCGGCCTGCCCGAAGGCGCTGGCGAACTCCTCCAAGAGGAATCGCGTGCGCGAGTGCTGGTGGGGCTGGAACACGCACACGAGCTTGCCGCCATGATCCTGGGGACGCTCGAACTCTCGCAAGGCCCGCAGGGTCGCCTCTACGGCGGTCGGGTGATGCCCGTAGTCGTCGTAGACGCGGATGGAGCCGCCTGTGGGGTCTGGGCGTTCGCCGAGCAACTGCACCCTTCGATCGAGGCCGCGAAAGGCGGTCAGGGATCGCCCGATGCGCTCGGGGTCGGCACCGAGCATCATGGCGATTGCACAACAGAACGCCGCGTTCATGGCGTTGTGTTGCCCGGGCATCCGCATGGCCCAGCTCGCGACCTGGAGGCCGTGGCGGCTCAGACGGGTGACCTGGGTGTGGGGATCGAAGACGATGACCCAGTCGGCCTCGGGGCTGAAGCCGATGGTCTCGACCTTGCATCGGATTCCGCCACACACCTCGCGCCGATGGGCACCCTCATGGGCGATCAGCAGCGTGCCGCCCTCGCGGGCGTCGGGGACGAGCTTTGCGAACTCGTGGAAGGCCTCGACGACCTGCTCCATCGAGCCGTAGACGTCCAGGTGGTCGGCCTCGACCGATGTGATCGCCGCGACCCTTGGGCGAAGATTGTGGAACGAGCGATTGAACTCACACGCCTCTGCGAGCAGCAGCCCGGGCTCACCCTCGAACACGCCGCTGGGCACGCTGGTCGCGCCGACGCGGTGGCCCGCGGGCGAGGCGAACACCGGCGAGCCCAAGGAGCCGTGCACGAGTTGCGGGCAGGTCGCGCCGACGATGACCGAGGGGTCCAGCCCGCAATCCACCAGCGTCGCGCCGAGCATCGCTGTGGCCGTGCTCTTGCCGTGCGTGCCCGCGATAGCCACGGCGGTCGAGCATCTGGTCAACTCGCCGAGAGCCTCGGCGTATGACAGTGTCGGGATGCCCCGATTGGTCGCCTCGATGAGCAGAGGATGCTCCGGGCGGATCGCGGCAGAACTGATGACCAGATCGACCTCGTCGTCGAGTTCCATCTCGGGCAAATCGGGGATGACCTGGATGCCGTCGCTCTCGAGGGCGTCGGTGATGTCCCCGGTGAGCGAATCGACGCCCCGGACGCTTGCGCCCATGCGGGCGAGCATGCGGGCGAGGCCCGACATGCCGCAACCGCCGACACCGAGCATCAACAGGCGCTTGCCGCAAAACTCGACTCTCTGATCCGATTTGTTCGGCGAGCGCGCGTGAACCTCGATGGGCTCTCGCTTCACACCGTTCGTCAGCCCTCGCGTCCCTGCGGCTTGGCTCATAGTCCCCAGGGTATCGGGTCCGAGGCCATCGGGCCGTGATTCCTGGACCCTTGATGCCCGTGGGGGTCGTGGGTTCATGCGTGACTCCTGGCGGCGGCTATCCTCGACCTGTGAGCCAGAACCTGCCCCATCGCCTTGCCGTGCTCGTCGACTTGCGCGATGCGCACGGTCGGATCCTGCTTCTCACGCGATCCCAGTCGCCCAACAAAGGGCTCTGCTCGCCGATCGGGGGCAAGGTCCACGTCGATGAGGGGGAATCTCCTGCCCAGTGTGCCCGGCGGGAGACTATGGAAGAGGCCGGGATCGATATCGAGCCCGAGCGGTTCCACCTCGCGGGTCTGATCGCCGAGCGTGGATACGAATCTCAGGGCCATTGGTTGCTTTTCTACTACCGGGTTCTCGGGACGGTCGATATCGAGCCATTCGAGATGCGTGAGGGGCGGCTGGACTGGTTCGAGCCCGATGAGATCGACGGTCTGGCCCTGCCCGAGACGGATCGGAGGATTATCTGGCCGCTCGTGCGAAAGCTGAGCGGGCGAACCCCGAACGATCTACCAGGGTTCTTTTCGGTGCATATCGACTGCCTGGGAGATGAGCTGACGTGGACGATCGAACAAGAGACTCCGGCGGGGTGAATCTGACAGACGGGGATCGTTCGTATAATCAGAACGTGACTGGTCGCCTCGCAGCCCGAGTTGGTTTGGATTGGTCCTGGCTCTTGCAGTCCATGGGGCGATTGTCGTTGCGCGGCGCGGGCGGCTTCGTCGGGCTGATCCTGCTCGCCTCGCTCGCCTGGGCCCAGGATGGGGCGTCTACGAGCAGCGTTCCACCGAGCCGCCAGGCCGACAATGTGGCGATTATCACCATCGACACGGGCGACGGCATGATCGACTCGGTCACCGCCAAGAGTTTTATTCGCAGGCTGGAGATCGCAGAACAATCCGGGGCCGACGCGTTCGTTGTTGAACTCAACACGCCCGGCGGGCAGGTCGGCGCGGTGCTGGAGATCTGCAACGCCATCAAGTCCAGCTCGATCGAGAACTCGGCGGCGTGGATCAACACCCAGGCGTATTCCGGCGGGGCGATCATCGCCCTGGCCTGCAAGGACATCATCACGTCGGACCCGGCAACGATGGGCGACGCGCTGCCGATCTACGTGGACCCGCTCAAGGGCCTGCAGGCGCTGCCTCCTCTCGAACGCGGCAAGCTGACGATCCCGCTGATCAGCGAGGTGATCGACTCGGCTCGCCGCCAGAATAAGACCGAGTACATCTACGACGAGTACCTGGTCCAGGGCATCATCACCGGCGTCGAGCTGTGGTGGGTGCAGGACAACCGGACCGGGCTGCGCATCGCGATCAATCGCGAGGAGTATGGCGTGATCTTCGGGACCGAGCCCGTCGGGTCTCCGCCGCGGCTGGGTTCGGCGTCGCCGGGCCAGGCGCCCTCGATCGACCACACGCCGATCCCGGTGCCTCCGGGGATGCAGGGCGTGCCGGGCATCGCGACCGAGATCGAGGCGGCATCGCCCGCGCTCGGCGAGATCGCGGGTTCTGCGGCGTCGCAGCAGGAGTTCGCATCCCGGCGTCCGACGATCACGGCGGGCGATCGCGGGCAGTGGACGCTCATCGAGAAGATCTCTGACGGCTCTGCGCCGCTGCTGTTTCGCGAGGGTGATCTGCGCCACTATCGGTTCTCGGTCAATGACACCCCGATCAAAGCTGTCGAGGACGTGCAGGCGTGGTACGGCGCGTCGAAGGTGCGCACGATGGATCCGCTGTGGTCCGAGGGGCTCGTGCGGTTCATGACCACGATCTATGTCCGTGGGATCTTGGTCGTCCTGCTGCTGCTGGCGATCTTCATCGCGATGGTGCACCCGGGCATGGTCGTGCCCGAGTCGGTGGCCGTGCTGGCGCTGTGTGCGCTGCTCATCCCCCCGTTTCTGATCGGCATGGCCAACTGGTGGGAGATCGTGGCGATCCTGGCGGGGATCATGCTGATCGCCGGCGAGATATTCGTGTTTCCGGGCTTCGGGGTGTCTGGGATCGCGGGCCTGGTGCTGCTGTTCGGCGGGCTCGTGGGGACCTTCGTGCCCGACCAGGGCTCGGGGCTGTTTCCCGATAGCCCGAGCCAGCAGCGCGATCTGCTCTTCGGCATGCTCACGGTGCTGCTGGCGACGACGACAGCGATCGCCGGGATGTGGTTTATCTCGCGCCGGTTCGGGACGCTGCCGCTGTTCAAGCACATGGTCCTGAAGGACCCGGAGACCTCCGGAGACTTGCTGCTGGCCATGGGCGAATCCGATGCCTTGGCGGCGAGGGTAGGTGAGGAGGGTGTGACCCTGACTGTTCTTCGCCCTGTCGGGCGGGTGGAGCTGGACGGTCGGATCATCGACGCGACCGCCGAGGGCGGCTACATTGACGCGGATCGCCCGGTGCGCGTCGTGGAGGTCACGGCGTTCGGCATTCTCGTGGCCCAACAAGAAGAGACAGCCTGATGGAGAGCCAGTACCTCGCGTGGGGGTTCATTCTGATCGGCGTCGCGATCCTGCTCGTGGTCGTCGAGTTGTTCGTTCCCAGCGGCGGCGTGATCGCCGTCGTCGCGGCGATCGCGGCGCTTGCCGGCGTGGTCTCGCTGTTCATGGAGGGCACGACCTGGGGGTTCATCGGCCTGAGCGGAGTCGTGATCGCGACCCCGATTGTCATCATCGGTGGGTTCAAGATCTGGTCGAGCACCAAGATCGGACGGGTGATGCTGGGCGAGGACGCGCAGGCGGAGATCCGGCGGCGCAAGGCCGAGGAACAGAGGCAACTCGATGAGATCCGCAGCCTGGTCGGTCTGGAGGGCGAGGCCTTGACGGATCTGCGCCCGATCGGAACCGTCCGCATCGACGGAAAACGCTACGACGCCCAGGCCGAGCTCAAGTTCGTGGACGCCGGATCGCGCATCGTGGTCACCCATGCCGACGCGTTTGCGATCAAGGTCCGACCGGCTTGAGCCCTTGAGTTTGCTTGATGCCCACATCGGGACGCTGTTCGGGCTACACTCGGATCAGATAAAGCAAAGGGAGCTAACTCATGCCGCAAACCGAAACGCTGCTCATCATCGGTGCCGTGGTCTTCGGGCTGATTCTGCTGGTGCTGATCTTCGTCTTAGGCCAGTTTTTCAAGCTCTGGCTGCAGGCGCTGCTCTCCAAGGCCGCCGTCGGCTTGCCCGAGATGATCGCGATGCGCCTTCGAAACGTCGACGTGCGGACGATCGTGCTCAGCCGCATCCGTGCGGTCAAGGCGGGCATTGACATCGACACGAACCAGCTCGAGACGCACTATCTCGCCGGCGGGCGGGTGCCCAACGTCGTCAGCGCCCTGATCAATGCCCAGAAGGCCCGGATCGACCTGGTCTTTGATACGGCGTGCGCAATTGACCTGGCCGGGCGCGATATTCTCGACGCCGTGCAGACCTCGGTGATCCCCAAAGTCATCGATTGCCCGAACCCGACCGGCGGGCGCGCGACGATCGACGCGGTCGCCAAGGACGGCATCCAGCTCCGGGCGAGGGCCCGGGTGACCGTGCGGACCAACCTGCCCCGCCTGGTCGGCGGCGCGGGAGAGGAGACGATCATCGCGCGTGTCGGCGAGGGCATCGTCTCGGCGATCGGCTCTGCGGACAGCCACAAGCATGTGCTCGAGAATCCAGATCGCATCTCCAAGGCGGTGATGGCCCGCGGGCTCGACGCCGGAACGGCCTTTGAGATCCTCTCGATAGATATTGCCGATATTGACGTGGGCGAGAATATCGGTGCCAAGCTCCAGGCCGATCAGGCCGAGGCCGACAAGCACCGCTTCCAGGCCGAGGCCGAGAAGCGCCGCGCGATGGCCGTCGCCCAGGAGCAGGAGTTCCACGCCGAGGTGGAGAAGAACCGGGCGCTGGTGGTGCTCGCCGAAGCCGAGGTTCCCAAGGCCATGGCCGAGGCGTTCCGCAGCGGCAACATGGGCATCATGGACTATTACAAGATGAAGAACGTCGTCGCCGACACGTCGATGCGCAACGCGATCGGCGGCGAGAGCGATTCCGGCAACAAGCCCTCGTGACCTATCAGCCTGCGTCGCCGGCCTTTGCGAGCAGCGTCGCCAGGCGTGCGCGCCGGTAGCTCTCGCTCGAGAACAGCGTCGCCGGCGGACGCTCTGGTTCTCGCCGGTTCTGCACGGTTGACTCGTCTCTTCGACCATCGATCCGGGTGGCACTTACTCGGCGCTCGAGGCGAAGATCAATGCCGTTGGAACTCTGAGGGCTCCCGTCGAGTTGCTGCGCGAGGCCGCTGGGATCATCTGCCCCGATGTGAAAGATCGTTCCGGCGGGAATCTCGGGGATCAGCCCGTCGGCGCCAACCTGGTACACCGAACGCGGGAAGATCGCACGGATCCCGCCGTCCTGGCGCATGAGCGATCCGTCCGGCGTTCGGTAGACCTGCTCGAATCCCACCGGCGAGCGCGGATCGATCTGCACGCTGCGGAGGCTCGCGCCGGCGGGGCCGATGTCCTCGAATCCCTGGTCGAGCGGCCTCGGCGAGGTCCACGCCTGATCGAAGGATGGGCTCCAGATTATCGGGGGTTGCCAGGGTTGCCACTGCGCCAACCGCCAGTCCTGGGTCGTCTGTGCCGAGGTCGAGGCGCAGAGCAGGCCAAGGGCACAAAGCTGCCCGGCGGGTCTCGCCATCGATCGCGAACGTCCCATCAACTCTCCATCGGCCTTCCGCCAGCCCGGGTTCGCCCCACTACCGGGGTGGGATGAGTTCAATATACACCGTGATGACCCGATCGCCATCGAGGTTCTCAAGTGGCTTGCCCGATGCGGTCCAGCGGTACATGGCGTTGAGCCCGGCCTGATCGAGTTCGACGTTGCCGCTGGTGCGGGAGATATGCGCGTTCTTGACCGTGCCCTCCTTCGAGAACGAGACCTTGTAGACCGTCCGCCGATTGCCCGCAAGCAGGCGGGTCGGGATCGTGAGTTCCGGGGGGACTCGGGTCTGGATCTCCAGGCCCTGGGCGGCGGCGGGCTTGCCGGGCTGAACCCGCAGTGGCCTGGTCGGCGAGGTCGCCGGCGACTCCTTCTCGCTGGGGGCTCCTTCGCGCCGGGCCTCGCTCGCCGCTGCCTGCTCGGCGCTGGTCTGGCCCTTGGTGCCCTGGTCGTCAGCAGGCTGGGCGTCGTCCGAGGGCGTGGGCTTGCCCTCGGGTGTTTCAAACTCCAGTCGTTCGACCATCGCCGGCGGATCGATCGGGCCGATCTCTGCCTCGAAGGCCGGCGCTTTGGATTCGGCGTCGGCGACCGCCCTGGGCGACCTCGCCTGGGACGAGAGCGATTGCGACGAGGTGCTCGGTTCGATCAGTCCCATCGGGGTAGGGCCGGGAGACTGGGATAGGACCGCAGCCTGGATCGAGAACGACGCAAGGGCGAACGCCGCCTGCTCGACCTCGCTCTGTATCGCCTCGTGCGGCGTGGGGGCCTGGAACCCCAGCCAGGTCAGGGTCTCCACCGTCGATTCGGAGATTCCCAGGCGGATCGTGCTGGCCTGGGGCTTGGGGATGGGCGGACGAGGGCTGCCAGAATCTCGATCCAGCGCTCCCGCGCCGATGGCCAGCACGGTGACATGCACCAAGAGGCTCACCAGCAGCGCAAGGGCGAGACGGATGGAGCCGCGCGTTGGGGAATCGGAGTATTCGGCTGGCCTGGGCAATCTCGCTCCCCGAGGCTTCGTTGATCAAACCAAGGAACACTTCGGCCCGTCGGGACGTTTAGCTGTCTGAAAAACCGAACGCCCCCATCAGAATAGATTGTTCGCGGGCAAGCGGCGGATTGCACCTCGACGGATAGAATCTCGAACTTACGGAGTAATACGCATGTTTCAGCAACTCGGTCGATGCCTCGTGTACGGCACGGTCTGCGTCGCCGCGGCCGCTCATGGCCAGACACTCAAACTCGGTGACACAGCTCCGTCGATTGCAGTCGACGAGTGGATCAAGGGCGGGGATATCACGTCACTGGAACGGGGAAAGGTCTATGTCATCGAGTTCTGGGCAACCTGGTGCGCCCCGTGCATCACGAGTATCCCGCACCTGTCGGAGTTGCAGAAGAAGTACGCCGACCAGGATGTCCACATCATCGGCACGACCAAGTTCGATCCGAACAATACCAAGCAGGGCGTCATTTCCTTTGTCGAAGACCAAGGGGACAAGATGGCCTACAACGTCGCCTGGGATGGCGACGGATCGATCTATCGGAGCTACATGGAGAACGCCCAGCAGGCCGGCATCCCGACCGCGTTCGTCGTTGACCGCGATGGCAAACTCGCGTGGCTCGGCCATCCGATGGCGATGGACCGCCCGCTGGCGATGATCGCCGGCGGGAAATGGGACATTGAGAAATACCAGAAGGGCTCGGCGATCCACGATCGCGCCCAGCAGAGCTTCCAGAACGGCGACTTCGACGCCACCATAGACGCGGCCGACGAGCTCCTTGCAGACTACCCCAAGCTGTTCGGCGGCGACGCGCAGTATCTCAAGGTCATGATCGACCGGTACAAGGGCGAGGGCGAGCGTGTGATCGACGGGCTCGACGTGCTCATCAACGACTACCCGGATTATCTGGGCGACAACGGGCCGTTCTTCAAGTTCTCCTCGATGATCGAGTACGGCATGAGCGAGCGGGCGATGAAGCTCGGGCGCGAGCTGGTCGATGGGCGGTTCAAGGACGATCCGGATCGGTTGGCGCAGATGGCCTGGGCCATCGCGACGACCGAGGTCGATGGGCTGGATCTGAACCTTGCGTTGCGGGCGGGCACGCGTGCCAACGAGCTGCGCAAGGGCGAGCACGCCGACACGCTGGACACCCTCGCACGCGTTCACTTCCAGCGGGGCGATGTGGACAAGGCGATCGAGTTGCAGGCCCGGGCGGTTGAGTTGGAGACCGATCCGCAGCGCCTGCCGCACTTCAAGCGCACGCTGGGCGAGTACCGGTCGGCCAAGGACGACTGACCCTCCCATCGAGTTGGTTCGATCAGAAGACGCCCCGTCGATGCTCCTTCGGCGGGGCGTTTTTGTTGCCTGGATCTTGCCGGCGAATCAGCCCCCGGCGTCGTTGCTCGGAGCGTCGCTAACGGCGTCGCCTTCGCCCTTGCTGAGAGGACCGGGTCCGGTGCCGAAGGGCGGCGCATCGACGAGGCGTGCCTGCTTGATCGCCGGCGGATCGAACGGACGATCGCCCTTGGCCTTGTCGACCGGGACCGACTGGATCGCGCGGATGGCCTCGGCCCCGCGCACGGCCTCGGCGAACGCCGTGTAGTTGCCGTCGAGGAAGCTGGTGCCCTGCCTGCTGAGGCAGACAAACACCTGTGAGCCGTTGCTGTTTGGGTCGCCGCTGCGGGCCATGGAGAGCACGCCGAAGTCGTGCTCCAAGGCTGTCTGTTCGAGGTCGATGAAGTAGCCCGGCCCGCCGGAGCCCGTGCCCGTGGGATCCCCGACCTGGATGACGAAGGGAGCTCCGTTGGCCTTGGCCACGACGCGATGGAAGATGACATCGGTGTAGAAGCCGCCGCCGGCCAGGTCCATGAAGTTCCGCACGGTGTTGGGCGCGTGGTCCGGTCTCATGCGAAACTCGATCTCGCCCTTTGTGGTTTCCAGGACGACGTGCTGATCGACCCACGCACGCGTGCCCGAGTAGGTGTTGCCCGTGGCGCGAGGGACGGGACCGCGGATGCCCGGCTCCATGACAAAGTTGACCGGCGAGACCATCGGCTGGAGCACCACGGGCGCTCCCAAACCCTCGCCATCAACCGTGAGCTGGGCGTAGTGGACATGGCGGTGTTCCCTGCCTGATATCTGCGGAAACAACGCCCCGAGATCGACCCGTCCAGAGGCGACGTCGACGCTGGCCAGCGCTTCACCGTCGGGGTGGAACAGCGTGATGCTCACGCCCTCGGCGTCAGCAGGAACCTCGACCGAGAATGGGATCGGGCGATCCACGCCGTAGTAGGTTCGCTCGGGAGTGAGCTGCGCATCGGCGACGCCGACGACGAGGACACAGGCTGCGAGGGCTCCGAGGCGATGCCCCACGGTGTATTGGTGGATTCTCATGGGGCCACTGTATCATCGAAATCGGCGGTTGGGTCTACGCCGGGGGCTGGAGCGTAACGAGTCGACTCCCTGATTCAGCGCAGAGCACACCCACCGCGCCCCCGAGATGGTCCCGAGTCCCGGCGTGTGTCAGGAATCAGTAGTCGATCTGGCCGCTGCCACCATCATCGAGGATGTTCCAGGGGTCGGCCTCGCCGAAGTCTGTCGTCCCGTCCTCAATCTGTGATAGCGCCGCAAGCAACTCTCCGGACCGATCGAGATACCACGTGACGCCGTAGTCCGCCCGCAGGAGGTTCGTGCCCTTGGTGTGATTGAAGTCGGTCTTTGACTCGAGGCCATCGGCGATCAACGCCGCACTGCTGGGACGAATCGCCGTGAGATGGCGTGCGCCATTGGGTCCTTGCCCGCGATAGTGGTAGTTGCCGATGACCCGCGGAGCCGGGGCCCGGCGAGGCTCGATCTGGAACTCGCCGGCGTAACGCTCGTAGGGGTTCTCTCCACGGTGTGACGGGCAGTAGAAGATCTTGGGAGCGTTGAGGTAGTCGAGTCCGACGAGGACGCCGAGCCCATCCCAATCGCCCGCAACGAGCACGCGGTTTCGGTCGGGGTTGCCGCGTTGGCCCTGACCCAGGCCACCCTCTTTCTCGACAGGGCTCAGTCGCAACGTCGTCATCTTTGCCGGGTCTGCGAACTCGCCGCGAAGGAACACGCTGCCCGGCATCGCGTCCTGACGATCTGTCGCGTAGAACGTGATGCCCATGCCGTGGTTTCTGATGTTCGAGGCGCAGTTGACCCGGCGTGCGGTCTCCTGCATCTGCGAGAGCGTCGGCAGCATGATGGACATCAGCAACGCAATCACCGCCATCGACACCAGAATATCCAGGAGCGAGAACCCCCTGCCCGCGGCCCTCAGGCAACGACCTGACGGCAAGCTGTGACTGGCGTCAGCGACCATGAATCCTGTCTCCGGCTCGGGCACAATCTTCCGAGGCGTGCCCGAAGCGTCAATCCAGGGTACATAAATCGGACCTCGAACGCAAGTGGGATATTCCGCGATTCCAAGAATGGTATTATCGGACGATAACGTTCGGTCAGTTCGTGTGTTGAAATCTGAACTTGTCCGAATCCCGGGGCAGGGTCTCTGCGTATCAGGTTCTTGTACAGGGTGCTCGCACCGGGGAGAAAGGAACTTTGACACGGGCCACTCGGCCCAGCCCAAGTCGAGGCGATACATGGCTGTTGACAAGCCCACTCAGGGACGGATAGACCTCGATCTCATGACCCGCATCGCGTCGGGAGAGGAGAAGGCTGTAGAGGATTTATACGACCGCTTTGGATCCCTGGTGTATCGACTTGCGTATCAGTCGATGCCGACGAGGGCAGAGGCGGAGGATGCTGTTCAGGAAGTGTTCGTGCGTTTGTGGAAGACCGCGGATCGGTTTGATCCCAAGAGGGCGGCACTGGTAACCTGGGTCATGCTGATCACCAGACGACACCTTGTGGACAAGCTTCGGCGGACCCGGGCGCGGGTGAAGGCATCGACACTGGATGAGGCGCCACAGCCCGGAGTTGGTGCCGACGAGAGCGAACGATACGAGCAGGACGAGCGGTTCGAGGCGCTCATGGAGCGGGTGAACACGCTTCCAGAACTGCAACGGACGGTGATAGTGCGGGCCTATCTCGGTGGGCAGACACTTCGGCAGATTGGTGAGGAGTTGGACACCCCATTGGGTACGATCAAATCCGCGTTGAGCCGGGCACTGGTCCGCCTTCGCGAGCGAGTGGGTGAGGAGTTTGTGGTATGACGATTCAAGAGATGATTGAGAACGCGGTCTTGGACGCCGTCGGCTTGCTCGACGACGACGAGCAGGTGGAGTTTGAGCGAGCGTTCGACTCGGCGTCGCCGAAGATCCAGGCGATGGTGCGCGCAGAACAGACGCGATTGTCGAATATCAGCGGGCTGCTTCCGTGCGTCGAGCCGCCGGTCTCGCTGAAGGCCGAGGTCATCGGTCGCGTGCGTGAGGCGATCGCGGCGGCGTATCTGGCCCAGGAGACCACGCTCGCCAAGCGTCCCCTGCTGGAACTGATTCCGAGCAGGAAGGTCTCGCCGATCTGGCGTGCGGCTGCGATCGGGTCGCTGGCGGCGGCGGTCGTGTTCGGCGTCAGCGTCACCCGAATGACCGACGAGTACGACAGGCTGCGCGACGCGATCGGCAAGGACCAGCTCCTCGAGCAGATCACCCAGCAGTTCGGGTCGCGCTATGTCGAAGACATGATCTACGATCCCGACGTGGTGCGGGTGGTGTTTGGGTCCGCTTCTACGGACTTTGTCGGCAAGGCCGCGGTGTTCTTCAGCGATTCATGGGACGAACAGTCCCGGTTCTTTTCGACGAAGCTCTCGTCGAAGGACGGCCAGCGTTTTCGCCTTGTGGTCGTCGACCAGAACGACTCTGTGGTCAAGGAGTTGGCCTCTTTCGAGGCTTCGGGCGGGCTCGTGGACGCGGAGATGATCGACTTTGATCCTCGCGACCTCTCTCGCGATAATGTGCGCCTGGCGGTCTTTGCTGAGGGCGGCGAAGACGGTGAGGACAAGCTGCTGCTCCGCTCGATCGTCTGAGCAGCGGGACATATCGACTTTCGCCGACCGGCTCGTTGCATAGAGACGCATGTGTGTGTCCCGCGTGGTTGGTGACGGCGTTGTGGTCAACTCGCCTGCGAGGGGGCGATCCACCGCGTGTCGTCGAGCACGAGGTCGAGCCCCGCCGCCTGCTCGAAGTCAGACTTCACCTTCGCGAGCTTTCGGTAGAGCACGAGCATCAGCAGGACGCAGAACAGTGCGCCGAGTGCGACGCCGACAGCGGCGTAATACAGATGCTGTGACTCGATGGGCTCGCCGACTTCGACCGGCCCGGCGAGTTGGGCCGCGGCACTCGAGATTTGTGTGCCCCCGCTGCGATTCGCGGCGCTGACGACCGCTCTTGAATAGGTGTCCAGTACGCGTTCGGTCTCTCGCTTGCCGTCGCCTCGCAGCTCGAGCGTGATCTGATCGGCGCTGGTATCAAGAACCGCCAGGTCCTTCTCCAGTCGCAACGCGAGCGAGATCGGGTCGGACAGATCCTCGATGCCGCGATCGCCCATGCGGTTGGCGGCGCTGCTGATCACGCCCGGATCCAGGAGGATCTGCTGCGTGGCTTCTTTCCATACCCGCATCTGCTCATCGGTCAGCGTTCGCCCGCTGACATGCGGCTCGATGCCGACGACCGCCGCGAACCGGGCGGGCGCGATCGAGCCGGCGCTGATCCACGCGAAGGACCCGACGATCGCCAGGCTCAAGACCATGCAGATGAGGCCGATGCCGGCCTTTGCGCCGGCCTGGCGCTGGTGGAGCCTCTTGTCCATCGCCCGCAGCCGATGGGTGGCCTGGACGACCTCGCCGCGCTGCTTGATGAGCGCCTCGGCTTCTTCCATGCGCCGAATGAGTGCGCCGCTTGCGGTCTTGAACTTCCTGGCCCGATCCTTGAGCATCCGCTTGGCGATGCGCAGGCGGTCTCGGCGCGTCTCGGTAAAGTCATCGGAGCGGGCGATCGTGACGATCTCGGGCTCTGGCGAGGCGTTCGAATCTTCGCGGGCCTGCTCCAACTCGCGGCGAGTCTGTTCGAGTTCCGACCGCAGGTCCTCGACCTCCGGCGGCCCTTGCTCAGACTCAAGGCGCAGGCGCTGGTTTTCCTTGGCGAAGTTCTCCAGGTCGGCCTGGGTCCGATCGCGCTGTTCGACGAGTTCCTTGATCCGCTCGGCGACCTCTTCGTCGATGCCGCCCTCGCCCTGAGCCGCGTCCAGACGCTGCTCGAAGTCGTTCGCCTTGGCCTCGGCGACCCGCTCGCGAGCCACGGACTGCGCGAGGGCCTCTTCGAGCATGCCGCACTGGCTCTGCTGGCGAGTGATCTGCTCGCGCGACTCGCCCAGCTCTCTCTCCATACTCTCGGTGGCGGACTGGGCCTCGCCCAGGCCATCGCGAGCGACCTTGTATTCACCGGCCACGGTCCGCAGCTCTTCGGTGCGGGTCTGGAGTTCGATCATCGCGTCATCGAGCTTGGCCTTTGCGGTGTCGATCTCGGCGCGGAGCGACTGACGCTCCTTTTCGATCAACTCTTGAGCCTCTGACGCGGCTCCATCCAGGCGCTGGCGGGCCTCCTGGATTTCGACCTTCAGGGCCTCGATCTGATCGGATCCCTCGCGGTTGGCCGTGACCAGCGCCTCGCGGGTGCCGTCCAGCTCGACTCGCAGCTGATCGGCCTGCTCGCCGGCGGCGGCCTCGGCCTGTTCCAGGCGAGACTGCAACTGGGAGAGCGTGTTCTGGAGATCGGCCTGAGAGGCTTGGGCCTGTTTGAGCTCGCCCTGACGCGCGCCTAGAGCCTCCTCGCGAGAGTGGATGTCGGACTCAAGAGTCTGGATCCGGTGTTCGAGCTTCTGAATCCTGCTCTGGGCGTCGTCGCGAGCGCCGTCGCGGTCGTTGCGTGCGGACTTGGATTCCCGCTTGAGATTCTCGCGTTCCTTGTGGAGCACGTCGATCTGGTCGCGCAGCGACTGGCCCTCGGCACGCCAGGATTCCTCGCGCGCCTCGCGGTCTTGCTGGCGCTGGGCCGCGAGGTCGTGGGCGGTCCGCAGGTCCTCGCGAGCCCCGGCGTGCTCCTCGGTGAGGCGCTGGAACTTGGAGCGGGCGTCCTTGAGGTCGTGCTCGAGGTCGGCGGCGCGGGTCTGGGCCGCGGAGTGCTCGCGCTCGCGGTTGGAAGCATCGCGTTCCAGTTGGGCGACCTTCTGGCGGGCCTCATCGAGTTCGTGCTGGCGGTCCTTGAGCGTGGCGGCACGCGACTCGAACTCGCGTTCCTTCTCGCTGATCGAGTCCGCGAGTTCCTTGAGGCGGGCCGACTCACGCCGACGGGCCTCGTGGGCCTCCTTGAGCGTCTTGAGCTGGCTCTCGACGTCGGCGAGGAGCGCGACGACATCTTCGCGGGACTTGGGTGCCGCGGACGAGCCAACGCTTCCTTGGGGCGGGTTGCCTGATCCCATCTGCGAGGCCACTCCGATCGCCCGGGGCAAATGGCCCGGTCCCGCGGATATCGGCAGGACCCCAGGGCGTCTGAACCGATGCGGACGCTTGCCCTGCTTTGCTCGCCCGCACATCCGGTCGCCGGCAACCTTCTGGGACCCTTAGGGGAATACTGGTACGCGTGGGCGGGTTGCTGTACGCTGACAGACAACCAGACGCGGGGCTCAGAGCCCCATATTCAGGAGTCTTCCATGTTGAAGCGTCACGGATTTGGTGTGAGTGGGGCAATCGGCGCGGTTATCGCGCTTGGCGTCACCGGGGTCGTCGGCTACTCGATGGTCTCGGGTCAGTGCCTCCTGGGCGGATGCGACGCCGGCAAGGCGAGCTCGGCGGCGGCATTGGCGACGGCGACGGTCGTCAGCGCCGACGAGAGCTCCACCTGCTCCACGGGCGGGGGCGAACTGGCAGACAGCGGGTTGATCCTCGCCAGTGATGCCACCACAGACGAGGGCTTCGTGGCCTGCGAGGGCGGCCCGGAGAACGCCATTGCGTGCGAGTCGTCTTGCCAGAGCGACGTGCCGGCCACCATCGACGGCGGGGAATCGAATCTCACCGTGGTCCACGCGGAGACCGAGGGCGAGTGCTCGGCGGCGGGCGCGTGCTCCGAGGCATCCAAGAGTGCGTGCCAGAACGAGAAGCCCCTCGAATAGGGCTGGTTGACCGACGGACAAGTTCGAGCAGCAAGAGCCCCCCACTTCGGGGGGTTCTTCTATAGGACAAGCGGTGAGGCTCAATGCACCGGCGACTTACACTGGCGTGATGGCAACATTTCTCTTCAAGACAGAGCCGGGCGATTACTCCTGGGACGACCTCGTGCGCGACAAACGCACCGAATGGGACGGAATCACCAACCCCGCGGCGCTGAAGCACCTGCGGGCGGCGCGCAAGGGCGATGAGGCGTTCATCTATCACACCGGCGATGAGCGACGCATCGTGGGCCTGGCGAGCATCGTCAAGGGCCCCTACCCAGACCCCGCACGCCCGGAGAACACCAAGGCCGGGGACACCAAGTTTCCGCTCGTGGATATAAAGGCGTTGCGGGCGGTGCAGACGCCGGTGACGTTGGGCGAGATCAAGGCTGATGCGCGGTTCGAGGGGTTTGTGTTGTTGCGGGAGTCGAGGCTGAGTGTGGTGCCGGTGCCTGCGGAGATGGATAAGGCGATACGGAAGATGGCGGGGCTTTCCTAAGCTGGCCCGCACGGCAGGGGTTGCACCCAGTCGGCAAAGTGTGTATATTCGGACTTGGCCACAACGGCCAAAGGAGATCTCCGATGGAACGGATTGAACGATTGAACGATGGAGCAGTTCGAGGGGGGGGGGGGGGGGTAAAACCCTGGTTCTCGTGAGCCTTGCCCTGCTGACGGCGACGCTTGCCACAGGCGCGGCGAGCGCGCAGGAAATCGTCCCAACCTTCCAAGATCCTGTGGTCTTTGACACGGGTAGCTACCCCTACGGGCTGGCGGCGGCGGACCTGATCGGCGACGACGGGCTGCCGGAGATCGTGGTCGCAAACGGCGCTTACAACGCGTTCGATTGTATCGAAGACGGGACGACCGGCACGATCTCGGTCTTTCGCAACACCGGAAACTGGGATCCCGGCCCCGGTGCCGGACTCGTGCTCGAACAAACGATCGACATCTGCGACGACTGTGTGCCGGCGGAGATCGTCGTCGCCGACATCGACATGATGGATGGACCCGATCTGGTCATCAGCGCCGCGGGCGTGAACGACCCGGGCATTTATGTCTGCTACAACGATGGCACGGGGAACTTCGCTCGGATCGAGTACTTCGAGACGCCGCTGCCCGTGCGCGGGCTTGTCGCTCGCGACGTTGATAACGACGGCTGGATCGATGTCGCAGCGGGCGTCGACTACTGCGACCGGGTTCTCGACACCGACAAGGTGTACTTCCTGTTCAACGATGCCACCGGCTCCGGCTTATTCGAGCCTGAGATTCTCGAGGTGGACCTCGGCACGGATGAGCGCCTGCCGGGGTGCGACATCGTGGCGGCGGACTTCTTCCGGCTCGCGCTGGGCCCGCCGATCGTAGACGTCGTCAGCGCCAACATGTGGGACGACTCGTTCACAGAGATCCGCAATCTCGGTAATCGCCAGTTGAATCCGCACACGACCGAGAGCGGCGGCTGTGGAGACGTGAGTTGGGAGTTCGAGACGATCACTGCAGGGCGGTTCGACAGCAACTCCTTCGACGATTTCGCCGTCACCGAGTTTAGGGCCGACTTCGTGGACATCTTCCTCGGCAACGGGGCGGGCGGCTACACGTCCTACTGCGACAACCCCGACCTGCGGATGGCGACAGGCGGGACCTTCTGCTGGGGCGTGGAAAACGGACACCTCAACGGACCGGCGAACAAGACCGACCTCGCCGCGGCGCTCGTTCTCAGCAACCAGGTCTCGGTCATGCTGGGCAGGGGCGACGGCACGTTTCAGACGTTCGAGGACGACGACAGCCAACTGGTGAGCGTCGAGCCCCCGGGCGGCCCTCTCTTTGAAGCCGATGGCACCATCATGGTCATCGTGGCAGACATGGACCAGGACGGCTTCGGCGACATCGTGACGACCAATCACTTCTCCGACAACATCAGTGTCCTGATCAACGAGCTCAAGATCGTGCCGGGCCAGGGATCCTGACCGATGGGAGTGCAGCGATGATCCGGCGATGCGGAAACAGATGCAGGGGCACGCTGCGCATCAGGTTGCTTGTGCTGGCGGTGGGCGTTCTCGCGATCGCGGGATCGCCCGCCCCGGCGCAGGACGATGAGCCCCACTTCATCAGGCTCGGGCATTTCCCCGACGGGCTCTCTGCCAGTGGCGCGAACGATATCTCGCCGGAGGGCTCGGTCGTCGTCGGCTCCGCCCCGCATGCCGGCTTTGGCGACTTCGAGGCCTTCCGGTGGACCGAGCAAACGGGATTGGTCGGCCTGGGCAGGCTGGTTGCATGGGGCATCTCAAAGGCGCGGGCGACATCGTCGGACGGCGAGGTCGTCGTCGGGTGGTCGCACTCCGCGCAGGGTCCCGAGGCATTCCGCTGGACCGAGCAGACGGGCATGGTCGGGCTCGGGGACCTGCCCGGCGGGAAGTTCAACTCCATGGCGTTCGGCGTCTCGTGGGACGGACGGGTCATCGTCGGGCACGGACGTTCGCCAGACCTCGAGGCCTACAGGTGGACGCCCGAGGAAGGCATGGTTGGACTTGGGGACCTGCCCGGCGGGAGCGTTTGGAGCGCGGCGATCGCCGTTTCTGCCGACGGCTCGGTCATCGCCGGGCACAGCAGTTCCGCCAACGGCCGCGAAGCGTTCCGCTGGACGCCCGAGGAAGGCATGGTTGCCCTGGACCAATCCGATGACTGGTCAAGTACGGCCGTATACGGCATTTCAGCGGATGGTCGAACCGTGGTCGGGTTTGGGTTTTTTCGCGGCGAACGTTCAGAGGCGTTCCGCTGGACGCGGGCAACGGGCTTTGAGGGGCTCGGCGACCTGCCCGGCGGGCGGTTCCAGAGCACCGCAAGGGCCACCAACGCCAACGGCTCGATCGTCGTCGGCGAGAGCATCACCGAGACCGGCAACCAGCCGTTCATTTGGACCAAACGCCACGGCCTGCGCAACCTACGCGACCTGATCGTCGACGGACTCGGTCTGGATGTCGAAGACATGGAACTCAAGTACGCCAGCGCCGTCTCCGCCGACGGGCGATGGATCACCGGCGGCGCCTGGACCGACGACGGCTCGGAGGGATGGGTGGTGTATCTGGGCCCGGGCTGCCCCGCCGACTTCGACGGAGACGCCGACACCGACGCGGAGGACTTCTTCCTCTACCTCGATCTCTTCGCCGCGGGCGACATGCGCGCCGACATCGACGACGACGGCGACATCGACCAGGACGACTTCTTCGGGTACCTGGATCTGTTCAGCGCGGGCTGTTAGCGAAGCGGTGGGCGGGCGGAGACGGCCCTGACCAAAAGGAGGCGGCGACATGTTTCAGCGTGGAAGCCAGCGAAGAACGAGGCGAAGAATCTCGCGGAGCGGGATCGGAGCGCCGTGCATGGGTCCGACGCGGAGCATCTGCGTGTCCGTTGCGGTGGCCGCCCTCGTGGCGGCGGGCGCGCAGGCACAGCAGCTCGCAAAGTTCACACCGGAGGACGGCGTGAGATGGGGAGACTTTGGCAGCAGCGTCTCGATCAGCGGGTTCACGGTGGTCGTTGGGTCTCGGAACGGGCGTGCAGCGGGGCTTGCCAGCGGTTTCGCGTCCGTGTACCGAGCATTGGGCGGAGACTGGCGGCAGATCGCCCTGATCACCGCTGACGACGCCGCACGCGGCGATGAGTTCGGCTTCAGCGTCTCGATCAGCGGGGACACCATGATCGCCGGGTCGATTCATGACAACGAGCAAGGAGACGGGAACCGCCACACAGGCCGTGGAGCGGCGTACATCTTCCGCGAGATCGATGGGCTGTGGCGGCAGGTCGCCAAGCTCAGCGCCGATGACGGCGAGGCCCGCGACAGTTTCGGCACCAGCGTCTCGATCAGTGGTGATACGGCCGTCGTTGGAGCCCCTTTCGACAGCGATGCGGGCAGGTTGAGCGGCTCAGCGTACGTCTTTCGGGAGGAGGATGGGCTGTGGCGGCAGGTCGCCAAACTCACCGCCGACGACGCCGAGGCCGGCGATTGGTTCGGTACCAGCGTCTCGATCAGCGGGGACACGGTGGTCGTCGGGGCTCACAGAGACAACGGCGCGGGCGGGAACAGCGGCTCGGCGTATGTCTTCCGCGAGGTAGATGGACTGTGGGGGCAGATCGCCAAACTCACCGCCGACGACGCCGAGGCATCGGACCATTTCGGCATCAGCGTCTCGATCGGCGGTGATACGGCGGTGGTCGGGATTCGCAGAGATCAGCAGGGGGATCCCGACAGCGGATCGGCGTATGTCTTCCGCGAGGTTGACGGGGTGTGGCGACAAATCGACCAGCTTCGGCCCGACGATGGGATGCCTCACGACCACTTTGGCACCAGCGTGTCGATCGATAGAAACGCCATTGTCGTCGGTGCCTCGGGAAGCGATGGCGCGGGCCTGAACAGCGGCTCGGCGTATTTGTTCCGCGAGTTCGATGGCGTGTGGGAGCAGGTTGAGAGAGTCTTCCCGCAGGACGGCCAGTCCTCCGATTTGTTCGGCGAGAGTATCGCGATCAGCGGTGATGTGGCTGCGATCGGAGCTAGTGGTGACGACGATGAGGGTCCGCTCACGGGTTCGGCATACGTCTTCTGGGTCGGGTCGAGCTGCCCGGCCGATTTGGATGGAGACGCCGACGCCGATGCCGACGACTTTTTCGCCTACCTCGACGCCTTCGTCGCCGGCAACCTCGACGTCTGCGACATCGACAATGACGGCGACTGCGACGCCGAGGACTTCTTGGGCTTTCTGAACCTGTTTGCTTCGGGGTGTCCGTGAACTTATCCGCCCCTGCGCCCCGAGTTGCCCAAGGCGGGCGACACCAAGTTTCCGCTGGTGGATATCAAGGCGTTGCGGGCCGTGCAGACGCCGGTGACGCTAGCGGAGATCAAGGCAGATGCGCGGTTCGAGGGGTTTGTGTTGTTGCGGGAGGCGAGGCTGAGCGTGGTGCCGGTGGCGGGGGAGATGGATCGGGTGCTGCGGCGGAGGCGGGGTTGTAGCGGCTAGCCCGGGACTACTCATCCTCTGATGGCTCTGCAATGGCATCGCCTACACGGACGAACTGGCCCCCCTCTTCGCTCTCCCAGAGCCGATCGTCGTCGGCGTATCGCCCGAAGAACTGGATGAGCCGGTCGATCGAGCTGGTATATGAAAAACCGAGACTGTCTGATCCCTTGGCTTGCTCATACAGCTCCAGCAACTCGTCGAGATCGATCGGGTTCGGGTCAACCTCGCGCGGGGCATCAAGCGATCGGAGCTGCGGCATCCAGAAGATCGGCACTGCGGGTTGTGTGAGCGTGACGCGGTCGGCGTCACGCTCGAGCTTCACGACCATGTGAACGGGCAGCGCGAGTCCGGCCTTGGCGAGTTGCGAGAGCGTGGGCTGAAGAGACAGGAATCGGGCCCCCCCGGCCTTGAAGACGTAGGCGTTGAAAATGATCGGGCCGCGGAACTCCTCGTCATCGATGGGAATGGCGACGGTGTAGACATCGACAAGCTCGTCGTCGGAGGGTTTGGTGGCGAAAAAGCCCTTCCCCTCGACGTCCCGGATTGGATCGACTCGATCGCCCTCGAAGGCCATCTTCCGCCTGGAAACAACGATTCCCGCTTGTTTCGCCTGATCCACCTCGCGCCACTCGCCGAGCAATCCTTCGTCCCAGACGAGCGAGGCTGTGGGATAGGCCGGATCGAGCGTCGTCTCGGTGCATGCCGAGAGACCACATCCGACGGCGACCGCCACGAGTGCGAGTATGAGCCTGGTCATCCGGTGCTCCTTGAGATTGCACGCCGATCAGGTCTTTAGGGTCTTCGGCCCCGTTTCGTTCAACCCGCCCTCTCGATCGCCGCGGATCGGAGATAGTCTGACAGGCCCCGGAAGCCGTCGCGTCTGGCGGCTTCTTCGAGTCGGAGCTTCTCCTCGGCGGTGAGGCGGATGTTGACCTGCTGGTCGCGCTTGCCCTCGCGCGCGGCACTCGGTGGCGTATCGCCCATTTCAAGGATTGTGGCGACCGCGGCGGTTGTTGCTTCGAGCACGTTCTTTGCGCAGGCACTGATCGTCTTGCCGCCACCCATGACCAGCGGAAGCTCGACGGTGCTGCCGAAGTAGCCTTCGTCCTGGTCTTCTTCTATGACGAGGCGGTATGCCTTGGCGATCCTCTCAGCTCGCCGCAGGATGTCTTTATCGAACGGGCGGCTGAGGTGTTTGCGCTCGGCGGCGGTCAGGCCGTCAGCGGAGCGGGATGGCGAGGCGCTTTTCGAGGCGGCGGATGTACCCCGGCCCGACCCGCCCTTTGTGGACCGGGACCGAGATGTGGTCTTCGCCTTCTTTGACGAAGATGTGGTGCGATCCCGAGATTCTGTCGAGCGTCCAGCCATGTTCCTCTAGTCGGCGCTTTAGCGCGGCAAATCGAACCTCTGACGGCATTGTGCAGCTCCAGAAGTGAAACTGGATTCCAGCGATGGCGTCTGCGCGGCACGACCGCGACATCGCCATATCTGGCAAACCGAATCACCTCAGGAGCGTGCTGCCCGGCGCGAATGGCTTATGGATCGCCAGCAAGCCCTGAGAACATATGTGCCTAACACTCGTGCGCTACCGATGACCAGCCGGGTCGACCGTATCGGTGGAAACTACTGTTACTGTCTCGGAGCCAGTATAGCAAAGCGTATACGAAAAATCAAGTCCAATTCGACTAACGAATCAAAGAGATGATCGAAGCCACGCTCGCCTTCGCCCGCTCGCCTTCGATCCCCGTCAGCGCATTCGCCTGCACGTCCGCGTGGTAGCTGGACCGCACCAGCGGCCCGGATTCGACGACCTTGAACCCTCGATTCAACCCCTCCTCGCGGTACATCTCGAAGGTGTCGGGGTGGACCCAGCGGTGGATGGGCAGGTGGTTGCGGGTGGGCTGGAGGTATTGGCCGATGGTGAGAATGTCGCAGGCGTCTGGGGTCGGGGTGAGGGTCTGGGGTCTGGGGTCTGGGGTCTGGGGTTGGGAGGGGGAGCGCTTCGTTGCCTCGATCACCTCGTCTAACAATCTCAACACCTCGGAATCCTTTTCGCCGATGCCGACCATGATGCCGGTCTTGGCGACGCAGCCCTGCTCCTTGACCCGGCGGAGCAGTTCCAGGCTTCGGTCGAACTTGGCGCTGGGACGCACGGCGGGGTACATCCGGCGGACGGTCTCGAGGTTGTGATTGATAATGTGCGGCTGGGCGTCGATCACCATCTGCAAGGCACCCCAATCGCCCTTGAAGTCGGGAATCAGGACTTCGATCGACATCTCCGGGCAGGCTTCGCGGGTGCGGATGATGGTCTCGGCCCAGATGCCGGCCCCGCCGTCGCTGAGGTCGTCGCGGTCGACACTGGTGATGACGACGTGCTTGAGGCCCATGAGGGCGAGGGTGCCGGCGACGCGCCGGGGCTCGTCGCGGTCGGGAGGCGCGGGCCTGCCGGTCTTGATGTTGCAGAACCCGCACGAGCGGGTGCAGGTGTCACCCAGGATCATGATGGTGGCGATGCCGCGAGCCCAGCACTCGCCCATGTTGGGGCAGCCCGCCTCTCGACAGACTGTGTGGAGCCCGTGGTCGGCGAGTCGATTGCGTAGTTTTTCGTATTCCGGGCCCCCAGGGAGCTTTGCCTTGAGCCACTTTGGCTTGCGCTTGAAAAGGGCGTGCTCGGGGCCGCGGTGGTTATTGAGGACCATGCCCGAGAGGCTGTGGAGGCTGCCCAGGTCTCTGCGGAGGGGATCGCCTCCCAGAGGGCGCGGATGGCGCACGTTAGGAGGATTTTTCAGGCTACTTGCTGGGCGGACGGGCGGGCTCATGGCAGACTGTAGTCGGTTGGACGGAGCGTCTAAGTTCTCTGAGATGGAATCGCCGCTGTTCATTGGCGTGCGATCCTGCCGATTGAGTCCGAGAAGGTTCTGGGCGCGAACCCGCGTGGGTTTCGGCTCGTCTGATGGTCTCGATTGACTGTCGCGATGGACGCGATAGGTTTGGTCTGACGGACCGATATTTGGTGCGTTCGCGGGTTGGGATGGATGGGGGCGGGGTGAGAGCCGAAGACCGTTTTCGGGCGTGTATCGTGCGGCGAGCAGCCCCATGAGCAAAAGAGGAGCTCGGCATGAGAGCCGATCGGCATAGATTTGCGATTCGTCTGGCCTGCGGTGCGGCTCTCTCGGCGAGTGCGCTGATGATGGGCGGCTGCAACTGGGACTCGTATCTCAATCCCAGCACGGTCGGGCGTTGGGAGATGACGCCGACGACGGTGCCGATTCTGACCAGCCTGGCGGTGATCGAGGACCAGCCCACGACGCAGGTCGAGTACACGGATGTGACGCCGGATGATCTGATCCCCGAGATCCGGGAGTATCGGATCAGTACCGGTGAACAGCTCGAGGTCACGATCTTTGGCCTCTTCGTTCCCGGCAACCCCGAGAGGTTCCTCCGCATCATCGATGCGCGAGGGTTCGTGGATCTGCCGCAGATCGGGCCGGTCTATGTGGTGGGGCTGACGCGTGACGAGTCGGAGACTGCGATCCAGCAGGCGGCCCAGCCGATCGTGGCGGATGCGGTGGTGTCGGTGGTGTTGCTGTCGCGGCGCCAGGAGACCTACAGCCTGATCGGTTCGGTGTCCGGACCGGGGTCGTTTGTGATCCCCGAGCCTGATTTTCGCCTGCTCGAGGCCCTGAGCCTGAGCGGTGCGTTCAACGAGGACGCGCAGTGGCTCTTCGTCATTCGCCAGGTGCCCCTGACGGGTGCGGCGGCGGGCGAGACCCAGCCGCCCACGCCACCGGGTGAGCGGACGCTGCCGGGGGCGGATCCGGCGGGCGAGGATGAGCAGGTGCCGGGCGAGGCCGGCGAAGATCTGCTGAAGATCATTGACGACCTTTCGAATCCTCCAGGCGGCGGTGGAGGGTCTCCGGGAGCGTTTGCGAGCACGGAAGATGCGGGCGGGAGACGGTCGGGCTTCCAGCCGGGGCGGGAGCCTGCGGTGGCGCTAGTTGATGACAATCGCCAGGAGGCGGAGCGCGTCCAGCCTACGCGTCCGGCGTCGGAGCGTGGCGCGACCTGGATGTACCTGGATGGCAAGTGGGTGATGGTTCGGCGGGATGGCGTCGAGAGTCAGGGCGGGGGCGAGGGCGAGGCGATCGTGACCCAGCGGGTCATCCGCGTGCCGGTCCAGCCGCTGATCGAGGGCGATGCGCGGTACAACATCGTGATCCGCCCTGGCGACGTCGTGCGGGTGCCGAGGGCACCGTTCGGCAACGTGTTCTTGCGTGGCGAGGTCGCCAGGCCCGGGGTCTACAACCTCGCCAAGCAGTTCACGCTGACGCGGGCGATCGACTCTGCGGGAGGGCTGGGCGGGCTGGCGATCCCCGAGCGGGTCGATATTGTGCGGATGCTGCCCGGCGATCGCCAGGCGTGGGTTCGGGTGAACCTGCGAGCGATCGAGGAGGGCACCCAGCCGGATATCTACCTGAAGGCGAACGACCGCGTGATCGTGGGGACGAGCTTCTGGGCGTTGCCGCTGGCGGTCCTGCGGGGTGGATTCCGGACGAGCTACGGGTTTGGGTTTCTTTTGGACCGGAACTTCGGTAACGACGTGTTCGGGGCGCCGCCGTCGAACAATAGGAACTTCTAGGCCTGGGCGCTGGGCGGCGTGTGGCTTGCCATTCTGGCTGTGACGGGGTGATTGCGCGCTGCATCCACCTAACATGGGGCGGTGGGAGTGTGGATCGGCATGGGCGTTGGCCTCTGTCCCGACAGTGAACCTGTGGAACTCGCTTGAAGTCGGGACTTGTGAGGCCCGACAGAGGGTGCGAAGGGCGAACCTGCGCCCGGGCGGGCGACGTAGGAGTCGTTCCAGGTCTGAGGGCGATTCAGTTCGCCAGGCGGGGCGGCATTTTCAGGGGAGTTCGTTGACCAGGGTCCAGACACCAGCACAGGCGACCGAGGCGCGCGTTTCGAGCGTGGAGCGGTCGGTGATGGGCCTGTTCACGCCGGGCGGGGCGATGATGGGCGGCGTCATCGCGTTGGCGCTGGTGGCGCTGTTCTATCGTTGGATCGCTCAACAGAACGCGTTCAGCTCGACCAAGATCGAGGACTGGGGGCACGCGTATGTGATCCCGTTCATCAGCGGCTACATGGTGTGGCTTCGCAAGGATGAGCTTGCGAGGATTTGCCCGGCGGTGTTCTGGCCCGGGTTGATTCCGATCTTCCTCGGGCTTGTCTGCTACGCGTTCTTCACGCTGCTGCTGCCGAATCACATGCTCGGGGGCGCAGCGTTCGTGCTGACGGTCTTCGGCGTGGCGCTGACGCTGTTGGGTACGGCGACGATGCGGATCTTGTTCCTGCCGATCGCGTATCTGGTCTTTGCGATCACGCTGTCTGAGCAGATCATGAACGATCTGACATTCCGGCTGCAGCTGATCGCGTCGGAGGGCGCGTACGTCATCTTGAGCCTGGGCAGCGCGGTGTTTCCCTACGGGGTCAACATCCAGGGAAATCAACTGGAGATCCTGTTCGCGGGCGAGAGCCGGATGATGAACGTCGCCGAGGCGTGCAGCGGCATGCGGATGGTGGTGGCGTTTGTGGCTCTCGCGGGCGCGGTGGCGTTGCTGGGGGCTCGGGAGTGGTGGCAGCGGCTTGCGCTCTTGCTGCTTGCGGTGCCCATCGCGGTCTTCATGAATATTGTGCGCGTGGGGGTGCTGGGCTTCGTGACCCTGTATGACCCGGACATGGCGACGGGCGACTCGCACACGCTGATCGGCACGCTGCTCTTGCTGCCGGCGCTGGGGCTGTACATGCTCATTGCGTGGGTGCTCAATCGGATCATCGCGACCGACGGGGCCAAGGCATGATCGGGCGTACCAGACACACCATCGCGTACGGCGTCGTGCTCGGCCTGCTTGTGAGTTCGGCGTTGGCGCTGACGGTGGGAATCGGTGCGGCGCGGGTGTACCTGAAGAAGGAGCGTGTCGAGGCGCCCCGGGTGCTGCCACTGATCTTCCCGGAGACCGAGTCGTTTATCCAGGTTGGCCAGGACCAGATCATCACGCCGGAGGTCGAGGAGGTCCTTGGCACGGACAACCATGTGACTCGCTCGTTCAGGCATAAGGACAGCACGAATCCGTCGTACTTCACGTTCCACGCGGCATACTACACGGGGATGATCGACACGGTGCCGCACGTTCCTGATCGCTGTTTCATCGGCGCGGGGATGCAGAAGGCGTCGAACTCGGTGATCGTGCCGATTGTGCTCGACACGGACTTGCGATCGCGGCTGAGGCTGGAGGAGAACGGCATCCCGCGGGCAACGCCAGAGGAATATCGCCCGATCGAGAACGAGGACGGCAGCCGCGACATTTACTGGTACCGGGCGTCGAACACCTACTCTGCGCGCAAGGGTGCGTTCGTCCGTGTTCCGTTCGATCCTCGGACACTGCGGATGCAGGTCTCGGAGTTTCTCAACGCGGATGGGACGCTGTTCTCGGGGTATTTCTTCCTTGCCAACGGTGGGATCACACCGACCGCCGAGGGCGTCCGCCAGTTGGCGTTCAAGCTCAAGGACAAGCACGCATACTACCTCAAGGTGCAGTTCACCAGCTCGCAGGTGGGCAGTGCGGAGGAGTTGGCGTTATTGGCGGGTGAGTATCTCGATGAGGCGCTGGGCGAGTTGCTGTTGTGCGCACCGGACTGGGTCGAGATTCAGATGGACGAGGATGGTCTATGAGCCGGGCGAGGGTCTCGGAATGATGAGGTAGGCATGGGCTCGAAGGTAAATATCAAGTTCGTCGCGATCCTCAGCGCGGTGGTCGTGGGTGTGGTCGGGTTGCTCGCGGTGCCGGCGTACTTGGTGTTGACCAAGTCCGCCAAGGACCATGTGCGCGCCGGTGACAAGGCGATCGAGAGCGGCGATATCAAGAAGGCCATCTCCGAGTATGGCAAGGCGGTGAGCGACGAGCGATCGAACGTCGGGTATGTCACGAAGTGGCGCAACGCGATCGAGAGCTTCACGCCCGAGGATCAGACCGAGTACCGCAAGTACTTCTTCCAGCTGTACGGAGCGATCTACGAGATTGCGTTCGCGGCGCGGACGGATCTGGAGGCCTGGGAAGAGTATTTCGAGCTCGCGAGCACCCTGGATACTGCGGCGCGGATCGAGGAACGAGCGAGGGCGGCGGCGGATGTGATGGGGCGGACCGACCCCCGGTCCGCCGCGATCATCCGGCGATATGTCGCCCTGCCCAAGGTCGCAGCATGGGCGAGAGGCAGTCGCCAGATGGAGCCCGATGAGATAGACCTCATGGCGAGCAACCTGCGATCGGCTCTGGAGTCTCGCAGCGATGACCACGAGGTTGTGCGCGGCCTGGTCACGTTGCACAGAGTGCTCGCGGCTCAGGCACTCGACAGCTTTGACGAGGACGCCGCTCGCACGCACGCCCGATCTGCGGCGGGCGTGGTCGAGGCGGCGCTGGGCAAGCACCCGAATCACCCGGTGCTGCGGATGATCGATCTTGAGATGAAGTCGAACGCGGCGATGCGTCGGCTTCTGGATATCGAGATTCCTGAGGGCACGCATCCGGTCGGTTCGGCAGCCGTCGACGAGGTGGCTTCGTTGCTTTCTGAATGGCCCGCCGAGCAGATCACGCTGGACAGTGTGCTAATGCTGCGGGCGCTGGAGATTCTGTCTGGATCCGGGAAGATTGCCCACACGCTGGCATTGACCGAGCGGTTGGTCGGCGAGGCGCCGGAAGACATGATGGTGCGGTGGGGGCGGGCGTACGCGCTTCGAATGGGCGGGAGGCCCGACGACGCGTATGACGAACTCCAGCACCTGCTGGACAGGCCGATCCAGACGGTGTCGTGGGACGGGTACCGGCTCTTCAGTCTCAAGAATCAGGCGCTGGCTACCCAGTCGAGCCTGGCGTACAGCCAATGGGAGCAGAGCGCGGGCGACGAGGCGGCTCAGGGGGTCGCGGTCGCGCGCCTTCGGTCGCGGATCGAAGAGATGACCCGCCGGCTGCCGACGGATTCTCCGATGTTGCTGATCGCCCGAGCGCGGATCGCGTATGCGGATGGTGAGCTCGGAGAGGCGAGTCGGCTGCTTCGCGAGTACGAGGGTCGTATCGGGGTGGCGGACGCGGACGCGAACTGGATGCTGACCCAGCTCGCGTTGCGGGCGGGCAACCTTACCGAGGCGGCCAGGCGCATGGACGCGTATCAGGAGCAGAGTCCGGGCGAGCTTCGCGCTCTGCTGATTCGCGCGGATATCCATGTTCGCCTCAACGAGTTCGAGGAGGCAATCGAGATATTGACCGCACTCGCGAGGGCGCTGCCGGATAACCAGCAGATCAAGGTCATCATCAATGGGATCAGGGAGCAGAGCGGCGAGATCGTGTCCAGTGATCCGGTATTGGCGGCAATCAACGCGTCGATGAGTGCAGAACAGGGCACCGGCGACGAGCCCGGAGATTCCGAGGCCGCGGCGGCGATCATCGAGGGCGCGATTAGCGAGGGGCTGACTTCCCCACAGCTGTACCGGCGGCTTGCCCAGATTCGGATGAATCAAGGAGATGTCCCTGGCGCCCGGGACGCGATCGAGCGGGGGCTCTCGGCCAACGCCGGCGACGCGGATCTTCGCAGGTTTGCTGACGCGCTCGTCTCGGGCGAGACGATCTTGGAAATCTCGATTTGGTTTATCGATACGGGCGACGGGACCGAAGTTGAGAAGCTGACTCGCAAGGCCGCGGTGTGCTGGCAGGCCCAGGCGTTTGAGCGAGCACAGGGGTTTGTTGATCAGGCCGGCGAGATCGAGCCGGAGAATCCGGCGGTTGTGGAGTGGGACTTCCGGTTGGCGGTCAGACGCGGGGATGCGGTGCGGGCGGGCGAACTCGCGCAAACCGCTCAACGGTTGGATATCGACGGTGTGGGCGGGCGGACGTTTCTGGCGGACGTTTTGGAGATGAGCGACGATCGGACCGGGGCGATTGCGCTGCTGAAGGAGGCGGTCGATCTGCGCCCCGAGCGGGTCATTCTGCTCCGACGGCTCGGACAGCAGCAGCTGGCGGCCGGCCAGATTACCGAGGGGCTCTCGACCTTCGACGACGCGATTCGGCTTCGCGGCAACGATCAATCCCTGATCCTCGACTATGCGACCCAGCTTCGTAGCATCGGGCGATCCGAGCAAGCCCTGCGCCTTATCCTGGACAAGCAGGACGCGGCGCGCGGCAACGGCGCAATCTTCGACCTCAGGATCGATCTCGAGGCGGAGGTTGGGAATCGCCAATGGGCGCTCGAAACGAGACAGACGCTCGCCCAGCGCGATCCAACGGATAGCGCGAACATGACGAAGCTGGCTCGTCTGTACATGGACCTCTCGGCGTGGGACGAGGCCAAGCCGCTCCTGGACGCGTTGCGTGCGGAGGGAGATTCATTGGAGCTCGCGACGCTCGCGGCGCAATGGCACGGCGACCAGGGTGACATCGACAGCGCTCATCAGGAGTTTAGCCAGTACATCGCGGCGCTGTTCGCGAGTGAGGGTGACTTGAGTGACCCGACGCCGTATCTGCAACTCGGGCATTTGCTCATCCGGTACGGGGATATTGAAGGTGGCCTGCTGGCGATGGGCCAGGCCCGGAGGTGGGAGGATCCACAGACTCTCCGGGTGGAGAAGTTCCTGGCAGATCGGCTTGCGGGGCTGAACCGGTGGGATGATGCGATCGAGTCCTTCCGGAAGATCGTGGACGCGGGGATGGACACCTCCGACGCCACCTACGCGCTTCGGCTTGCCGAGGGTCTCAGTCGGATGGGACGCCCACAGGAGGCCGCGGAGGTTCTTGCATCGCTGGACCACCTGGCCGATCGCAACGTGACGATCCTGCTCTTGGGTTCGCAAAATGCGATGACGATGGGCGAGGACGAGAGGGCTCGGGAGTTGGTCGAGCGCGCGATCGAGCTCTTCCCGGACTCCGCGCGGGCGTATCTCCAACGGGCGCGCCTGGCGCGCGTCCAGGCGCTCGAAACGGGCATCCAGCGATTGCTGCTGGACGCTCGCGAGGATCTGAACACGGCGACGGCCCTGGATCCGACGTTTGTTGAAGCGTTCCGTCTGCGTTCGCAGGTGAACGGGAATCTGGGCGAGTTAGACGCGATGCTCAGTGACCTGCGGTTGTCGGTCTTCGCCCGCCCGCCGACCAACGCAACGGTGGCGCAGGTCATCGGGGTATTTATTCGCGCCGATCGAAGCGGGGGCGCCGTCGAGGTTGCTGACTACGCGATCTCCACCAGGCCAAATGACATAGGCCTGAAGCGGGATATTGGCGGTGCATTTGGACGCGGCGGGGACTGGGGGCGAGCGTCCATCTACTACGAGCAGGCCTGGGAGCGCACGAAGGACGTCGTGACCTCGTCGCAGTATGTGCAGAGCCTGCTCTTGACCGATCCGCCGCGACATCGTGTGGCGCTCAACGTACTGAGCGGCCTGGGCGAGGAGGTCCGAGACATTCCCGGGCTGCTGATCTGGCGGGCCGAGGCCTTGAAACTGGGCGGGCAGAATGACCTCGCGATCGAGGACGTTCGCAGGGCGTTCACGCTGCTGGTCGATAATCCGCAGGGCATGGAGCTCTGGTTTAGGGAGATCAGTCGGATCTTTGAGAGCACGAGCGATCTCATGGCGGTGATCGATGCGGCCAAACGCGGCGGTCAGCGCAGATTGCAGTTGGATCTATTCGCCGCGCGTGGGCTTGCGATGAACTCGCAGACGATCGCGCAGAGCCTGCAGGTATTCGATCGGCTCATCGTACAAACGGCGGATCCTGCCATGCAGCGGAGCGCGTACCTGTTCAAGGGTGCCGCGCTGATGGAGCACGAACGATTCGAGGAGGCGGTGAGTGTCTGGACCGAGGGCTTGTCGCACTGGGCGAACGAATGGCAGTTTCACAACAACATCGCCTATGTGCTTGGCGAGCGTCTGAAGAGACCTCAGGAAGCTCTGCCCTATGCGAGATCGGCGTTCGAGTTGGCTCCGAGGGTTCCGGCGGTGCTCGACACGCTGGGCTGGATACAGCATCTTGTCGGCGAGGATGCGGCGGCCGAGCAGTCGCTGGATCAGGCCATGCTGCTTATCGGATTGCCCGAGAACGACCCGACGATCGCGCTGCATCTGGCGATCGTGCGGGCTGCGATGGGCAAAAAAGAGCAGGCACAGAATCTGGTACGGACGATTCGTGTCCGGAACCGGAATGGCGCGAACCTTAGTGTGACGGATCGAGAACTTCTGGCCGAGGCGAGCGAGCGGATCGACTCACTACCCTGACGGATCGGGCCGATTATGGGCCTACGGAATCGAACCGGGTGAATGGACCCGTGAAAAGAGGATCAGAGATGCCAACCGCACCCGCCGCCCGAATCATGCCCCCTAGCAGCGTTCGACCTCGCAGCGCCGCCCAGGCGAGTCAGGCCTCGAGCGTTGGGACCGTCACGATTGACCCGGTCCGATTGCTCAAGAAGTATCGCTGGGTGTTCGCCGGTGCGATCGCGGTCGGGGCCGTGATCGGAGTGGTCGCACATTACGCGTTCTTGAACTTCTACCCGATCTACAAGTCGTCGGCGATCTTTGAGCTTGAGGGACCAAAGTCCGAAGCGGCGGAGGCGTTCGAGAACGTTGACTCTGAAGAGCTCGAGAGATTCATGAAGACCCAGGCGGTCGCGATGACCTCCCAGCGCGTCCTGGTGTCGTTCCTTGAGCTGACCGACCCGCGCAGGCTCGCGGAGGAGGCCCGTAGCTGGGCGAGCAACTTCAACGATGGCGGGGGCAACTTCGATCGCGTCGCGGCCTTCGAGGACCTCGAAAACATCTCCAGGGCCAGCGTCATCCCCGAGACCCAGTACATCGAGCTGAGCGTGAAGACGCAGGATGGCGGCGACGCCGCGTATCTCTGCGGGAAGATCCGCGAGTTCTACATGGCCGACCTCGGGGAACATGAGAAGGTCGGTAACGACAAGCAGCTGGCCAGTATCAAGAAGCAGATCTCGGATCTGAACACCGAAATCACGACGCTCCAGGCGGAGCGCGAAGAGATCATGCGCGACAAGGGCATCCAGTCGGTACAGGAGAACGCGAACCAGAAGTACCAGGAGATCCAGCTGGTCAACTTCAATCTGGCCGAGATCATGGTCGAGCGGGACGCGATTCTCCAGGAACTCTCTCGCTATCAGCAGATGCTCGAAGCCCCGGGCGGCGTGCAGTACCCCGATGACATCCGCATGGCGATCGATGGTCTCCCAACGATCCAGATGTTTATCCAGAACATCGCGCAGGTCGAGGCCCAGATTCGCACACTCAAGCTTGCGGTCGGCGCAGAGCACATGATGCTCAAACAACTTGAGGACACCCTCGCGGGCCAGAAGGCCCAGCTCGAGGCCACCCGTGAGGAGGAGATGCCCCGCTTCTTCGGCGCCCAGATCGAGCAGATGCGTGCGGGAGTCGCGATCGCGGACCGTCAGGTCGGCGAGCTCGACGTCCGCAAGGAGCAACTCGGCAAGGATCTCAACGAGCTCACCAGGATCCTCCGCGACATCAACGACATGACCAAGTCGATCGAAGACAAGCAGTCTCGACTCAACGAGTTGGAAGCAAAGAAGGCAAACCTGGACGCGCTGGAACACATCGCATTATTGATCGATAGCGACCAGCGCCGGCTCTACATCTCGCGGGTTCGCGTCGTGCAGTACGAGAGCATCCCCGACCTGCCGAGCTTCCCACAGCTCAAGCTCATGGTCCCCGCCGGCGTGTTTCTCTTCGGCGGCATCGTCGGCGTCGTCGTCATCCTCCGTGAGCTGCTCGACCAGCGGGTCAAGGGAGCGGCGGATATCGCGCTGATCCCCAAGACCCGCGTCGTGGGCGTCATTACCCAAGCCGCGAATGACCCGAGCAAGCCCAAGGCGATCGAGACGGCGTTCCGCGATCATCCGACCGGCGTGATCGCCGAGCAGTTCCGCCAGGTCCGCACGCACCTCCAGAAGAGGATGCAGCAATCCGGACACCGGACCCTGCTCATCGCCGCGGGCATGCCCGAGTCGGGCGCGACCACGACCGCGATCAACCTCGCGATGACATTCGCGGCGGCGGACAAGAAGGTCTTGCTAATCGACGCGAACCTGAGGCGTCCGGCCATTCACCGCGTGCTGGCTCGCAGTGAGCAGCCGGGGCTCTGCGACGTGCTCGCCGGCGCCGAGACGCTCTCTTCGGCTATCCAGCGGACCGATCGCGAGAACCTCGATGTGCTCTCGGTCGGGTCTCGCCAGAATCGTCTGGCCGAGTATCTCGCGGCAGAGGTGATGGGGCGATTGCTCGCCGAGGCATCCACCGAGTACGACCTGGTGCTCATCGACACGAGCCCGGCGATCGTCTCTGGCGACGCGATGGCACTGGCCAACCGCTGCGACGCGAGCATGCTCGTCGTGCGAGCGCTCAGCGAGAAGCGAGGCCTGGTCGCCCGCCTCCGCAACGAGCTCGATGAGAGCCGGGGCGAGTTCATGGGTGTGCTGATCAACGGCGTGCGCCACGCCGCGGGCGGATACCTCAAGAAGAACATCCAGGTGACCCACGCCTACCAGCAGAACGCGGAGGGTTGATCCCAGGTGCCCACGCACGGCACAGACTCCATCGAGCCCAAGCCCCGGCGTGTCCTCGTGACCGGCGGGGCTGGTTTCATCGGCTCGCACCTGGTCGAGCACCTGCTCGGCGAGGGCGCATCGGTCACCGTCGTCGACGACCTCTCGACCGGGCGACGCGACAACCTCCCGGGGCGCCACGAGGGCCTGCGATTCATCGAGGCCGATCTCGCCCACGAGCTGGACGCGTTCGGTCCCGGTGAGACGTTCGAGGAGGTCTACCACCTCGCCGCGGCCGTTGGGGTGCAGCTTGTGATCGACGATCCGATCCGGGCGATCGAGATCAACGTCGAGCAGACGGCGGCGCTGCTGCGATTCGCCGCGACCCATGGGGGCGGATCGGGCGGCGCGCCCACGCTGATCGCCTCCAGCAGCGAGGTCTACGGCAAGGGCACCCGCTGCCCGTTTCGCGAGGACGACGACGTGGTCTACGGGCCGTCGACCGTCGCCCGCTGGTCCTACGCGCAGGCGAAGGCGGTCGATGAGCACCTTGCTCTGGCCCACGCGCACGCGGGATCGGTCCCGACGGTCGTCGCGAGGTTCTTCAACACGATCGGACCGCGCCAGGTCGGGTCCTACGGCATGGTGGTGCCGCGATTTGTGGCTGCGGCGCTCTGCGGTGAGTCGCTGGTCGTCCATGGCGACGGCACACAGTCTCGGTGCTTCGCGGACGTCCGCGATGTCGCGCCGACGCTGCCCAGATTGCTGCGGTCGCGCGAGTGTCGCGCACGGGTGTTCAACGTCGGCTCGGATCGCGAGGTCTCGATCCGTGAACTCGCAGACATCGTCATCAGGACCCTTGGATCGGGATCGGGCGTGACGACAATTCCCTACAGCGAGGCGTTCGCCAGCGGGTTTGAGGATCTTCAGCGGCGGGTGCCGGATCTGACGAGGGTTCGCGAGGCGATCGGCTTCGATGCATCTATCTCGCTGGAGCAGTCCATTCTTGATGTCGCGGCATGTATCAACGACCGGGTTGGGCCATGAGCGCCGTCCAGAGTTCCATCACGGATCCGTCACCCGGCGTGGGCGATATGTCGGGCCTGATTCCCCCGGTCGATCCGTCGTTTGGTTTGCCTGCCAATGACCCCATGCAGGTAGTGACCGGTCCGCTCGATATCTTTCACGGGTACTTTGGTGTTTTCATCATCGCATTCCTCGTGGCGCTGCTCACGACACCGGTCATGCGGTGGATCGCCATCCGTCAGGGGATCGTGGACTATCCAGACGATCTGCGCAAGGGCCATAAGCGGCCGGTGGCGTATCTCGGCGGCGTCGCGGTGTTCCTGGGCATCGCCTCGGGCATCGTGTTCACGTATCTCGCGCCCGCGCTACCGGCACCGCTGGACAATCTGCTTCAGTTCCACGAGGCCCAGTACGGAGGGGGAGAAGGGGTCTTTCCCCAACCGGTCCCGCTCTCGGTTCTTCTCGGCATGATGATCGTGTTCGTCCTCGGTCTCATCGACGATACCGTCGGAACAATTCCGCGCCTGAAGATCGCCGGCATGTTGGTCGCCGCCGCCGCCCTGGCATGGGAGAATGTGGGCGTCGAGTTGGCCAGGGGTTTGCTTGGGCCGACCCTCGGCATGCTGCTCGGCAACGAAGATCTGCTGTTCAATGTCCCCCTGCCGTTCTCGCTCGGCGGGGCCGATGCCATGCAGATCAACCTCATCTATTGGGCGGGCGCGGCGATCATCGCGATCTTCGTCATCGGCGGGTGCAATGCGGCGAATCTCGTGGATGGGCTCGATGGGCTGCTCAGCGGCGTGACCGCGATCGCCACCGCCGGCCTGCTGGTCATCGCATTAACTCTCACGGTGATCGACGAGGGATCGCATACCGCCCAGGGCCAGGGGATCATCCTTAGCATGGCGCTGCTGGGCGCGTGTTTGGGGTTCTTGCCCCACAACTTCAGACCGGCATCGATCTTCCTGGGTGACGCCGGGTCCTTGCTGATGGGCTTCACCATCATCGTGATTATCCTGACCCTGGGAGACACGGGGCGGACACAACTCGTCGTCGCCGGGCTGGTGATCTACGCGATCCCGATCATCGACACGGTGCTTGCGATCGTGCGTCGGAAGCTGGCGGGAAAGAGCATCTCCGGTGCCGACGACCAGCACCTGCACCACATGCTCAAGCGCCATCTAGGCGTCCAGGGCGCCGTGTTTACGCTCTACGCCATCGGCACTGGATTCGCAGTTCTCGGTGTCCTGATGACGCTGTGGCGAGCGCGGGTGATCTACGCCCTGGCACTGATCTTCGCGTCCTACATCGTCGTGGTCGCGATCAAGGTCGCCCGCAGGCAGCACATCGAACAAGCCCCCGTCAAGGCACGCAAGCTCCACAAGGCCAAGCCCGGCGATGAGCCAGCCGGGGCGCGCGACGACAAGCCTGTCGGTGGCGGCACGGGCAAGTAGGCGAATCCGCTATACTCCGGGCATGGCGACGGACCGCCCCAGTGATGCTCAGCGCCCCCACTGTCCACCGGAGGGGGCCTCCCAACGGCTTGACGCCCCAGTGAATCAGGCGCAGAGCCCGAATGGGTCCGCTGAGATCCAAGAGCAAGGCCTGCCCAGCAAATCTTCCAGCCGATCCGGCGCGGAAACCCGCGTCATCGCGATGATCAATCAGAAGGGCGGCGTCGGCAAGACGACGACCACCGTCAACCTCGCCGCGGCGCTGGCCAGACGGGGGCGGCAGGTGTGCATCGTCGATCTGGACCCTCAGGCCCATGCGAGCCTGCACCTGGGCATCGACACCGACGACATGCCCCACACCATCTACGACCTGCTCACCGACGAGTCGATTGATCCGCTGTCGGCGTTGGTCCGGGCTCAAGAAAACCTGTGGCTGATCGGGAGCGAGACCGACCTCGCGGCGGTCGAGGGTGAGCTTGCTTCGGCACCGAACCGCCACGGTCGGCTGGGGCGGGTGATCGCCAGCGTGCGCGAACGGGTGGATTACGTGCTGATCGATTGCCCGCCGTCCCTGGGGCTGTTGACGATCAACGGTCTGGTCGCGGCGGGGGATGTGCTGATCCCGATGCAGGCGCAGTTCCTGGCGTTACAGGGCGTAGGCAAGCTGCTGGAAACGGTCTCTCTGGTCACCGAGAAGCTCAACCCCAGCCTGCGCGTCGCGGGGGTCGTGTTGTGCATGTTCGATGGGCAGACGACCCACGCGCAGGAGGTCGTCGCGGACCTCGAGACATTCTTCGCCAATCAGCGTGACGAGGAATCGCCCTGGCGGTTCGCCCGGGTGTATCAGCCGGCGATTCGGCGCAACGTCAAGCTCGCCGAGTGCCCGAGCTTCGGGCAGTCGATCTTCGAGTATTCGCCGACGGCGGCGGGTGCGCAGGACTACGCCCGCTTGGGCGACGAACTGATGCGTGAGTGGGAAGCGTGGGTTCGAGATCCGAGGCCCGCGCAGGTATCGCTGCCGGCTCCTGAGGCGTTGGCCCAGATGGCTGGTGCGCTCGATGGCCCCGCCGTACCAAGTGATCCTCTTGAGGACCTCGCCGCGAGCGGGGATGGTCCCAGTGAGGCGGTGCTTGAGTCAACCGATGAGGGCGAGGCAAGCGCCAATCGCGATGATCAGCCGCCCGCCGTCGAGGTGCGCCCCATCGAGCCGGTGCGGAGCGACGTTTGAGGCACGCCCGCCATTGGCGTTTGTTGTTCGCGGCGTACGTGGTGCTGATCGGCGTGCTGACCCATTGGCCGGGCATGAAGATCGAGAGTCCGGTGCCTCGCCCGGATCTGATCGCCCACGCGGGGGTCTTCGCACTCTGGACGGTCCTGTGCGCTCGCTCGCAGCTCGTTGGACGATGGGGGTCGTGGAAGACTGTCGGCGTCGCCGCGCTAGTCTCGGCAGCGTACGCCGGGCTGGACGAGTGGACCCAGAGATTCGTCCATCGGTACTCGGCGTGGGACGACTATCTCGCCAATCTGCTGGGGATCGCTCTGGGCACCGCGGCGGTTGCGATCTGGACCAGGCTGGGGCGTGTGCGTTCAGACTCCGATAACACGGGGCCATCTTGAGCAATCGAGCCTACAACCGCGCGGTTTGGGCGTGGGAAGGTGGGTTGAGGCGTGTGACGGGCCGATACCAATGTCGTACCCTCAATCGAGAGCATGAGACATGAGTAACGCGAGCCATCAGCTTGGTCGGCGGGGGATTCAAGGCCCCTGGATGTGGGCCGCGAGTCTGGCTTTGGGGGCCTTGCTGGGATGGGGACTGGTGCTGATGGCACCGCCGGAATATGCCTCTCACGACGCGCCCGGTGGAACCGACTCGCACGCGGATGGAGCGCCTTCACACGCCATCGAGATCGCGACGGCGGGCGACGAGATGGACACGACGATCGGTGCGATTCCCGTCCAAAGGCACGCCGAGGATGCGGGCGACCAGGGCGATGGGCACGCGGCTGATTCTGAGACGGGCGAGGATGAGCACGCCGGTTCGGAGCACGGGCCTTCGCCGTCGATCCCGCTGTGGCTCCTGGTGCCGTTTGCGGTGTTGCTGGGCTCGATCGCTCTGATGCCGTTTGTCAACGAGGCGTTCTGGCACCACCATTTCCCGGACTTTGCGTTCTTCCTGGGCGGGATCACGCTTGCGTACTACCTCTTTGGGTTCAACGCCCCGGACTTCTCCCACGGCATGACCTACGGGCAGTACCAGATGAAGCACGTCGCGCTGGAGTATTTCCAGTTCATCGCGCTCATCGGCGGGCTCTACGTCGCCTCTGGGGGCATCCTCATCAACGTCTCGGGTCGAGGCACGCCGGCGGTCAACACCGGCATGCTGGCGGTCGGCGCGATCATCGCGAATATCGTCGGCACCACCGGCGCCAGCGTCCTGCTGATCCGCCCGTTCATGCGGGTGAACAAGGGACGCCTCAAGCCGATCCACGTCGTGATGTTCATCTTCATCGTGAGCAACTGCGGCGGGGCGCTCACGCCGATTGGCGATCCTCCGCTGTATCTGGGCTTCCTCAAGGGCGTGCCGTTCTTCTGGACGCTGACCCACCTGTGGCCCATGTGGGCTGTGGGCGTGGGCTTGCTGCTGGCGATCTTCTTCGTGATCGATTTGAAGATCGGACCCGCTCGCAGCCCACCCGGCGACACGGACGGCGACGCGACCCCACGCGAGCGGTTCGGGGTCTCGATCAAGGGCATGAGCGGCATCATCGCGCTGGCGCTGATCATCGGCGGGGTGTTCATCGACCCCCTCTTGAGGCCGATCGCGCCGGCCTTGTCGGGCATACCCGTCGGGGCGGCATTCCAGATCGTCGTCGCGATCGGCGCGTACAAGATTGCCAACCCCGCGTACCACGAGGCCAACGAGTTCTCGTTCTTCCCGGTCAAGGAGGTCGGGCTGTTGTTCATCGGGATCTTCGCGACCATGGCCCCGGCGCTGGGCTATCTCGCGTCGCACGGGGCCGAGCTTGGCCTGGATTCACCCACGAAGTTCTACTTCGCGACCGGGGCTCTCTCGGGCGTGCTCGACAACGCCCCGACGTACCTGAACTTCCTGCAGGTGGCGCTGTCGGCGGCGGGCGAGGAGCTCAACGCTGAGGGTATCCACGCCTTCATCGACCACGAGCCGGGGGTCCACGAGCTCATGGCGATCAGCCTGGGGGCGGTGTTCTTCGGCGCGATGACCTACATCGGCAACGGCCCGAACTTCATGGTCCGGGCGATCGCCGAGGCCCAGGGCCTGAAGATGCCGTCGTTCTTCGGATACATGGCCCGGGCGATCGTGGTGCTGCTTCCGGTGCTGATTGTCGTCTGGGTGCTGTTCTTCGTTGTGCTCAAATAGTTGACAGTCTCGCGGAGCCCGCTTGCCTTGGGGGGCTGTGGGTGCGGACAATCTGCACAACGTGGCACGAACGGACTCGACGCCAGAAACCTCGGACACCTCGCTCGGCGGTGCCGTGCGCACTCTCTCGGGGCTGACGCTGATCTCAAGAGTCTGCGGGCTTGTCCGCGATCTGATCACGGCCCGGGTGTTCCAGGACACGCTGGTGGGCTCGGCGTTCGCCGCCGCCTTCGCCATCCCGAACCTGTTCCGGCGTCTGCTGGGTGAAGGGGCGCTAGCGGCGGCGTTCTTGCCCGAATACGCCCGGGAGGTCGAGGAAGATCCGGCTCGGGCGGGTTCGCTGATCGCCGTCACGCTCTACGCCCTGCTCGCGCTGACCAGCCTGCTCACGCTCGTCGGCGAGATCGCGCTGCTGGCGATCTTGATGCTCTTCGAGCACGACGCGGACCGATTGCTCTCGCTCCGCCTGGTCATGGTGATGCTGCCGTTCATGCCGATGGTCTGCCTCGCGGCGATCATGGCTTCGGCGCTGCAGGTGCACGGCAGGTTTGGGCCGGGCGCGGCGAGCCCGATCATTCTCAACGCGCTGATCATCGCCGCCGCCGCGTTGCACTTCGTCGGCCCGGGTTGGGATCGGGTTTCGTCGGCGTACGCGATCGGGGTGGGCGCGTTGATCGCCGGGGTTGTTCAGGTGGCATGGTGTGCGGCGGCGCTGCGCGGGCGGGTGCGATGGCGCGGGGCGCTGCACGAGGCCCACGAGCCGCTGCGACGGGTGCTGGGCAGGTTTCTTCCCGTTGCCATCGGACTTGGCGCGATCCAGCTCAACGCCCTGCTGGACACGATCATCGCGATGTGGCCGACATGGGTGGGGCCGACGATGTTCGGGATGGAGACGCCGCTGGACGCGAGTTCCAACGCGGTCCTTTCGTATACCCAGCGTCTCTATCAGTTCCCGCTGGGGGTCTTCGGCATCGCGGTCGCAACCGCGGCGTTCCCGGCGCTCGCCCGCCTTGCCGGCAACCGCGAGGCGTTCAGCCGGGCGCTCCACGAGGCGATCAGGCTCAGCGTCTTTATCGCGGTGCCCGCGTCGGTCGGCCTCGTGCTGGTGCGTGAGGATCTGACGCGCGTGCTGTTCGGCGGGGCATCGGGATTCAGTGACGCCGGGCTCGAGCGTTCGAGCGCCGTGCTGCTTGGCTACTCGGTGGGTGTGTGGGCGTATTCGCTGAACCATGTGCTGGTTCGGGCGTTCTATGCCCAGGGCGACACGCGGACGCCGATGTGGGTGGCGCTGCTGGCCGTTGCGCTCAACCTGGTGCTGAATCTTGCGCTGATCTGGCCGTTGGGCGAGGCGGGGCTGGCGTGGTCGACGGCGGCGGCGCAGATCATGCAGGTCGGGATTCTCGCGGTGCTGCTGCGGCGTCGGGGCGAGACGCTGCGACCATCGAAGCGCCTGGCGTTCCTGCTTGGAGCGTCGGCGGCGATGGGGCTGGCGGTGCTCGGCGTGGGGTGGCTCTTGCCGACATCGACGACCTGGTCGGGGTCGCTTGTCCGCTTGGCGGCGATGACCACGACCGGCATCGCGGCCTACCTGATCATCTCGATCGCAGGACGCTCGCCGGAACTGCGGGCCTTGCTGAGACGCCACTGAGCGGCGATCCTCGCTATCATCGCGGAGATTCCTGGGCGGTGGAGCCCGGGGGGTACACCCGCTAGCCAAGGAGACTGTCCATGAAGTTCGCCCAACGGTTCTTGAGCACCCTGTTCGCACTGCTGTTCTTGGCTTCGTTCGCGGTCGTGATGCCGGCTTGCAACACCGTCAAGGGTCTCGGCGAGGATATCCAGAGCGTCGGCGAGGCTGGCGAGGATGACCACGACGGCGATGACGAGGATGACGACGACGACGACGACGAT
>CBDVAM010000003.1:0-64956 GCA_965371965.1 uncultured Phycisphaerales bacterium
GCGCGTATGTATCGATCTCGTGATGTTGGATGATTCAACCTCGCTCGCGCTTCGGGCTCGTCCTCGCGAGTTGAACTACCACGTCGTCGTCGTCTCGCTGGGTTTGTGGGTTGGTTGGGACTGGCCGTTGCGGTTTTCGAGCGGGGCGTGGGTGTCGGCGCGCCAGCTCTCGGGGTAGCTCAGGTCGTCGAGTTCCATCGCCGCCTTGGTGGGGAACATGGGGCGGAAGGTGTCGCACATGACGGCGAGCTCGTCGGTGTAGGTCTTGCCCAGGCTTTTTTCGACGGTGCCGGGATGGGGGCCGTGGGGGATGCCCTGGGGGTGGAGGCTGATGGAGCCGGTGTCGATGCCTCGGCGTGCCTTGTAGTTGCCTTCGACATAGTACAGGATCTCGTCGGAATCGAGGTTGGAGTGGTTGTAGGGGATCGGGATGGCCTCGGGATGGAAATCGAGGGCGCGCGGGCAGAAAGAGCAGATGACGAAGTTGTGCCCCTCGAAGGTCTGGTGGATGGGCGGGGGTAAGTGGAGCTGGCCGGTGATGGGGGCGAAGTCCATGATGTTGAAGCAGTAGGGGTAGTAGCAGCCGTCCCAGCCGACGACGTCGAGCGGGTGGTGCGGGTAGATGTAGCTGTGGACGCGGTCGCGGGCCTTGATGCGCACCTCGAACTCGCCGGCTTCGTCGTGGGCGAGTGGGTGCTCGGCGTCCTCGAAGGGGATCCTCAGATCGCGTTCGCAGTAGGGGGCGTGTTCGAGGAACTGGCTGGTCTTCTTGCTCAGGTAGCCGGGCGGGGGGACGAAGTGGCTGGTGTTGGCGATCTCGAAGCAGAGGAACTTGCCGAAGGGCATTTGCTCCTTTGAGAATCCGCCGAAGTCGTCGTTGTCGGATCCGTCGTCGGGGCGTTCGTCCATGACGATCTGGTAGATGGTTCCCTTGGGGATGACGACGTAGTCCTTGGGTCCGAACTTGAGGGTGCCGAAGGTGGTGGAGGCGGTGCCCGAGCCATAGTGGAAGAACAGGCACTCGTCGCCCTGCCCGTTCTTGTAGTGGTAGGTCATGGCCTCGGCGGGGACGCAGGCGGCCATCTCGACGTCGCCATTACCGAAGAGCACGACGCGTCCGGTGATGGGGTCGCCCATGGGGGGCATGGGTGCGGTCTTGAGATGTCGCATGCGCATGACGTCGGTCTCGACGTACTCGGGCGTGGTGGCGTAGAGGGTCTTCCAGCCGGAGACCTGGGTCGGAGGGTTGATGGTGTACATGGTGCTGGAGGGTCCGACGAAGCCTTCGGTGCCGAAGACTTCTTCAGAATAGAGCGCGCCGTCGGGGCGTCGGAACTGGATGTGGCGTTTTCTCGGCAGGTTGCCGAGTTTGGTGTAATAGGGCATTTCGCGGCCTCCGTTTGGTCTATCGGAGGGTATGCACCGGCGCGGCTTGGCACAAAGTCTGGGCTATTCTGGGCGCGAGTCAGGAGGATTGGGGAGAGAGTGTTTCCTGCTCGAGAACCTCGCCATTCTGGAGAACAAAGCGGCGCAGTGCCGGCTCGTCATCGCCGGTTGTGGCGACGAGTTGCTGGATTGGGCCGTCGGCGGTTTCGCAGGCGATGGTGATGTAGTCGTCGCCGGTGAGTGAGGGCGAGAGTTCTTCGAGGAGTTGATCGAGGACGCGCCGGGCCTCTTCGTCCATGGGCGGGAGCGAATCGGGCGAGATCTTCTTGTGGACGAGGAGGGTCACGAGCCCGTCGTCGCACTCGCCGCACTCGCTGAAGATGGTGTCGGGGTTGGCGGTGCGATCGGCGAGAGCCTCGGCGAATCGTCGCACGCGGGCCGTGGTGTCGAGATCCGTCAAGGAGAAGGCGATGGCCAGCCAGGGGCGATCTGAGGTGGGGGGTGTTGGCTCGCTCGGGCTGTCGGATTCGGGATCGGGCGAGGGCTCTGAGCCATCTCGATCCGGCGAATCCGTCTTGGTTCCGAAGAGCTTCTTGAACATCACGCGGACTCTCCGAAGAGTTGGGCTTCGATCAGCTCGACCAGGATGTGCAGGATGAGCATGTGGAGTTCCTGGATGCGGTCGCTGGTCTGGCCCGGGACGATCAGCTCGTGGTCGGCGAGGCCTCGGCAGGCCCCGGCGGTCTTTCCAAGCAAGGCGATGACCGTCAGTGCGCGCGCGCGGGCGGCCTCGATGGCCTTGAGAATGTTGGGGGACTCGCCGCTGGTGGAGAGGACGATCAGGCAATCGCCCTTGTGGGCGTGGGCCTCGACCATGCGGGAGAAGACGTGCTCGAAGCCGTAGTCGTTTGCGACGCAGGTGATGTGGGCCGGATCGAGCAGGGCCAAGGCGGGCAGGGCGGGGCGGTCTTTGCGGAATCGCCCGGTGAGTTCCTCGCAGAAGTGCATGGCATCGCACGCCGAGCCGCCGTTGCCGCAGGCGAGGACCTTGTGGCCCGATTTGAGCGACCCAGCCAGAGCGGCGGCAGTTGTGGTGATGGCGTCGCGCAGGGGCTCGTCGGCGAGGAGATCGGCGAGGACCGTCTGGGCGGAATCGAGGGCACGATCGAGGGTGGTTCGCGTGGGGTCCATCGGTGGCAGTCTATCTCGGCGGCGGGCTGATCGACGAGTCGGCCAGTTGAGCCCACCCTGGGTGGCGCCTCCACCGGAATGGGGGGATGGGTGGTATCGGGCGGTTCGCGCCGGCGACACTGATTGCGGCTCGGGGCGGGTCTTGTGTGGTATGGCGTACTACAATGGGACCCCGCCGAGTTGCCGTCCGGGCGGCCCGTGCGAGAGAGACAAATCTTGGGTCGAAGGTGTGCATGCACGAAGATAATCCAGCCGAGCATCAGGCCGATGTCACCACGCTTGAGTCCGCCGTTATCCGCTTCAGCGGAGACTCGGGCGACGGCATGCAACTCGTCGGCACCCAGTTCACGGACACGACGGCCCTGTTCGGCAACGACTTTGCCACGTACCCAGATTTTCCTGCCGAGATCCGTGCGCCGCGCGGCACCACCTTTGGTGTCTCGGGCTTTCAGGTCCGGTTTTCGAGCCAGGACGTGCACACGCCAGGTGACACCGTCAACGCCCTGGTCGCCATGAATCCTGCAGGGTTCAAGGTCAACCTCGCGGATGTCGAGCCCGGGGGGATCATCATCGTCAACGAGGACGAGTTCGCCAAGGGCAACCTGAAGAAGTGCGGTTACCCCGACGACTACAACCCACTGACCGACGAGGAGATCACGAGCCGGTACAACATCGTTGCCGTCCCCATGAGCCGTCTGACTCGTGAGTCGCTCGCCGAATCGGGTCTCGGCGCCAAGGACATGGACCGTTGCCGGAACATGTACGCGCTGGGCATCGTGTACTGGCTGTACCAGCGACCGCTGGAGTCGACGATCGGGTATCTCAACGACTACTTCGGGGTGCGAAAGTCCAAGCCCGAGATCGCGGAGATCAACGTCAGCGCACTCAAGGCCGGGTACTACTTCGGCGAGACCGCCGAGCTGTTTCCTGCTCGATATCGCGTAGCGCCAGCCAAGGTCGCGCCCGGCGTGTATCGGCGCATCAGCGGGAGCGAAGCAACCGTTCTCGGGCTGGTGATTGCGGCGCGCAAGGCCAACACCCGCATGCTCTACGCCAGTTATCCGATCACCCCCGCCTCCGGCGTTCTTCACGGCCTTGCCCGATTGAGGGACTTTGGCGTTGCGACCTTCCAGGCCGAGGATGAGATAGCCGCCGCGTGCGCCGCGATCGGTGCGAGCTTTGCAGGGAATATCGGAGTGACCGGCACCTCAGGGCCTGGTCTGGCGTTGAAATCCGAAGCCCTTGGGCTTGCCGTCATGCTTGAGTTACCGCTGGTCGTCATCAACGTGCAAAGGGCCGGCCCGGCGACGGGCATGCCGACCAAGACCGAGCAGGCCGACCTGCTGCAGGTTATGTACGGGCGTGCGAGCGAGTGCCCGTGCATTATCGTGGCGCCCCAGAGCCCCGCCGACTGCTTCATCATGGCGGTTGAGGCCGTGCGTCTGGCGGTGCGGCATATGTCCCTGGTCATCATTCTTTCAGATGGGTACATCGCCAACGGCGCTGAGCCTTGGCGCGTGCCGGACCTGGACAGCATCCCGCCGATCGAGGTCAACCATCCGAACGCCCAGAGCGTGCCCGAGGGCAAGTTCGAGCCGTACCGGCGAGATCCGGAGACGCTGGCAAGGCCTTGGGTCATTCCGGGCACGGCGGGGCTGGAGCACCGCCTGGGAAGCCTGGAGAAAGAAGAGAACACCGGCAACGTGTCGTACGACGCGGATAATCACGATCGCATGGTGCGGATTCGTGCTGCGAAGGTGCAGGGTGCTGCGAGCACCATCCCGGCGCTTGAGGTTCGCGGGCCGGAGACCGGCGAGGTGCTGATGCTCGGTTGGGGCGGGACGTACGGGTCGATCACGACGGCGGCGGATCGTCTGCGTGAGGGCGGGCGATCGGTCAGCTCGGCCCACCTGCGATACCTCAATCCCTTCCCGGCGAACCTCGGGGAGGTTCTTGCGGGGTTCGAGCGGATCATCATCCCCGAGATCAACCTGGGCCAGCTCAGCATGATCATCCGGTCCAAGTTCCTTATCGATACGGTTGGGATCAACGTTGTCCGGGGGCGTCCATTTGGAATCGACGAGCTGTGCGAGCGTGTGATCGAGTTGATGGACGAGTGAGCAGATGGAGGAAACGTCCCCGATGACCACGAGCAACGATGTGAAATCGAGCTTGCCCGTCTACACGGTGAAGGATTTCACCAGCGATCAGGATGTTCGCTGGTGCCCGGGCTGTGGCGATTACGCGGTGCTCTCGACCGTCCGCAAGGTGCTGACCAAGCTGGCGTATCGCAAGGAGGACTACGTCTTCGTCTCGGGAATTGGCTGCGCCGCGAGGTTTCCCTACTACATGGACACCTACGGCGTCCACTCGCTGCACGGGCGGGCCCTGCCAGTGGCGACGGGCATCAAGCTCGCCAACGGGAATCTGCAAATCTTCGTGGTTTCCGGCGATGGCGATCTGCTGTCGATCGGCGGGAACCACACGACGCACATGATGCGTCGCAACGTTGACGCCACGATCATCCTGTTGAACAACAAGATCTACGGCCTGACCAAGGGGCAGTATTCTCCCACGAGCGAGTTCGGGAAGGTCTCGTCCTCGACGCCCCTGGGGTCGATCGATTCGCCGATCATTCCCGCCGCGCTCGCGGTCGCGGCCGAGTGCACGTTCATCGCTCGATGCATCGATATCGACGGGAAGAACGTCGACAAGGTGATCCAGCGTGCCGCGGCCCACCGGGGCACATCGTTTGTCGTGGTCTATCAGGACTGCAACATCTACAACCACAAGGCGTGGTTCTACGCCTCGCAGAAGGAATCGAGGCCGGAGACGACGATCATGCTCGAGCAGGGCGAGCCGCTGATCTTCGGCAAGGACCGCGACAAGGGAATCCGGTTCAACCACGGACGCCCGGAGGTCGTCAAGCTCGGCAACGGCATCACCGAGGACGATCTCATCGTTCACGACGAGCGGGACCGCTCGCTCGCATTCGTGTACACGCAGATGAACTACCCGGATTTCCCCGAGCCCCTCGGTGTGCTGCATGCGAACCCGGACAAGCCGACATACGACCAGCTCCTGCGAGATCAGACCACCGGTACCGGCGCGAAGAACGATTCGGACTTCCAGGAGCTGCTCCTCGGCAACGCGACCTGGGAAGTTAGGTGACCCCAAGTGCGCGTCACGATTCCGGCCCGTCATCACCGTGCGAGACGTTGAATGACCACTGAATCCACGCAGCCGGACCCCGGGGCCCGATCTGCCCGAGGACCGGTTCGATCCGCCGGCCGATGTGAAGGCGCTGCTCGGAAGGGGATAGTCGATCACATCGCCATCAACGGCACTGTCGGACAGGTCGAGTGAGTCGATTGAAGAGCTTCGTGGGTCGGGCGATTCTGCCCCAGCCGCATGAGCAAGTAGGCGTGACCAGCACCTCGCAGCACGATCGAGACTCGAGTCCGGTTCGAAGCGATCGATGAACCTGGTCGTGCAGAACTGCAATGGCCTGTGATAGGAAGGCCAACCCCCAAGACCCGTGCCTCGCGATGACTCCCTCTTGGGAGCTTGATCCGGACATGTTGGGAGTGAGTTCGAACACCCTCAATGAGCACCCCACCTTTGGGGCATCGAATACGGCTGACCAACTCACAATCGGTTGGGACAGAATGGCTTAGATCACCCGGTGCCATCGGTTCAACGGAGCTCTCTGGCTCTAAGCAGGAGAGATGGCACGATTACTTGCTCGAGTGTTGGAGCCTGACGAGGCCACCGCTCGAGCCGGGCCGGGCTGGCCGGTCGGCGCAGCGAGTTCTGTCTGGAGCAGCTCGCCAGCGTGATCTCGAAGTTCCTGAAGGGTGACCTCGCCGCTGTCCACTTTCTTGAGTAGCACCACTTGCGCCTGGTGCTCGCGGTTCACGATGCCCGAGCGGCTCTGGAGCATCCGCCACGCCTTGCGGCGTTCGACGCAGAATATCACCATCTGGCGCGACAATGACATGCGGTTCATCTTGCCGCCGCTACTCTCGATCTCGATGTAGACCCCAAAGTCGGGCACATACGCGCGGTGCCCCGGATCGAGGTGCCGACCGTGCACGACGTCATCCTGCATGAGTCGCGGCAGCATATCGTCGAGATGCGTCATCGATTCGGCCTGCTTCTCATCGATCTTCTTGAAGTGGCGACGAAAGCGGGCCTCGGTGGTCGCCCAGTGCGCGACGGTATACCTGAACGGCTGCTTCGTGCTCTTGAACTGGCTTGTCCACCAGTCCTGGTCGATCGACGGGTTTCCCTTCAGGTTTATCGCCTCGGTGTAGTTCTCGCTGTGCCCGGAGTGGAATGTGAACTCGGGCATCCCGCGCGAGTCACGGATGCGCTGGGCCTGGATCATGGCCATGTCATCGGCGACACCGTGCTCTGGCTGGCACGATGTGAAGCATTGGAAGAAGGCCGTTCCCCGATATTCCAGCGCGTCAAGGATCGACTTGTACAGCTTTGCCGCGTTGGCGATCGACACCTGCGCGACGAACGGCGAGCCGTGCCCCGAAGTGAACGTCTCGGCGACGCTCTTCTTCTCCGTCATTTTGCCCTCGGAAGCGACGCCGAACTGGTTCATATCAAAGCCACCTGGCATGGGTGATGAGTCGGAGTTTTGCCCGCCGGTGTTCGAGTAGACCTGAGTGTCCAGCATGAGCATCTTCACGTTGGGCCGGTTCTGGAGGATGACCTTCGAGACATTCTGGAAGCCGATATCGCCCATGGCCCCGTCGCCGCCGATGCACCAGACCTTGGGCAACTCGCGCGTTTCCTGCTCGGTCATGAGGGTGTCGGTGAGGTGGGCGAGTTCGAAGTACTCGTCGTCGTTGATGACGCATGACTCGCGATCGAGCAGCGCTGTGGACAGGCGTTCGGGGATGACCGAGCGGCGGGCGTGATCCATGATGAAGCTCTCGCCCATCAGCCAACTGATCGTCGCTCCGTCCTGGAATAGTGAGTTCATCCAGGGATACGGGTGCGGGTTGTTGGGCGGCGTTGAGCCAAATACCGTGTTGCATCCGGTGTGCGCCCCCATCGCCATCACGGCCATGCCGTTTTCGAGCCCCCCGTCCACCGCCTTGAGGTCGCGGTGCCGGTAGGCGTCGGTGCGCATGGCCGCCGTGAGAGCGCCGACGATCTCGGAGTCGGTGATCTCGCCGTGTTGAGCAATGCGATCGTCGATGTCCTCCTGTGACTCGCCCCCCAGCCGCATCACCATGTGAGCCACAGCCCGGCGGAATCGAGTGTGCTCATCTGGGGCGACCTTGGCGAGGCGCTCAAGACAGGCGAGACCCTCACTCTCGAGTCGGTCGGCCTTGGCGTCGAGTCGGTCAGCTTTGGCGTGGAAGATCGGGCGCATGAATGCCTCGGTGACGGTCGCCACCGCGCGGAGCACGGTCTTCTCACCACACCCGGCGCACGCGCCGTCGCCGCTCACGAGGGCCTCGTAGTTCTGGCGACTCATCAGGTGGTTCCGCAAGGCCGCGGCCTTCGATTCCTCAGGGTGCTGCGGGTCGTAGAGGCCGAAGTACTTCTCCGGCGTGTCGGCTAGTGTCTCCAGGAATACATTCGCGGACAGGATCTGGGCGTTCAGGCCCTCCGTGTCCGGTACCATGCGCAACGCATCGTGGTTTCCGCAGGCGACAACACACTCGCCGCAGCCCTTGCACCGATCGGAGATGAAGATGGAAAAGAGCCCACCGTCGCCCGGCGACTTCTTCTCGGGCACCTTGAAGATCGCGTGCGACTTGGTATAGGCCATCGGCAGGATGGCGAGAATGTTGTCCAGTTCGGCCTTGGCGATGGCACCGATGTCGGGCATGGTGCTGATGGTGTCACGAACGATCTCGGCGAAGGGTCGGCTACCTTTCTCCGCAACGACCTCCGACATCTTCGTTCGAACATCGGATTCGATATCGGGCAAGGCGCGCAGCAGTGCTTCGCGCTGCGAAAGCTCCGAGACATAGTTCCGGAATGCGGATTCGAGGACCGAGCCGATCTCCTGTGCGGTGTTGGGCATGGCGGTGTCTGGGCAGACCGCGATGCACTCCATGCACTGCGTGCAGTTCTCTGCCAGGAAAATCGGCGTCTGGCGTCGCGCGACGTACTTGGAGCCGGTCGCCCCTGTCGCCGCGGCCATAAGGCCGACCGAGGAGAGGGCTGACGCGGGCTGGTGGTAGCCTAGGTCGGCCTTGAACTCGCTCTCGAAAAGATCCAGTGATTGCAGCGGCGGGCGTGTCGACGTGTCGTTGGTCGGCTGTGTCGTTTCTCCTTCAAGCGTAAGGAGAACTGGACCCCTCATAGACGAGCGGTCTGGAGCGTCAATCTCGCCGTACACGATCTCTCGCGTCTGCTCGAATCCCTTGGTCATCACTTCCATGTTTGAATCGACAACCGCTTGGCCCAGACGCCCGAACTTTTTCATGTACTGATCGTGAACGACCTGTCGGAAATGATCGTCGGCGATCTTGTAGTTCTTCAAGAAGTTGGAGACCTGGAAGAAGCCTCCGAGAAACGCGTTGCCCTGCATGCGGAGTTGGAGATCCGGGCGATCCGTCGCCTCGCGAGCGATTCGAAATCCATTCAAGATGAAGACACGGATCTTCTTCTTGATTATCTCCTCCCGGTGCTGCCGCGGTATCCTCTCCCAGGCGTTCTCGGGCGATTCATCGGATTCCCACACAAAGGCGCCGCCCTCTGCCAGGCCGTCGAGCGGGTTGGTGTGCAGGAAGATCTTCGGATCACAGCACAGAACCGTGTCGATGTGGCGAAGATCGCAGTTGGTGCGCACCCGCTCAGGCGCAACAACGAGAAAGTACGACGTGGGCGCGCCCTTCTTCTCCGAGCCGTACTTGGGGTTGGCGCTGATGTGCAAGACCTGGTGAGGCTGCCCGAACTCGTCCACGGCTTGGTCTCGAGCCGCGACGGCTTCGCCCAGATCGCCGATGATCCCGCTGAGATTCTTGCCCGTGGTAATCATGCCCCAGCCGCCGATGGAGTGCAGGCGAATCGCGATGGCGCCTTCGGGGAGGAGCGACGGTGTTTCATCGGATACGACCGCGTATGGATGGTTGATCCCGAGTACGAACTCGGTAACGCCATCGGCCGCGCCCATCCCATCCTGCCGGCGTCGTCCCTCGGCCACGTACTCGTACGCTCCGATGATGTGCTCCGGGCGGAAATCGCGAGACCCAAGGCCGTAGACCCCGCTGAACATGTGGGGCACGTCAGCGTCAGAAACGGCGGGCAATCCACGGCGTGCCGGATGGCCTTCATGGGCGCAGGCTCTTGACAGTGCCGATCGCACGTCGCGAGCGAGCGGGTTGTCGCTGGCGAGTGGCTCATCTGTCCGCTCGAGGATGATGCAGGTCTTTCGGCCGATGAGGGCGTCGAGGACCGCTTTCACCGGGAACGGGCGCAGCACGTTGATGTGCACCGAACCGACCCTTGCGCCGCGCGTCTCGCGCAGGTGGTCGACGGCTGCATCTATATTCTCAGCGGCCGAGCCCAGGGTCACGAACACACACTCGGCGTCCTCTGTCCTGTAGCTCGTAACAAGCCCGTACCGGCGGCCGGTCAGCCGGGCGAACTCCTCGTAGGCATCTTCCAGGAAACCGAGAATCGGTTCGGCGAAGTTATTGCGGCGCGCCACGACGCCGTTCATGTAGTGCTCTTGATTCTGCACCGGGCCGATGAGTGCGGGGTTGGACAGATCGATTATTCGAGGAACGCGCCGGCGTGTCGGTCCGAACAGTTCTCGCTGCGCGGGAGTCGGGCACTCGATCGTGTCGTCGGGTGCGCCGAGAAACTCGCGGAGCAGCCCGGCTTCGGGCTTGAGGAACGTGCGGTCGAGGTGTGAGGTCAGGAACCCGTCCTGAATGTTGATCCCCGGCGTAAGCGACAACTCCGTGACGCGGCGGAGGATGATCGCCTGGTCGGCCGCCTGCTGGGCGTCCTTTGCGAACAGCATGATCCAGCCGGTGTCAAGGGCCGAGTAGATGTCGTCGTGCCCACAGTGCACGTTGAGGGCATGCTTTGTCAGGGCGCGGGCCGAGACCTCCAACACCATGGTTGAGAGCTTGCCCGGAGCGTGGTAGTACTGCTCGATCCCGTAGACCAGTCCCTGACCTGACGTGAAGTTCACGACTCGCTTGCCGGTCGTAGAGAGCGCGATCGCCCCGCCCTGGGCGGAATGCTCACCCTCGGTTTCGATGGCCAAATGGGGCCAGCCGAAGACGTTGAGCTTGCCCTCGGCGCTCGACAGCTGAAAGTCTTCACCCATCTCCGTCGATGGTGTGATGGGATAGAACACACCGCCATCGGCGATCCGGGCCTCGGTGTGGTAGGCAACGAGGTGGTTTCCGTTTGTCGTGATCCGAATGCCGGGGTATGGGGGTCTGGTAGTCATCTGGCCCTTCCTGGTCTGCGAGGGCAAAGCCTCGATCAGACTCCGGACAACCAAAGGCCACTTCGACGGCACCGACTCCGGTCTGATTGCCGTCAGACTGGCTCGCCTGTGCAGGCCCTCGGGTCAACCGGTTCCATGCATTCTAAGCACGAGGTGTACCGCGAGGAGCGATCGCGGTTCGAGCAGTGATCGATTGAGTTCGCCGGTTCCTTGGGCAGTAGAACTGTGCCAAGTCACGCACAAAAATCGACACCGTTGCAGCCGGGTTGGGCTACGACGCGTGGACACCGAGCGTATCATGGTCTGGAGTATTGGAAGGAGCAAACCATGTCGTACTCTGGCGAAGAGCTTCCGGAGATCCGTTTGTACGACGGTGACGGGGACCTGCTGCTTCAGGCCGATCACACCGCCCAGTGCGTGACCCTGATGCCGTGGCGTGATCCGCGCGGTGCGAGTTCCGACGCCGACCGAATACGAATCCAGTGGGGTCAGCACCTGTTGGCCGATCTCGTTGCAGGCCGGTATCGGACGGTCGTGTGTGCCATCAACGATGTTGACAACTCGCACGGCATTATCGGCGAGCTCATGGACCTCGTTCCTACCAGCCAGTGGGGCGAGAAGGCGGCGACGCACTACGCGCAGATGTTTCACGAATCTTTGGCGATTCTCGCGCCGCATGACCACGAGCCGTATGTGCTCAAGTTCGATCTCGACCGGCTGCTGATCATGGCGTTGCTACGCCCGCGGAACCAGGATCACTTCACTCTTCATGACCTCACGCGCGGATTCCAGACTGTGAAGAAGATGCTGGTGGGCCGGCACGAGCGATGGCCGGTGGCAAGCGTTGCGTTCCTGGGCGCCAAGACGAACCGCCTCATCGATGACGACGGTCAGGAACCATCGTTCGAGTCGGTGCTGCGCATCATGTACGACGCCGGATACCGAGGAGATGTCTACCCGTCGCTGGGCATGTGGGATCTCTCGCCAACCGGCGTCTTTGCCAGCTATCCCTTCCCGGAGAGTCTCGACGTGATGCGGTCGGGCGGGGATTGACCCCGACCCGATGGAAACCAACGCGGTAATTGACGCAACAACCGGGGAAAGACCGTGGCGGCTACCGAGGCTCCAGGCGACAAGTCTGGTCCTACCCCAATAGCGCCATCGCCGCCGCTTCTGCGAGTTCCCAGAGCGGCCGCGGGTAGATCCCGAGGACGAGCACAAGGGCGATACCGATCCCCGCAGCCATCACGGTCGCTGGCGATAACTTGATCGGGGCATCCTCGACGGGTGGGTTGAGATATGCCTGCTTGATGATCCGGAGGTAGTAGTACAAGCTCACCGTCGCGTTAACCGCCCCGACCAGCACGAGCCAGAGCAGGTCGTTCTCGATCGCGGCGATGAACAGGAACCACTTGCCGAGGAAGCCCGAGGTCGGTGGGATGCCGGCGAGGCCGAACATGCCCACAAGCAGCGTCACCGCAAGCAGCGGGGAGCGCTTGTACAAACCGGCGATGCTGCTCTTGGTCGGGTTGCTCCCATCTGCACCCAGCACGCACACGACAAGAAACGCGCAGAACACGATCGGCACATAGATCATGGCGTAGTAGATCGCCGCCGCCACGCCCTGCTGAGAGAAACAGGCGAGCCCAATCAGGATGTACCCCGCGTGGGCTACCGTTGAGTAGGCCAGGATCCTCTTGATATCGTTCTGCACGATCGCGGCAAGGTTTCCGATAGTCATCGATGCCACGCACAAGACAAGCAGCACGTTGACGAGCCCAGCGTGAGCCGGCATCGCTAGAAGGATCAGGCGTGCAACGACACCAACCGCCGCGACTTTCGAGGCCGTGCCGATGAACGTGACCGCCTCATGCGGCGCGCCCTGATAGGTATCTGGTGCCCATGCGTGGAACGGAAAGACGGCCAGCTTGAACAGCACGCCCGAGAGGGCGAGCAGAACTCCAACCACGAGCAGCGGAGTCGGGTGTACCGCGGCGATCTCGGACAACAGGGTGGTGCGGGTCACGCCGAAGATGAGGCTGATGCCAAACAGCGTTACCGCGGACGAGGCAGCGCCGAAGAGAACGTACTTCGCGGCGGCTTCGCTTCCCTCGCGTTTCCGTTTGCTCAGTGCCGCGAGGATGTAGAGGCCATAGGCAGACAACTCGAGCGCCACATACAGCGTGATCAACTCGGTGGCACTCACCATCATCATCATGCCGACAGCGGAGAAGAACAGAAACATCGGGAAGTCAATCCGCGAATGTTCGCGCACACTCCCAGGACTGCCCGCGATCAGCACCGAGAGGAACAGGCCCGCCGTGATCCCGACCTTGAGCAACTGCGAGAACGCATCAACGCCGTAGATGCCGGGAAAGAACGGCTGCCCGTCCGCCCGCAACCACGCGATCGAAATCGCAACCCCCACGCCGGCCATGAGGATACAAACCATCCAGTTGGTGCTGTACGACCCGCCAACCATGGACAGCACGAACGCCACGACGGCGCCGAGGAAGACCACTGCTTCGGGTACAAAGAGGACAAGGTCACCCATCGACTACGACCCCCCCGTCATCGTGCTCTGGATCATGTCGAGAATGAGGCTGGGATAGAAGCCAAAGAGCAGCAGTACCCCAACCAGGATCGCTCGCGGCCATATGGCAACGGACTTGGGTTGAATATCGACCAGCTTCTCCCAATCGGGGTTGCGGGGGCCGAACATCGCCTTGTCGAAGACCCGCAGCACGTACACAGCGGTAAATACAAGGCCTGCGATGGCGATGATCCCGAGAACGGGGTAGGTCTTGATCGCAGCGATAAACACGAGCAGTTCGGCCCAGAAGCTGGCGAACCCGGGCACGCCCATGCCGCACAAGGCGGCCAAGATGAAGAACGACCCCGCGAGCGGGACCTGGCTCACCAGACCCCCAAAGTGCCGGATATCCCGATCGTGCGTCTGGTCGTAAATGAACCCAACCGAAGAGAAGAACAGGGCCGTCATGATGCCGTGGGCGAACATTTGGAAGATCGCGCCGTCGAGCCCTGTCTGGCTCGCGTCGCCACCCGCCGCCCAGATATTCAGACCGAGCAGCACGATGCCCATGTGCGATACGCTCGAAAACCCGATGACGTACTTGAAGTCGGTTTGCCGCATTGCAACGAACGCGCCGTAGACGATGCCAATCGTTGCCAGCACCGCAAACGTCGGTGCCCAGTACGCCGCTCCGACGGGCAGTACGGTCATCCCCACACGGAAGATCCCAAACGCACCGAGCTTCATGAGCACCCCGGCATGCAGCATGGAAACCGCGGTTGGGGCGGCCACGTGACCCGTCGGCGACCACCCGTGGAACGGGAACATGCCCGCGAGAACGCCGAACCCAATGTACAGGAATGGATAGATAAAGATCTGAAACTCTCGCCCGAAGTTTCCATTCGAGGCGAGCTCGACGATGTTCCAACTCCCCAGACCCCCGTGCACGTAGAGAGCAATCAGCCCGGGGAAGAGCAGCGCACTTCCCCCGATCAGGTAGAGCGTTAGCTTCATCGCCGAGTACTCTTTGCGTGTGCTCCCCCAGATGGCGATGAGCGGGTACATGGGGAGCACCGCAACCTCGTAGAAGAAGAAGAACGCGACAAGATCGAGCGAGCAGAAGACGCCAAAGACCCCAAAGACTAATGCCGCCATGAAGGCAAAGTACTCCTTGACACGGCTGTCCAACCCCCACATGGACAGGACACCGGTGAAGAAGACCAGCGCGGTCAGCAGGCTGAGCACGACCGCCGCGCCGTCGACTGCAACCGTGTAGTGAATGCCGAGCGTCGGAATCCAGGGAACATCCTCGAGCAACTGGAAACCGCCCAGGCCGCGGTCGTACAGCACCCAGACCAGGATCGCCAGCACGACGCTGGCCAGAGCACAGACAGCATGGACGATCTTAATCGCCTTTGGGAATCTCCCGGGGATCAGCAGCGTCACGAAGAGTGCCACCGCCGGGCACAAGAGCATTGTGGTGAGGATTGGGAAGCTAGCCATGAGGAGTCAGTAATCCTTCCTTTAATCACTTCCCAGGTAGAACACGAAGGCCGCCACCAACACGATCGCGGCACCGAGATAGAACTGCAGTCGCCCGGAGTGGATCCACGCAATGCGGCCACCGGCCCCGACCGTTCCCTTACCGATCTGGTCTGCCCCCCTGTCGAGTCCCCTGGTCTCGGTTCCGAAGCAGAGCTTCGCGACACCGACAGCCAAGCGGACAAAGACCGCCTTGTACACCGAGTCGATGTACCACCGGTTCTCAAGGAGTACTCTGACGGTGGGAACACGGGAAATGAACCCAACCTGCTGTGATCCTCGCCGGCCGAACTCAAGCCACGCGAGCACCACGCCAAGAATCGCGATCACGATCGGCGGGGCCATCTCAATGATCGCGGGGTGGTGAATGTCTTCGATCAGCAGTGTGTGACCGATCCGGTCGCCAAGAAAACCCACTCCGAGTGCGCCGAGTGTAAGCAAGATAATCGGCAGCACGATTTGCCACGGCTCGGCGGGTCCGTGGTCCTCGTCAGGCCCTCCCCCTCCATCCGTGTGCTGCGCCGCGACCGGTTCTGCCTCTGTCGCGGCGGAGTCTGCGTTTGGGCGGAGGATCAAGAAAACCATCCGGAAGGTGTAGTACGCGGTCAGGAAGGCCGCGGCGTACGCTCCGATCCGGAAAACGAGATTCTCCGAGCCGTGCAGCGAGCCGATGATCTGCTCCTTGGAGAAGAAACCGGCCAGGGGGGGGATCCCCGCCAGAGCAGCTCCCCCCACAACCAAACCGATCGTGGTCAACCGCATCTTCTTCGCGGCTCCGGCCCGCCCCATCGCCACCATGTCATTCGTTCCAAGGTGATGGATATACGACCCGGCGCAGAGGAACAGCAGCGCCTTGAAGAACGCGTGTGTCGTCAGGTGAAAGAAACCCGCAAACAGACTGCCCGCTGCGAGGCCCATGAGCATGAACCCAAGCTGACTGATCGACGAGAACGCCAGGACCCGCTTTATGTCCCTCGCCACCATGGCCATGGTGCAAGCCAGCAGCGCGGTGACCGTGGCAATCACGAGCACGAACTGCATCGTGGCGGGCGCATCCAAGAACAACTCGTGGAACCGAACCACCAGGAATACGCCCGCGGCGACCATTGTCGCCGAGTGGAGCAAAGCGCTGACTGGGGTCGGACCCTCCATCGCGTCGGGCAGCCAAGTATGCAGCGGAAACTGCGCGCTCTTGCCGATCACGCCGATGAAGAGCAGCGTCGCGATCAGTTCAATCCGCCCGGGGGCGATGGTCTCTGGGAGCCCTTCGCCCGCGAAGATCTGCGTGATGCCCACCACGTCCAGCGTGCCCGCGGACTGGAAGAGCAGGATCAGCCCGATGAGGACACCAATGTCTCCGATGCGGGTCATGATGAAGGCCTTCTTCGCGGCTGCCACCGCTGAAGGCTTCTCGTACCAGAACCCGATTAGCAGGAAGGACGCGAGGCCGACCAACTCCCAGAAAATGAACATCTGCAAGAGGTTTGAGGCCATGACAAACATGAGCATCGACCACTCAAAGAAGGCGAGGAATGCGAAGAACCTCCCCCTGCCTGGATCGCTGCCCATGTATGAGAGTGAGTAGACCTGGATGCACAGAGTGATCAGCGCGACGACCGCGCCCATCATCCTGGTCCGTCCGTCAAGCAGGACGCCAAAGTCGATGCTCTGATCACCAATCACGAACCATCGGGCACTGAACACAGTCGATTCGGGCGGGCCGTTGAACAGTAACAGGGCAGCGCCGATCGCAGTGATGACACCGGCCACCAGCACGATCGCAGACGCCACGCCGTGCTTCCGGCGAAAGCAGAGCAACGCGATCGCAAACGCCGCGAGGGGCGCCATCACGGTCACCATGGCTATCAGCTCGTGGTTCATTCCGCGTCAGCCTCTCAGTTCCTTGAGGTCCTGAACATCGATCGCCGCACGCTGGCGATACACGGCCAGCACGATCGAGAGCACAATCGCCGCCTCGGCCGCCGCGAGCCCGATGACGAACAGCACGAAGATCTGACCAATCGCGGGATCGGGTGCCACGAAGCGATTGAATGCGAGGACGTTCACGCTGACTGCGTTGAGCATCAGCTCGATGCCAATCAGGATCGCGATCAGGTTGCGCCTGGCGAGCACGCCGTAGAGACCCACACAGAACAGGACGAGGGCAAAGAGGATCCAGGCTTCGAGCGTCATGCGCCACCCTCCTCGTTGATGGCGGGGTCTTGTCCCTCGTCGTGGCGCGCAGCGATCGTGATCGCACCGATGATCGCAACCAGCAGCACCAACGAGAGCAGCTCGAAGGCAACGTTGAAGTCATTCAACAGTGCACGCCCGATGGCCTGCACGCTCCACGCGGCATCCAGCTCTTCGGTGGAAAGGGAGGGCTCCGGCCCCGCGCCGAAGTCCGTGCCAACGACGACCGATGCCACCGCGACAAAGAAGACAAGGCTGATAATCGCAGCCATCACCCGCCGTCCGCGGCCCTCACCCGGCTCGCGCTTGCCCATCGATGAAAGCATGACCGCGAAAACCATGGCAACGGTGATGCCGCCGATGTAGATCAGCACCTGCATCGCCGCAACAAACGGAGTGCCCAGCAGCAGAAATGCCAGGGCGATCCCGCTGAGCGATACGCCAAGCCCGAAGATCGCGTGCACGATGTTCTTGACGCCCACCGCAACGATCGCGCCCGCCAGCGAGATCAGCATGACCATGCTGGTTGCAATCATGATTCCATCTCCGCGGACGCGTCCGGCTTGTCGGCCGCAGGCTCGCGAGCTTCCTTCTCGGCCTTTTCCTTCGCGGCTGCGGCCCGCTTGGCGGCCTTCTCGGCCGCTTCCTTCGCCTCGACCTCGCGACGCGTTGCCAGGTACTGTTCTTCGAAGGCCAGGTGGGGCTCCAGAAGGTCGTAGACCCACTCGCGATTTCGACCGGCGTCATCATAGATCTTCGACCACTCAAGGGTATCGGTCGGGCACGTGTCAAGGCAGAGCCCACAGAGGCTGCACAGCGCGAAATCGATCTTGACCACGTCCGCCCGCTTCCCCTTGATGCCTTCGATCCTCTCTCCTTCGATCGTGATGCAGTCCGAAGGACAGATCTTCACGCACTGCATGCACGCGATGCAGTCGTGGGACCCGGTCTCGTCGAACCGGACGAGCTGGATCACGCTTCGAAAAGCCTCCGACAGCTCCGGCTCTTCGTGCGGATAGCGAAGCGTAACAGCCTTGCCACCCATCTCTCGACCGGTAATCCCGAGCCCGGTGAGCAGCGATCGGAAGCCGCCGTAGATCGCGACGAAATAGCTCATCCGTACACCACCTTCAACACCAACGCGGTGGCAAGGAGGTTGACAATCGCAAGCGGGGTGAGCACGCCCCAGCAGAATGACATGAGCTGATCAAAGCGCAGCCGTGGGTACGTCCACCGCACCCACATCATTACGAAGATGATCAGGTAGGTCTTGAGGAAGAACCACACCGGGCCAGGGAGCACGGGCCCGTCCCACCCGCCGAAGAAGAGCACCGAGGCCACCATGGCTCCAATGAACATGTTCGAGAACTCGCCGAAGAAGAAGAGCCCGAATCGCATCCCGGAATACTCGGTGTGGAATCCGGCAACCAGCTCACTCTCTGCCTCCGGCAGATCGAAAGGCGCGCGGTTCGTCTCAGCGAGCGTTGCGATAAAAAAGATGATGCCGGCAACTGGCTGAAACACAATGAACCAGAGCCCGGATTCTTGTGCCAAGGTGATGTGCGCCAGATTCATACCGCTGAGCACAACTGACTCGCCGTCAACTTGGACCTGTCCGCCACGTGCTCCGACCATCAGCACCACCGAGAGGGCTGAGAGTATCAACGGGACCTCGTACGAGATATTCTGCGCCACCGACCGCATCGCTCCCAGCAGGGCGTACTTGTTGTTCGAGCCCCATCCGGCCATAAAGATCCCGATCACAGCGAAACCGCTGAACATGAAGATCAGCACGAGGCCGATGTCGATGTTGGTCAGGGCCACGTCCTTCGAAAAGGGCAGCAGGCTGGCGGCGGCCACGACCGGAGCAAAGACCACGAGCGGCGCCAAGTGATAGAGCGGCTTGTCGACCCCCGCCGGCGTGATCAACTGCTTGCCCAGCAGCTTGATCATGTCGGCAACGGTCTGTAGCGTTCCATGAAAACCGACTTCCATCGGCCCCAGCCGGCGCTGAATCCATGCTGACACCTTGCGCTCAAACCAGATGCAGAAGAGCACGTTGATCGATAGCACCGTCATCACCGCGCCGATACCGACGCCGATCGCAAGGAGTGGACCACCAAAGATCTCAAGCAGAGTCCGGGGCACGCAAAGAGCCTCCTCACCGCAAACGCGCGGCGTTACCGATCGATCTCCGGAAGAACAACGTCGACACTCCCGAGAATCGCGATGGTGTCCGCAACCATCGTTCCTTCCAGCACCCTGACCATCGATGAGAGCACCGAGAACGACGGGGTCCTCAGCTTCAACTTCGACGGCACGTCCCCGCCGTCACTGGTCATGTACATCCCGAAATGCCCCCGCGCCGATTCCGCCGCGAAGTAGTACTCCCCGGGGGGTGGCTTGAGTTTCTTGATGAACTTCGCCGGCTTGACCGGCCCATCGGGCAACGCGTCCAGGGCTTGCTCGATGATGCGACAGCTCTGCTCCATCTCCTCGATCCGCACTTCGAACCGCGCGAGACAGTCGCCGGATGTTCGAGTGGGGATCACGAAGTCGTACTGCTCGTAGCCGCCATAGGGCTCGGCTCGGCGCACGTCATACTCTACCCCGCTCGCCCGCAGCGTCGGTCCGGAGATAGCGTAATCCTGGGCAACGGCGCGCGAAATCACGCCAACATCCTCGCACCGACTGCGGAAGATGACATTTTCATGCACGAGCCGATGATACATCGGCGCCTTATTTCGCATCCGCCTGAGAAAGCCCCGCGTCTGGTCGATGAACACATCGTCGATGTCTTCGCTGACGCCTCCGAAACGCCCGTAGGAATAGGTCAACCGCGAGCCGGTCACCCGGTCGAGGATGGACAGGATCTCCTCTCGATCATCGAAGCAGTACAGAAAGGGCGTGATGCCGCCGATATCAAGCAGGAACGTCCCGAACCACAAGAGGTGACTCTGGATGCGATTGAGCTCGCAGACAATCACACGGATAACACGAGCCCGCTCAGGGACCTCGATCGACGCCATCCTCTCCACCGCCTGGCAATAGGCGATGTTGTAGATCATTCCAGACAGGTAGTCGATGCGCGAGGTGTTGGGCAGGAACTCGATCCACGGGCGGTTCTCGGCCATCTTCTCGTGCGCGCGATGGGCATACCCGATCACCGGCTCGCAGCTGAGAATCCGCTCGCCTCGCATGTGCAGCAGCAACCGCAGCACGCCGTGCATGCTGGGATGCTGCGGACCCATGTTCAAGTAATAGGTCTCGTCGTCGTGAGCTCGTTCCAGCATTGGGGCGGGGCGCGGGTTCATGAACTCGCGGCCTCCCCGTCCGGAGCGTCCTCAACGCGGCCGAAATCCTTGAGCAGTGCGTGGAAGTCAGAATCGTCAGGCAGAAGTATGCGCTTCAGGTCCGGATGCCCCGGGAACCTGATCCCGTACATGTCAAAGACCTCACGCTCATACCAGTTCGCAGCTGGGTACGCGCCAGTAATGCTCGGCGCCTCGGCCCCCGGGATCTTCGGGCTCAAGTCGACCGTCACCAGGTGCCGATCCAACCGGTCAATCCTGTTGAATGTGTAGACCACCCGCATCGCCTCAAGGTCTTCGCGACGATCCTCTGCGGTCAGCATCTCGAGGTGATACCCCGCGTCCCGGTACGCCTCGGCGATCGTCGGGATATGCTCGGGTTCAGCCCGATGCCGGTGGTGGAAACCAACACTCGTGTACTCCGCCTCATCGCAGCCGAGTTCCAGGTTCGAGAGGTCCGGGCCGCTCACGCCTTACTCCCCCTCTTTCTTTTGAGATTCTTGCCGGTGATCTTTTCTTGCAGTTCCAGGATGCCCGCAATCAGAGCCTCGGGGCGCGGCGGACAACCGGGGATATACACATCAACGGGAACCAGCTTGTCGGCCCCTTCAATGATGGCGTACTGGTTGGGGTACTTGAAGGGTCCGCCGTCAATGGTGCAACCGCCCATAGCGATCGCCCACTTGGGCGACGGCATCTGGTCCCAAAGCTGCTTGATGACCGGGCCCATCTTGCGCGAGATCGTGCCGGCGAAGATCATCACATCTGCCTGGCGGGCGGTGGGGCGAAACACGCCGGCGCCGAAGCGATCAAGATCATACTTGGACGCCCCGGCCGCCATCATCTCGATCGCGCAGCACGCAAGCCCGAAAGTCAGTGGCCACAGCGAGTTTGCCCGGGCCATGTTGACCAGATCATCGAGCACGGCAAACCGGACATATGGCGCGGCCTCGAACGGGATCCGCTTATCCATATCCGGCGCGTCCAGCACCGGCAGCCGAACTGGCGTCGGCGGGTTGGGGTTTGCGTTTACCGGGTCCACCGCATCACTCCCTTCCGCCAGGCAAACACGATTGCCAGAGACAGGATCATCAGGAAGATGCTGACCTCCACAAACGCACGCCACCCGAATGCCGCCTCGTTGTAGACCAAGGCCACCGGAAACAAGTAGAGGATGTCCACTTCGAAGGCGACAAAGATCAGTGCGTAGAGGTAGAACGTGATCCCGAACCGAATCCGGGCCGTGCCGATGGTATCGACGCCACACTCATAGGTCTGCTCGGTTTCCGGGCCCTTGTAGCGCGGGCTGATCAACATTGGAACGACAAGAGCGACGAGCCCCAGTACGATACCGATGCCCAAGTACGCAACAAGTTGCTCGTAGTCAGTCATCGCTCTCGATCTGATCAGCGTGCCTTGCACGTCGATTGCTGTTCGGCCAAGACTCGGTCCAAAGAGAAGCCCTGTCAGGGCCCCTAGGCCGGACATAGTAGCCAGTCGCACCCTGGCCCGCCCCACCTGTTGTGCCTCTGGCCATGTTGCGTCATAGGCCTGGAGTGGTCCCATCAAAGGACACAGAGCCCGGCGGAGGACGAGATGCGATGGACCCGCGCCGAGCAGAACCTGCGCCCGCACTCACGAGCATCGCAAGAGCCAGCTGTCCAGTCGTTTCGTGGCCCGACTGGGTGTTCACCGGCGTAGGCTGCCTCCTCTAATGCGGAGGCAACAGGCTCCTTCCCGAACCGTGAGACAAGCCCTAGCCCTCATGATGATCGCTTGCGCCACCACAGCACAGGCAGGCGCACCAAGGCCACACCGATCGCCAGGACGAATCCGACCGTCGCGATGCTCGTCATGGCCGAGTTCTGTCGATCCACGCTGTCGGCAAGCACCAGCACCGCCGAGCCGACGATCACCGACCGACCCTACCCGCCTGCTAACAAAAGACCGCCGCGGATCCCGCGGCGGCTTGAAAAAGCTCCCCGAGCCGAACGGTTTCAAACGAATCTCTTGGCCAGAATCGCCCGAGGCGGCGATCGCTCCAGTTTACAGCTCCGTAGACGGCTGTCAGATTGGCGTTGCTGGCAGGCCAGGCGCAGGTGCTCCGTTCGGGATGGTGTCGGCTCGGCGGGAATCAACGGGCTGTTCCGTTTCGTGGGGGGATTACTGCGGTCATACCATCGAGTTGCGGATTGATCGAGTTTCTGGACAGGACGCCAGTGATTTCGGGTGAGTTGGAGGCTCGGCGATGTTGAAGTGGATCAGACAGCTTGATGAGATACTGAGGGGCGATGCGACTCGCCTTCCGGCACTGCGCGACGGACGCATCGAGATGCCCGTCGGGGGAGTGATGATCGTGGCGATCATGCTGGCTGCGATCTACGGCTTGTGTATGGGCGCGTACGCCATCATCCGCACCGCTTGGTCGGATACGGGGATCACGGAAGATGCGGTGATGCAGATGGTGGCCAGTGCTGTGAAGCTGCCGCTGTTGTTCTGCCTGACACTCGTTGTAACGTTGCCGTCGCTGTATGTTTTTAATGCGCTCGTCGGTTCGCGGCTGTCCTTGGTGTCGGTGGCGCGCCTGCTTGTGGCAATGATCGCTGTGATGATGGCGGTCCTTGTTTCGCTTGGACCGATCGTGGTGTTCTTCTCGGCTAGCACGGACAGCTACCCATTCATGAAGCTGCTCAACGTGGCCATGGCTGCGATCGCGGGCATTCTCGGGTTGGCATTCCTGCTTCGAACCTTGAGCCGCCTCGTGATGGTGCAGGATTTGATCGACTTCCCACCACCCGAGTCGGTAACCGATTGTGAGCATGAGACAAACACGGACCAACAGAAGACGAGCAGTGCTCTGGATCAAATCGAAGCCCACAGCGATCGGAAGGCGACGGCCGTGTTTAAGATTTGGGTCTTGGTGTTCGCACTCGTAGGTGCGCAGATGAGCTGGGTGCTGCGGCCCTTCATCGGTAGCCCGGACATGGACTTCTCCTGGTTCCGCAAGCGAGATAGCAACTTCTTCCTCGACGTGATTCGGTCGATTGGCGAACTGTTCGGAGCGTAGGATCCCATGAATGGTCTGCTGCGAGTCGACGATGTCTTGCGCGCACGGCCCTGGCTTGTGCGCGGCGACGATCATACTCGGTGGCTGCTGCTGGTAGCGACGATTACGCTCGTGTTCGGCGCCATGTACGGCGGCGTGATGGGCAGTTACAGCGGCGCCCGTTTCTTGCAGATACTGTATTCGGCCGTCAAGGTGCCGCTGCTGCTTTCAGCGACGTTCGCGCTGAGCTTGCCGAGCTTCTTTGTGATCAACACACTATTTGGTCTGCGCGACGACTTCGCGGCTTCGGTGCGGGCGATTGCTACGACGCAGGCGGGCCTGACCGTTGTCCTCTTTTCGTTTGCGCCGATCACAGCACTGTGGTATGTGTCGTTCGAAGGCTACGATGCGGCGAAGATGTTCAACGTGCTCATGTTCGCAGTTGCTTCCGTCGCCGCACAGGGTCTGCTTCGCCGTTTCTACCGCCCTTTGATCGAAAGCAACCCGCGCCATCGCACGATGATGTGGATCTGGCTCGTCATTTACGCTTCTGTCGGCATCCAGATGGGCTGGGTGATGCGTCCGTTCATCGGCCAGCCCGGTGCGGCGACGACGTTCTTCCGCACGGAGGCGTGGGGCAATGCGTACGTCGAGGTCGCCCGGACGTTTTGGCGGCTATTCGGTGGATGAAGTAGGTATTTGCAGGCGGACTTCCAGTAGGTCGACTGTTACTTGCGATGCAGGCGCCCAATGCCCCGCAACATGCCGCCCGTGGGGCCGATCGGCTTTGAGAAGGAAAACGTCTCGGTGTAAACAGATAAACCTGCATCCCAGGGGACTCGTGCCTTCAAGCTCCGCGGTCAGAACGGTCTCAAACAACTCTCTTGGCGCGATTGAGGCTAGACAGCCGGTCTGTTCTGGCTAACAGGGGCCGTGAATCACGCTGGAAACAGCAGGAACGGCGATTGAGAGTGGGTTCACGCCCATGAACCTACGGAGTCAGGCCCGGCCCCAAGCGTGCCAGTCGATGGGATCAAGATCGGCTGCATCGATCCGCGAGGCCAAGAAGAGCCGCATATCGAGCGGCCGTACAGGGTTTCCCGGTATTCAAGAACTCTGTCATCTGCCGTGGCGGGCTGGCCTGGGGCATCATTCAGGGATGGCGGGATGCCTACATCCTCGATGTGCTCAAGCCCTGACACGCTCGTCGAACTCTTGGAGAGTCAGAAGACGAGTATTTTCGAACCGCGGCGGCTGAGCACGACAACGTGCGGTACATCACGGCGATCAGCCGCGAGCCCCAGGGCGATGGGCATCCCAAGATGTACGTCCAGGACCGGTTTTCATCGAACCGCGATGAGCTGGTGCCGCTCTTGGACAGCGAACGCACGCTCGTGTATCTCTGCGACCTGGCGGGGATGGAGACGGGCATCTACCAGCAGATGGCCCGCCTGTTGGCGCGGGAGTCGCTCGAACAGTTCTTGACGGTCAGTGACGAGGCGATGGGGGATGTCGATTCCTGGGATCGCAAGGTCGTCAAGCAGCATGTGAAGCCGACCAAGCGGATCTTCCTCGAGGTGTATTGACGAGGGCGGGCGGCGAGAGGATCGCCAAGGCGAGGATCAGATCCCCTTGGGATGCCGGTCATCGAGCTCGCGGGGCTCAGATCTCAACATGAACGAACCGCGAAACGCCGGCGGGGAATCTCGTGGCGTTCGCACTGGTCAATTGCGCACGTGCCACGCCCGCCGGCGAACCGGAACGGCCCATCGGGCTCACGCCCGAGCCATGAACGATGGCGCGGGGGGAGGGAAGGAGTTTTAGCAACCCCCCCCCCGGCCGTAGGGTGTGACTCAGTTGGACGCCTGGAGGAACTCCAGGATCTTTCGATATTCATCGCCAGTCAGGTGCGCCTGTTGACGCATGTGGTTCATGGCGATAGCCCATTCGGTATCGCTGTAGGAGGCCGGTGAGCGGGAGTTGTGGCAGTGAACGCAGGTCTGCGCCCACAGTTGTGCGCCGCTGAGTCCGGTGTCTTCTGACGCCACCTGCATCTCAAGGGTCTCTCCTGCGGTCGCCCCCCCGTTGTTGGACTGGCACCCCGCGACGAGCGCGGCGGCAGCCACGAGGCCGGCGGCCACAAGGCCACAGGCTGGTACGATGTTTCGCGTGTTCATAATCTGGCTCCTTGTTCATCAAAATCCCATGGAGAGCTGCAGCAGCAGTGCGTCTTCGGCTTCCTTGGAGGAAGTCGGGTCATCGACGTTGTCGAATCGGTACGCGATCTTGAGGACCGTGCTGGGAGTGATCCAGTAGTTTACGCCGACGGTGAGGCGCTGCTCGTCGTAGGCCTTGGAGATGCCGGCGGCGTCGCTGGGGTTGTCCAGCCAGTCGTAGCGGAGGACGCCCTCGATGTCCTTGAAGAAGCCCTCCGTGAGGCTTGGGCGATAGGCGACCTGGACGTATCCACCCGAGCGTTTGTTGTCGAAGGTCATGCCGTCGTAGGCAACGTCGTCGACGTCCGAGAGGACATACTCGCCTCGCAGGTCGAGACGCCCGTTGATGGCCTCGTCCTCGAGGACATATCCGATGGAGAGGTCGTGGATGATCGCCGTCGTGTCCTCGAACATCGTGTCGTTCTCGCCCACGTCGGCGTAGTTGAAGGCGTAGGAGAAATCAAGGCCCGGCATGGGGTATGCGCCGATGCGCCCGCCGATCGCCTTGCCGCTGTTGACATCGCCGAAGTTGCTGAAGTTCAGCTGCCCGGTCTTGCCTCCCTCGGTGACGAGTCTGGGGCCGTTCGAGATGTAGGCCGAGTAGAAGATCTTCGCCGAGTCGGAGATCGGGAACGCGCCGCGGGCTTCGACCGCAAGGCTTGAGGTCGGGATCAGGCGGGCCCCGCCGGTCGCGAACAGCGGCTGGTCGGGGAGCTTGTTGATCCAGGACGAGTGCAACTGCTCTTTGAAGGTGCTGAGCGGCGTGAGGATTTTGCCGGCACGAATGGTCAGATTGTCGTTGACGACAACGGACATGTCCAAGAACTCGAGCTTCACTTCGGTTTCATCCTCGCCCAGCTCGATCTCGAGCTCTCCGGCAAAGTTGACACGATCCGAGAGGCGCCAGAGGAAGATCGGAAAGAACCTGGCATCAAAGCTGGATTCGTTGGACTCGTTGCTCGTGAATCCGGCGAAGGCGTACCCGGTCACCAGGAAGTTCGTGGTGCCCAGACGCAGATCGTCGGCGAGGCCCTCGAGGGAATCGACACGGTCGGCGAGCTCTTCGAGTTCTTCGGCGGTATCGAGGTCCTCCTCGGCGGGTTGAGCGCCATTGGCGCCCGCGGATTGCTCCAGGGCGTCGATACGGCGCAGCGCGTCCTGGTATTGCTCCCAGGTCACGTTCGTCTCGGGGGGCTCGTTCTGGGCGTAGACCGGGACGGCCAGGCCGCACGCCACGAGCGTCAGCAAAGCCTTTGATGCACGCATGATTGTGCTCCTTTCTGTGTCAGTGGACAATCCATGACTACCTTCTTCCAAGAGACGTCAGTCGGCGGTGCGTGTTTGCGGGCCGAAGACGGCTACGACAGTTGGTTGTTGAGAACCGTTGCTTGCGAACGGAGAGCGTGGTGCCGCGTCACTCTGGATCCATGTCCAGGCACCCTCTGATCCATCCGGGGCTGGCGCGGCGAACTGGTAGACGCGCCCGGATTGGACTCCGCCGAACTGTCGGAGAGTGTCTGCGAGAACTCCCGAGAGCCGGCTGAGTGCGATGGAGCGGGCCTGTTGGTCGGACGCGGATCCCAGGGCCTTCGCCTGGGACGAGAGACGCGACGCCGCGCTCTTCCACAACCGGGCGATGGCCTTGTCCTGGTCGGTCAGAGCGATCGCCTTCAGCGCGTCGCACGCGGCGGCGAGGTCGCGGATGGCGCTGTCAATCTGCCCGGTATCGTCATTGGCGGCGGCATCGGCCAGGCGCGTTGCGGCGGCGAGGGTGTCGGTGAGTGCTGCTCTAGGTGTGCTGCCCACGTCGAAACGCGGGCCGATGACCTTCGGTTTGGGCGCGAATGTCCTGATGTAGTTGATAGTGTGCCATCTCTCTTCGTCGGAGAGGAGCTTGGCGAAGGCGGGCATGGGGGTTCGACCCTTGGTGGTCTTGTAAAACAACTCTCCGTCGGACTGAAGCCAGACCTCCGGGCTGGTCAGATCCTGGGGACGAGGATCGAGCTCCGCGGCTCGGACTCCATTGCCGGTGCCCGTCTTGCCGTGGCAAGATACGCACTGAGCTGTGTAGAGGCGGGCGCCGGCGGCGATAGACGCGGCGGTGCTCTCAACAGGATTGGCCTTCCTCGCGTAACGCGAAGAGGCGATCCAGGGGCGGGGAGGTGCAATCGAGTCCGTCTCCGAGACCTTCGCCATGCCGGCAACGATCAGGACCGGTGAGATGGCGAGTGCCAGAAGTAATGTCGACTTGGCCCGTGGGGTGCGCATGAGGTGCTCTCCTAACTGCGGAGCTTGAGGAGTTGGACAATGACGAACGCGTATGTACACCAGACCCCGGCGACGAGCACGGCGATCACCGCGACCAGCGGCCACAGCGGGCGGGCGCTCCAGAGTGCCTCTGGGAAGAGTTCCTGGGTCGACGCCGGCGGCGCGTCGGACTTGAAGGACGCGCTGGCGGAGGCGGGCGGCATGTCGGCGTCGCCCTCGATGCTCGCCACGACCGTGAAATGGCCCGAGGCGTCGCCGGGGATTCCGATGGGGAACTCGACGGCGGCGGTGCCGTCGTCGAAGGTCTCCTCGCTGCCGAGGACGAATGCGCCGAAGGTCCGGACCACAGCGAAGGTGACCAGGGCTCCCTCTACGGGCTCGCCGTCGAGGGTGACCGTGGCGAACAGGAGGATCTCGCCGTCGTCGTCCTCTCTGGTGATTTCGATGGTCACCGGCGTCTCCACCGCGCCCTGTTCCTGGGCGAGCGAGGACGAGGCAGGCTGGGGAATCGCGAGTATGGCGACGAGTGTCGCGAGGGTTACGGCCAGGCGCGAGCGTGTCATGACACACCTCCTTCGCTCGGCGCGGGCGACTCGCTGGCAGCCTCGGCGGCCTCGAGCGGCTCTGCGATCTCGGTGATCGAGAGGATCGGGAACACCTTCGAGAACAGCGCGTAGAAGAGCGCGAACACGGCGAACCCCGCGAGCGTGATCGACAACTCGACCCAGGACGGGAAGTACGCGAGATGCTCATCTGCCGCGGCGGCGGGGATGTATGGGGTCTCCATGGTGGGAACCACGATCAGATAACGCTTGAGCCACATGCCGATGTTGACCAGCACCGCCGCGAGGATCAGCCGCTGGAATCTCCAGCGCCCGGGCAACCCGATCAAGAGCGGCGGCAGGACCAACGCGTTCAGCGCCATGAGCAGGAAGAGCGGTCCATAGTTCCCCGAGCCCATGAGCAGTTGCAGGAGGCGCTGCTCGGCGGAGACTCCGCCGTACCACGCCGTCAGGTACTCGCACCCGGTGAAGTAGATGTAGATGATCGACAGCGCGAGCAGGAGGTTGCCGAGCTTGCGGAAATGGTCCTTGGTGAGGTACTTGTCGAGGCGATAGGCCTTCTGGAAGATCGCCATGGCGAGGATGATCGCCGCGGTGCCCGAGTAGATGGCGCCGACCACGAAATAGGGACCGAAGATGGTGCTGTGCCATCCCGGACGGAGCGTCATCGAGAACACCCACGACACCACGGTGTGCACGGAGACGGCGACGGGGATGATGATGACGGCCATGGTCGCCAGGGCGATATCGAGACGCCGGACCTTCGCGGGAGTCGGGGTGAATCCCAAGGCCAGGCGTGTGTACAGGCGCACCCGCCAGGGGCGCATCTGGCGTTCCTCGGCCAGGTCGCGCATCAGCGCGAGGTCGGGGATCATCGCGACGTACAGGTAGATGAGGCTCCCGGTCAGATAGGTGGAGATAGACAGGACATCCCAGAGGATCGGGGACTGGAGGCGGGCGTGGAAGATCACATTCAAGATGCGATCGGGACGCCCCATGTCGATGATGACCATGGACGCACCGACCATCAGCGCGAACACCGTGATGGCCTCGGCCATGCGGGTGATCGGGCGACGCCATTCCGCGTTGGTCACCCGGAGGATGGCCGAGATCAGCGTCCCGGCGTGGCTGATGCCGATGAAGAACACGAAGTTGGACATGTAGGTGCCCCACGACACATAGTCGCGCATCGCGGTCACTTCGAGCCCGTTGTACAACTGCCAGATGTACGCGCCAAGGCCCCACAGGGCCATGACGATCATCGAGCCGATGAAGAACTGGCCGCGCGGGGTGAACGGACCCATCGTGTGCTCGACCTCGCGAGCGATATCCAGGCGAATGCTCTGCTCTTGGGCACTCATCGGTCGGTCCCCTCGCGACGCTGCCCGGTTGACTCGTCCTGGTCCTCGCTGACTACGGGCGGCGCAAAGCGCCGGTCCTTGGGCGGCAGGTAGTACACACGAGGCTCGGTGCCCAGTTCCTCCATGAACCGGTACCCGGCACGGTCCTTCAGCAACTCGGAGAGCCGGTAGGTCTCGCCCAGGCTGTTTGTGACCGCGTCCTCGTTCTCATCGCCGTAGAAGATGGTCCCGTTGGGACAGGCCTGGACGCAATGGGGGAGTTTGCCCGCCGCGGCCATGTCCGGGCAGAAATCGCACTTCTCGACGGTGCCCTTGCGAGCGTGGAAGCCGCGCTCAGGCGAGTACGGCGTGTCGTGGACCTCATCGGGCTGAGACGGGGCGCCCCAGTTGAAGTGACGCGCCGAGTATGGGCACGCGGCCATGCAGAAGCGGCATCCGATGCACCGCTCGTTATCGATCAGCACCACGCCGTCCTGGCGCTTGAATGTTGCGCCGACGGGGCAGACCTTGGTGCACGGCGGGTTATCGCAGTGGAAGCAGGGCTTGGGGAAGTAGTACGGCGCGGTCGCGTCCGCGTCTTTCATCTCGAAGACCTGGAGCCAGTTGTTGTCGGTGAAGTGCATCGAGTTGCACGAGGCGGAACACTTCTTCAGGCCCGCACACCGGGCGAGGTCGATCACCATGATCCACTTCCGCCCCGGGACGCCCTGGCGCACTTCGGGGTGGTCGACCTCCTGGGCCGGGGCGTCGAGCATCTGCTCCTTGAGCACGTGGTGGAGTTGGCCGTCGGGCGACAAGACCGGAACGGTCTCCTTGCCCCCGACCGAGAGCGAGACCTTCGAGAACTTCACGCCGATCGCGGTAGCGCCGGCCATCGTGCCACCGCCCACGACCAGGGACTTTAACGCGGCTCGTCTTGAGATACTCATGGAGCACCCCCGGTCGTGAATCGCGGTGACCGGGCGGGATGGCGGAGAGTCTCTGCGTGCGGCGAGGAGCATCGATTGCTGGAACGTCTTGGCCGCACGGGGCTACTCCTTGGGCTCATGGGTGGGTGTGGATTGGTCGGGTGGGAGCGTCGGATCGCCTGTGGCTCCGGGTTCCGGCGTACGGCAGGCGCGAGCGGCGGCCTCGATCACGCGGGCGAGCTCGGGTTCGGGCGATTGGGTCATGTAGTAGAACAGGCCCTGCTCGACGATCGCCGCGTCGCTCTTGGCCGACTCCGAGAGCGCGATGATGCGGACTTTGGGCTGGGCGTCGTACAGGACCTCGATTTCCATGCGCGCGACTTCGGGGCGCTCATGCACGCGGTCCAAGACGGCGATGTCGGGGCGCCTGCGACGAACAGCCTTTACGAACCCGGGTCCGGGAACCACGCTCACGATCTGGAATGCCTGAGCATCCAGATGAACCCGGAGCATCTTGGCCAACTCGGACTGCGGACTGCTGATGAGAATCGTCAGTTTCTTCATCGGGCGCCTCTGGCCTGCGCCAGCCCGAGCTCAATGAGCATTGAGAAGGCCAGCATGGGAGTGCTTGCAAGTCGCGTGCCGTAAACAGGAAAAACGATCGCGTAGTCCAAAATGCTGTAACATCTTGTGGCACAAAGAGTTCTGCGGCTACGACGTTGGGTTGATCTGGGGGCGTCAAATGAGACAATTCACACCGGCGCGACACGCCAGCGGCTCATGCCGCAAAAGGGATGGCCCAGATCACGAGATCCAGCCTTGATTGTCTGAGAACCGCGGTGCAGATCGATTTTCGCGCCTCTGAGGCGCGCATCGGAGAGATTCACACCGATGGGAATCTTCATGGGGGAGTGATGTACCAGGGGCATCCCCCGAGTACGCCCTCTATTCGCGGTACTGGCTCGCTTTCAGCCCGTGCCTGCTGAGCAGGCGATATAGGGTCCCGCGCGGCAGGCCCGACCTCTGACCGGCGAGCGCGGTGTCCCCATCGCACTCGCTCAGGAGGCGGTGAAGGAAGTCCCGCTCGAAGGTGCGAAGAACCTGTTCCCGTTCTGAGAAGAACGCGCCGCCGGAACCATGTGGGCGCTGGTCGAGGTCCGCGACGATCTCGTCGGGGAGATCCTCGACGGTGAGCACGTCATGGCGCGCCATGGCGAGCGTCCGGCGCAGGACGTTCTGCAGTTGTCGCACGTTGCCGGGCCAGCGATAGGTCTGGAGCGCCTCGAACGCTTCTTCGTTGAGCGATACACCCTCGCGTGCCATTTCCTGTGTATACCGATCCATGTAGCACTCGACAAGCAGAGGGATATCCTCGGGTCGCTCGCGCAACGAAGGCAGCTCGATGCGGGCGACATTGAGCCGGTAGAAGAGGTCGTCACGGAATCGGCCGGCCTTGATCTCGGCGTCAAGATCGCGCGACGTTGCCGCGACGACCCGTATGTCGACCTCGATCTCGTCCGTTCCGCCCACGCGTCGGATCGCGCGTTCCTGCAACACCCGCAGGAGCTTGGCTTGCAGGCGGTAGGGGAGCTCGCCGATCTCGTCGAGGAAGAACGTCCCGCCGTCGGTGAACTCCAGCAGGCCCAGCGAGCGAGCATGGGCGCCCGTGAACGCGCCGCGTTCATGCCCGAAGAACTCGCTCTCGAGCAGGTCCTCGGGGATTGCGCCGCAGTCGACCGGAACGATGCGAGCCTCGCGGCGCGTGGAGCGTTTGTGGATGCTTCTTGCGACGAGTTCCTTGCCCGTGCCGGTCTCGCCCTGGATGAGCACGTCGGCGTCGGTCGGGGCGATGAGGCGGATGGTCTCGAAGACCTTCTGCATCGCCTCGCACTTGCCGATCATCTCGTCGAAGCGATAGGGGTGCTCGCCCTCGCGCTCGAACAGGCGGTTCTCATGATGGAGGCGCGACCGGTCGAGCAGGCGCTTCACGGCGGTGCGAAGATCGTCGGGAAGGAACGGCTTGGTGATGTAGTCTTCGGCGCCAAGCTTGATGCAATCGACGGCATCGGAGACATCGGGATACGCCGTCATCATCAGAACCAGCGTGTTCGGGTTGATCTGTTTCGCTTTGCGGAGCAGATCGGCGCCATTGGTTCCGGGAAGGTGCATGTCGAGCAGCAGCAGGTCGAACTCCTCGATCTCGATGCGCTGGGCGGCCCGGACGCCATCGAGCTCGACGCTCACCAGAACTTTCGGGATCGAGGACAAGATGTCGGCGCATACCTCAAGCATTCCCTGCTCGTCATCCACAACCAGCACACGCTGCTTAGGCACTGGAGGGTCCTCCTGGGGTTGATTCACACGGCACGCAAATGGTAATGCGTGCACCGCCGATCGGTGCGTCCGATATCTCGATATCACCCGAGAAGCTCCGGACGATGCCGCGGCAGATCGACAATCCCAACCCGCTGCCATCGCCGGCAGGCTTTGTTGAGAAGAACGGTTCGAAGACCCGCTCTCGAATCGCCGGATCGATGCCTGGGCCGGAGTCGTCGATGATTAGCGTCACTGGCGGATTGTCCGAAGGCGGCGAGCCCGCCTCCGGCCGGCAGCAGATCCGCAGCGTCCCGCCCTTGGGCATCGCATCTATCGCGTTCAAGAGGATGTTGAGCACGACTTGCTGCATCTGCCCGGGGTTGACCAGCGCGCCCACAGGTGGACCCGACAGGTCCGCTTCGATGGTGACGCCGACGGATTTGGCGTGGGCCTCAATGAGCGAAATAGCGTCGCGCACAAGCGGACAAAGGTCCACCGACGAGCAGGCACCGTGCGGAGGGCGACATGAATAGAGCAACCCCTGAGCAATATGCGCGACGCGATCGCTCAGCTCGATGATCTTGTTCAGCTCGCTCGCCGTCCGTTCGGTGAGTTCGTCGCGGTGGTCGGATACCAGCAGGCGGGCCTTGGCGCTGATGATCGCGATGGGGTTGTTGACCTCGTGGGCGACCTGCCCGGCCAGCTCACCCACGGCGGCGAGCTGGCTCGCACGCACCATCTGCTCGTGGTGTCGCGAGAGCTCGGTGATGTCCTGGGCAAGCTGGACAACCTGCTCGACGCGCCCGTCATGGCGACCAAGAGCGGCGGTGGTCAGACGGATGGTCTGGTGCGACTCGCTCGCCTCGCCGGATTCTGGTGGAATGGAGAGCTGGGAAACTCTTGTCTGCCCATCGCGCAAGGTCAGCTCCGCCGGGGCGTCGAGACCCGCATTCGGTTTGGGCTCTGCGTCCTGTTCGAGCCTCCGCGACCATTCCTTCCAGCGAGCGTTGAGCAGTGTCGGCTGCATGTCGCGGTCGGTGACCCGGATGGCTGTGTTCGTGGTCTCGATCGCCTGCTTGAGCAGGCGGTGACCGGCGAGCGCAGTCTCAGCAAATGAGCGCAGGCGGGCCTCGTTGTTTCGGGCGCGCTCGCCGAGGGTTCCAACGAACAGGGCGACGACCAGCAACATTGCGGCGTGCAGGGCGGTCTGACCGGCGACATAGACGAGCTGCCCGTCCAGCCCGATCACGCCGCCCTGTGCGTGCGATGTCACGCCCAGCGGATAGTGCGCCAGCCACCCCAGCCACTCTCCCCAGATCAACGCCGTGTACAGAAGGCTCGCTATTCCCGCGACGGTGTAGCACCACGCGCGTCCCAGCAAGACTCCGCCGATGATGACATGCAGCACCAAGAGCACGGAAACGGGGTTCTCGACGCCCCCGGCAAAGTGCAGGAGCGCCACGAGCAGCAGCAGATCAACGACGACCTGGATCGGAATATTGGCCTTCCAGAGACGATCCGAAGCCGCGAGGCGGGGATACAGGATGTTCGCCAGCGCGAGCAGCGCCACGATGGTCAGCAGGGGCCACATCGCGTCGGGGTTGATCACCGAGGTCAGGCGGACGGCTAAGACCACCAGGGTCAGGGCGACTGCGATGGCGACCCAGCGCATGCGGATGAACCAGCGCGAGTTCTGATCCGCCGTCGCCCGTGCGAAGCGGTGCCCGTCTGTCGAGAGGCGGTGGGCGTCGTCGTCCTGGAGCGATGGTGGGGGGTCTCGGCTGACGATCCAGGCACCGACCGCGATCGCCGTTCCCGCCGCGAGAAGCCCGAGCACCAGGCGAACGCCGAGAATCACCGTCGATTCGCCATCGGCTGCCAGCGAGGGTCCGACGACCATATCGATGACCAGAATCCCCATGAAGGACCCGATGCCCAGGACGAACGCCGGCACGATCAGCCTGGAACTCCACGGTTTCGGTTGCGGCGTGGGGGCTGATGGATGGACCTTGGTCATTCGTTTGACTCACAAGCCGGCAGCAACGTCCCCGGAGGGTCCGGTTCCATCCAATGGTATTGGCGAGACTAGGCGATGCGACGCGTTCTCAAGGAGCATCGTCGGCGCGTTCACATGATGTTGAGGGGCTGCATCGCGAGGCTGTTCGGGAGACGGGCGATATACTCGTGCTGGGAAGGCCCGGGCGTGGAGGCGGCGCGGGTCAGAGGGAAGCTGTTTGTTCAACGAGGATGACGATGCACACCAGACGAAGCTGGGCCGAGCCGTACAAGATCAAGATGGTCGAGCCCCTGCGAATGACCACGCTCGAACAGCGCCAGCAGGCGATCGCCGAGGCGGGCTTCAACACGTTTCTGCTGCGGAGCGAGGATGTCTACATCGACCTGCTGACAGATTCCGGGACCAATGCCATGAGCGACCGCCAGTGGGCGGGGATCCTGCTGGGCGACGAGGCATACGCGGGCTCGAGAAACTTCTATCACCTCGAGGAGATCGTGCGGCGTTACTACGGCTACCGCCACCTGATTCCTACCCACCAGGGTCGCGGCGCCGAGCATCTGCTCAGCCAGCTGTGCATCTCGGCGGGTGACTGTGTGCCGGGCAACATGTACTTCACGACAACCAAGCACCATCAGGAACTCGCGGGCGGGCGCTTCGTGGACGTCATCATCGACGAGGCGCACGATCCGACGAGCGAGCATCCGTTTCGGGGCAACGTCGATCTCGCCAAGATGCAGCGGCTCATCGACGAGGTCGGCGCCGAGCGGATTCCCTACCTGTCTCTGGAGACGAACGTGAACATGGCGGGCGGGCAGCCGTGCTCGCTGGAGAATATCCGTGCGGCGTGCGAGCTCTGCCACAAGCACTCGATTCCTGTCTATCTCGATGCGACGCGTGCCGTCGAGAATGCCTACTTCATCAAGGAACGCGAGCCGGGCTACGAAGACCATTCGATCGCCGAGATTCTCCTTGAGATCTGCTCGCTGACCGACGGCTGCACGATGTCGGCAAAGAAGGACGCCTTGGTGAACATCGGCGGCTTCCTCGCGGTCAACGACGACGACCTCGCAGAGAAAGCCCGCAACCTCGTCGTCGTCTACGAGGGGTTGCATACCTACGGCGGTCTGGCGGGGCGTGATCTCGAAGCGATGGCTATCGGGATTGAGGAATCGGTCGACTATGACCACATTCGGGCGCGGGTCGGGCAGGTGCAGTACCTCGGGCAGATGCTCCACGACGCCGGCGTGCCGGTCGTCATGCCCATCGGTGGGCACGGCGTCTTCGTCGACGCGGCCAAGTTCCTGCCCCATCTGTCGCGCGAGCAGTTCCCCGCCCAGGCATTGGCCGCGGCGCTGTACACCGAATCGGGGGTTCGCTCGATGGAGCGCGGTGCGGTCTCGGCGGGGCGTGATCCACAGACGGGAAAGAGCATCTATCCCCCGCTGGAGCTGATTCGGCTGACCCTTCCGCGCCGGGTGTACACGCAGGCGCACATGGACGTGACCGCCGAGTCGATCATCGATTTGCACGCCGAGCCGGAGCGCGTGGTCGGGCTGGAGATGATCTACGAGCCCGAGCATCTGCGATTTTTCCAGGCGAGGTTCAAGCCGGTGGTCGGCTCGGTCGTGCTCCGCCCGCCCGCCGCAAGTAAGCCCGAGATCGCGCTCACGTCATGAAAACGATCATCGAGCCGTTTCGAATCAAGACAGTCGAGCCGATCCGGATGTCGACGCGCTCCGAGCGACGCGCCCATCTTGAGCGGGCGGGATTCAACCTCTTTCGGATCGCCGCCGAGCATGTGATCATCGATCTGCTCACCGACTCGGGCACGGGCGCGATGAGCAGCGCGCAGTGGGCCGGGATCATGCGCGGCGATGAGTCCTACGCGGGCGCATCGAGCTACTTCCGCTTCCGCGACACCGTCAAGAGTCTCACGGGCTTCGAGAATATTTTGCCTACCCACCAGGGACGGGCGAGCGAGCGGTTGCTTGTTGAATCTCTCATCGGCAGCGGCGACGCCGGGCGCGGCAAGGTCATCCCCAACAACGCCCATTTCGACACGACCCGGGCCAACATCGAGCACAGCGGCGCAGAGGCCGTCGATCTGCTCACCGAGGCGGGTCGCGAGCCGAAGACCGTCGGCCCGTTCAAGGGCGACATGGACGTTCGCAAGCTCGAGCAACTGCTCGCCAAGCGGGGCGACGACGTGCCGTTTGTCATGGTGACGATCACCTGCAACAGCAACGGCGGCCAGCCGGTCTCTCTCGCGAATCTGAGGGCGGTGCGGGCCCTCTGCGATCGTTACCGCACGCCGCTCATCCTCGACGCGGCACGCTTTGCCGAGAATGCCTGGTTCATCAAGCAACGCGAGGCAGGCCAGGGCGAGCGATCGGTCGGCGACATCGTGCGAGAGACCTTCGACCTGTGCGACGGTGCGACCATCTCGGCCAAGAAGGACGGCCTGGTCAATATCGGCGGCGTGCTGCTCCTGCGCGACTCAGGCGTATTCGAGCGGGCCAGCAACCTGCTGATCCTGACCGAGGGTTATGTGACCTATGGCGGGCTCGCCGGGCGCGACCTGGAGGCGATGGCGGCGGGCTTTGAGGAGGTCCTGGATGAGGACTACCTGCGCTATCGGGTGCGATCGATCGAGTACCTCGGCGAGAAGCTGCTCGACGGCGGCATTTCCATCGTGCGACCGCCGGGCGGGCACGCCGTGTACATCGACGCCGCGGACTTCTGCAAGCATCTCGATCGCGAGGCCCTTCCCGGACAGGCCCTCGCCTGCGCCCTCTACGAGCATGGGGGGATCCGCGCGTGCGAAATCGGCACGGTCATGCTCGGCAAGCACGCGGTGTTAGAACTCGTCCGCCTCGCCGTGCCGCGACGAACCTATACCCAGTCGCACATCGACTATGTGATCGAGGTGCTGGTCGATCTGCGGACGCGTGCCGACGCCATCCCGGGCATCCGCATCGCCGAGCAACCGGCGATTCTGCGGCACTTCACGGCGCGTTTCGAGCCGCTGGCGGTGTAGGAGTATCGACCGCTACCCGTCGGCCTGGCGTCGTGGCACGTTCGGGGGTGAGATCGGCGCGAACGGGGGTGCAAACATCCACCGCCTCGAATCGCGCAAAGCACCCTATTTCAAGGGTCTCCGTAACTCTCCGGTCAGAACGGTTTGAAACGAATCTCTTGGTGAGATTCGGGTTTGAGAGCCGGTTTGCTCTGGTTAACAGGAGCCGCGAATCGGCCCGGAAGCAGCAGGAACGGCGATTGAGAATGGGTTCACGCCCATGAATCTACGGAGTCAAGCCAGGCCCCAAGCGTGCCGGTCGATGGGATCAAGATCGGCTGCATCGATCGGCGAGGCCAAGAAGAGCTCCATTTCGAGCGGCCGCACAGGGTTTCCCCGTGTACAAGAACTCTGTCATCTGCCGTGGCGGGCTGGTCTGGGGCATCATACCGGAACGGCCAGGTTCATTCAGCGTCTGCTCGTAGCGCTCGCGGCGTCGTCGGACGCTGAGCTTCGCCGGCAGGTCCAGTTCCTCAAGGCGTAGAACGAGATCCTACAGAGCAGGGTCACCAAGCGCATCACGCTCACGCTTGGCGAGCGGGTCCGGCTGGTCAAGCTGGGCACGCCGCTCGGCACGACCATCAAGGATCTGATCACAATCGTGACGCCGCGGACGTTCGCACGGTGGGTTCGCCAGGGGCCGCCGGCAACGAGAAGGAAGCTTGCGCGGCGACCGGGCCGGCCCAGGACACCCGACCAGATCCGCGAGCTGGTCCTGCGGATCGCTCGCGAGACCGGCTGGGGTTACACCTACTTGTACGGGACCTGGAACGACGGGAGTCTCTCGCGCGTCCGACCAATCCCAATCCCCACGAGGACGATCAAGAACGTTGAGGGCGCGGGAACCGGTGTGAGGAGGAATCCCCGACGACCAAAATCTCCGCTGACGATGCCCGAGGCCAAGATTTGGCCTCGATCATTCACCGCTTGCGCGCGCAAGATATCAAGTCCTAGTGCGGGATCGACAAGATCATTGAGCACACGAGTGCCATTGTCCTGGTCGTACACAAAGGCTAACAACTCAAAGGGATTCTTATAGTTCCCAACCACGACTCCGGACTCATTAATGTCCCACGCGAAGCTCTGATCCGCGTTGATCGCATCAATATCTAGAAGCGTGCCATCGGGCTCGAGGACGAAGGCGTGATCGATGAACATGTCATCGTTATCGTTGTATCCGCGGCCTACTACGCCGCCGCTCTCGTTCATCTCGGTGGCCACAAAGAGGAATGATGTATCGCCCGTCCGCCCGTCAATCCGCGAGAGGCCATCGATCTCGTTCCACTCTACGGCTCGAGTGGGTCCATCGACGCTCGATATGCCTACGACCTGGCCCGCTGCCGTCAGCCCAAATCCCTTAGTCACAGTCCCATCCAGAGGCGGGATTGCAACGTCAGTTACACCGTTGAAGAAAAAGGAACTACGATCATTATAGTAGGTATACTGTCCAGCATCATTGATCGCAAACTGGTGGGTGTGCGTGCCAAACACGGAAGCAACGCCACGGATCTCGGGAACGCCTCCAGTCCAAAGGACGATGCTCGCGTTCCCGATGCCGAAGTCTTGGTCGTAGACTTTGCCGATCGCATCGCCGTTATTGTTCAGCGCGTTCGCGGTGCCGCCGACGAATCCGTCGGGCAGATCAAGCATCCGGAGCCCCAGATCGGGATCCCATCGAAACGGGAAACGGTTCACCTGATCGGGCGGAGGGTTGAGGAGCGTCATGTCGCCGATAATCTCGCCCTGATTGTTGAGATCCCAGGTATTGACGACATTGAACCCGTCGGGGCGGGGGAGGATGATGACCTCGTACTCGATCTGGGCGAGGGCGGGGGTGGCTGTGAGAATAGCGGCGAGGATGGCGGATATCGGGCGCATGGGGGGCTCCTGAAGGGCTCTCGTGAGTGAGTATACGGGATTCTCGGAGGTTTGCCACGGTTCTCGGCACTTGGGGGGCAGATGGGGATTTGGGTATTGCCTGGTGAGCGCGCGGCGACATCCCCCTGCTTGGCTTGGGCAATCGCTGACCGCTTGAATGGCCGCAAGGTGGGCTGGTGCTTCTCAGTCGGGGGTATCTCGGGAACTCGTTCCCCTTGAGCCTCCCGTCTGGGCGAGCTTATCCCGAAATACGCCGAACGCCTCCACTGGGAGCAGATCCACAGAAGGATCGAGACTGCGATTTGTGAGCGTGGGACCGAGCATGCGGCCTCTCGGTGATCCGCATTCTCGGTCAAGTCGAAATGTACCGGTAGCCTTCCGCGCGTCCCTACGCAATCGCGGTGTCACGCCCTTGGCGACCCAGTTCCGTTCGCCGAACATGAACGCGTACGCCGAGCGGTTCATCCAGACGCTTGAGCATGAGTGCCTGGATCATTTCATTGTGCTCAGTTGGCGGCACATGGACTATCTTGTCGAGGAGTTTCTGGTTCACTACCACACCGAGCGGTCGCATCAGTCGGTGGGGAATCTGCCGCTGATTCGCGCGGGGCCGATGATTGATTCGAACCGGCAGAGCGTCGATGAGGTCGAATGCCAGACGCGGCTGGGAGGGCTGCTTCGGCACTGTTCGCGCAAGCCGCGTGAGAATCCTGGCATTGCCAGTATCGCGCAAATCGAAACTGGATCCAAGTCCCCGACTCGATGGCTCCATCGTCCGGCGATCGCTGCGCAGACAAGGCTCCCGCAGGGCGTGCTTTGGGCCGAACTCCATTGCCGACCCACGGGCGGGGACCAAGTGATTCAGTCTCGGTACGCCCGACATCGGATGACAAAGTACTTGTACAGGACGGGTCCAGATCTGGCGTTGTCCGGCAGGGGGTGCAGGGTCTTTCGGTGTTCAAGAACTCTGTCATCTGCCGTGGCCAGCTGGTCTGGGCCATCATACCGGGATGGCCAGATCTGATTGAAGTCGTTTCACAGACTCGGCGACCGAGTCAGGTCGTCCCAATCGCCGCGTGTCAACAACGCTTCCGAGGACTCCTCGGACCCGATCCCGCTGCGGAATCACGGACCCCAACTCGCGCCATTGTGATCGGAGGGATTGAGAACCCGATGGCGGGATAGTTCTCCAGGACGGGCGGCGGGCGTTGCTGCCGCTCGGGCGGCGCGCGATTCAGCGATGTCTAGATGCCTTTCGGCACTGGTACAACGACCTCGGACCGCACGCGGCACACGACCTCCTGACTCCGGCGGACGCATTGGCGAAGCATCGGCCGCCAGAACCGAGGACATCCCGAGACTGCGCCGATATGGAGCCAGTCGTCACTGTGAGGCTGCGGGGTTTCGGGGGGCACCTGTACCTGTTCGCGCCGGAGGTCGATTGGCGGAACACGTGACGAGACGCAGCCAGCATTAGGTTGTTGTGAGGTAGTCGCAAACTGCTTGGCGGTACTCGAACCGGGGCAAGAACCCAACCCGTGTGCGTCGCGCAGCAGCCTCATCGATCAAAATCTGTGACTTGGGGCACTGAACCGCTTTCGCGGTCGTACGTCCTAGAGGTTAGACTGCATTCACGGTCTCCCGTGCGCGTGCGGATGTGCTCACATCCCTGCTCGGGTGATCCACGGGAGTCGTTGTGATGAGAATGACCGTTGTGGACCGGGCTCAGCTGAATCGTCACATGGCGGCTTTATTCGCGGGGGCGATGTTTGTGGTCCCTGCGGCCGGGCAGGTCGAGCCCGGCACGGAGGCGCCCGACCCGCCAAGGCAGGTCGACGCGCTCAGTTCTGAGGAGTCCATTGCACGGTATGAGCAGATCCTCCAGAAGAGGCCGTTCCACGCGGCCGCGCTGCGCGAACTGTTCAAGCAACTGACCGACCGCGCGGCGATTGATGGGATTATCGAGGCGTATGAGCAGCGCGTTGAGGCATTGCCGGGCGATCAGGCGGCACGGATTGTCCTCGCCAGGATCTATCTGCGGGCGGGGCGGGCGGAATCGGCTGCGGTCACGCTCGACTCTGTCGGGCAGTTGACGGAGGCTTTCGCCCGCGAGGCGACCAAGCTCTACGTCCTGCGGGCCCAGATCGCGGAGCGCGGCGGCGACAACGAGGGCGCCATCGCGATGATCGGCGAGGCGCTCGACGCGGCCAGCACGATCTCTGAGCGCATGGAGTTTGCCGAGTCGCTCGCCGACATGCACCTGCGATCGGGCGACCGCGAGGAGGCGAGCCGCGTCCTCATCGCCCAGACCGAGCAGTTCAAGGGCGAGTATCTCTACCGCAAGCGGATCGCGGACTCGCTCGCTCAGCGGGAGCTCCTGACCGATGCGGTCGAGGAGTACCGCGACATCCTTGGGCTCGTCGAGCGTGAGACGGACCGACGCTGCGAGATCCTCCGGCAGATGGGTCGGACGCTCGTGCGGCTCGATCGACACGACGAGGCGATCGACGTGTACACCGAGGCGATCGGCCTTCTCGCGAGCGGGCACTGGATGCAGCGTGAGCTGCACGAACAGATTGTCGGTCTCTACCGCGCAGGCGGGCGCTTCGACGATCTGATCGTGTATTGCCGCGAGCAGATCCGCAGCTCGCCGGCGTCGACGTCCACGCGAATACTCTTATCAAAGGTGCTTGAGGAGTCGGGCGACGATGTCGGTGCGGACGCGGCGCTGCGCGACGCGACCGATCTGTTTCCCAGGGACATCGTCGTGAGCGGGCGGCGCATCGAACTGCTCGAGAGAGCGGCGCGGCTCGAAGAGGCAGGCGACGAGTATGAGCGAATCATCGCTCAGAATCCGGAGGACATCGAACTCTACGTCCAGTTCGGTGAGTTTCTTGCGCGGCACGAGCAGCTCGAGGCTGCGCGGCTTCAGTGGCAACGCGTCCTGGGCAGTGAGTTGACAGACGTCTCGCTCGCGATGCGCCTGGGGCGACTGTTTGAGCCGTACGAGTTGCTTGACGATGCCGTGCAGTGTTACGAGCGTGCGATCGCTCTGGCCCCCGACCAGGCGGGTGCGTACACGAGTCTCACCCGCCTGTGGCTCTCGCGGGGTGACAAGCAGAGTGCATCGGAGGTGCTCGCGCGGATGGGCGAGGCGAACCCGGAGGACGCCGGCCTGCACGCCGAGCGAGCGCAGGGACTCCTGGCGTTGGGTGACTTTGACGGATCGATCGACGCGATCAAGGCCGCCTGCGAGTTGGAGCCCACCAACGTCCGACACCACACGATGCGATCGGATCTGCTCATCCGCTCGGGTCGGCTGGAAGAAGCGCTTGCGGTGCGCCGGAGCACGCTCGACCTGATATCCGGCTCGTCGTCGCAGGCGAAGGCGATCCAGAACCTTGTGAGCCTGCACGCGTCGGCGGGGCGCCTTGAGGATCTTGAGAATCAGGAACGCGCGACCGTCGAGCGAGATCCGGCGAGCCGTACGAGCCTGCTGCTGCTCGCACGAATCGCGGACCACCAGCGAGATTTCCCGCAGGCGCGCGACTGGCTCGCGGCGCTCCTTGAGTTGGAGCCAAACCACGAGGAAGGGCTGCGGCAACTCGCCAGACTTCAAGAGGCGGTCGGCGATGTCGATATGGCAGTCAAGAGGTACCGACAGCTTATTGCGATGAACCCGGTCCGCAGCCGCCCGTATTACCAGGCGATCGTAGATCTGTTGCTCCGCCACGACGATCAGGCGGGCGCGGTGCGGACGCTTGACGACCTGCTCTCGTCGTCGGCGGGGAACGCGACGGTGCTCACGTCGGTTGCTGAGCAGCTCGTCCGACTAGAGGAGTTCGAGCGAGGGCTCAACCTGTACGAGCAGTCACTCGCGCTTCAGCCAACCCGCCACGACACGCGGCTGAAATACGCTCAAGCGCTCGAAGATGCGGGGCAACTTGAGGAATCGCTGGGTGAGTATCGCCGGACGGCGCTCCAGACAGTCGATCGAGATTCGGCTCGCACCGCAATGAATAAGATCCATGTCGTCGCCGGTCGGCTCGGCGTGCTGGACGAGCTCATTGAGGAACTGCTTGAGAGCGTGCAGTTGAATCCGGGCGACAACCTGGTTGCGAGAGCCGCGGCGGAGCTGTTGATTCGAGAGTACGAGTACTCGCGCGCAGTGGAGCTGCTTAATTCGGTGCTTCTCGCCCACCCGCGCGATGTGGAGCTTCACGTCGCCCGTGCGGCGCTGCTGCGCCAGCTTGCCCGCCCTGAGGAGGCGCTCGAGTCCTATCGACGCGTGCTGAGATTCCCACGGGTGGATCGGGATTATGTCCTCGGCGAGATGGGCAAGGCGTGCTTCGAGTCGGGGCGCATCGAGGACGCCCGTAGGTATTGGACACAGATCAACCACAAGCTGTATGCGGGGACGCTGCTGCGTAACAACGGACAACTCGAGAGCGCGATCACCGTGCTGCGCGAGGGGATCAGGCTCAAGCCGGACGACTTCGCGCTGCACCGCCACCTCGTGCAGACCCTCCAGGCGGCCGGGATGGAGGAGGAGTCGCTGGAGGCAGCGCGGCGCTTGCTCAATCTTGAGCCTGGCAACGTTACAAATATCAAGAATCTTGCCAGCACATTCCTGGAGCGTGGCGACCGCGGGGCCGCCGCGAGGATCGCTTCGCGCCTCTTCGCGGCCGATATCAAACAGCCGAAACCCTCCTCCTCGCAGCGGTCGCAATGGGGTAGCGTGTACATGATGGGCTACGCCGGGTATTACCCGAGTGGCCCCACGCGGACAAATCTTGACTCGGCTGTGCAGTTCTACCTTGAGAATGGGCTGACCGCTGAGTTGGAGCAGACGCTCACAGAGCAACTCGCGCTCCAGCCCGACAACGCGGTTCTACGCCTGACAGCCGAACCCCTGTTCAGCGACGTGTTTGGCAAGCCGGCAAGGGCGGTCGAGATTCTGAAGGAGCTCGAGACGCTGGAGTTCCCGCTGGAGTACCAGACCTGGCTCGGCCGCTCATCGCAGTTGGACCATCTGCGGCTTAGGCAGTTCATGCTGATCGCAATGAAGCCGGCGCTGCGAGATGCGCGGGTCGTGGAACTTGAGGCTCTGGAGTCCCCGTCAAGCCAGGCACTGGTCGAGCTGGCCGTCATCCGCCAGGCACAGGGGTTGACCGACCGGGCGATTGAGCTGCTGGAGCTGGCTGTAGCGGGCAGTCCCGACGACACGCTCGCGTTGAGCGGGTTGGCCGACATTCTGATCCGCGTCGAGCGTTTCGCAGAGGCGGAGCCGCATGTGATTCGCCTGAGCGATCGTCTCGCCGAGAATCGGGAGTCGATGCGTGAGGAGATGATCGAGCGGATCCGGCGCGAGTTCGTCCGAACCCTCCCCCTTCAGTACCAACTCCGTGTGACGGAGGAACTCCTGGCTCAGATCGCGGACAAGTGGACGCTCGGAGAAGGGCTGGCGCTGGGCGGGATGGGTGGCATCGAGTCGATGGGGTACTTCCGTGCGCGGATGACGCTCGCGACGATCTATGCCAAGACCGATCGAATGGAACAGGCACGCGAGATATTCCTCGAACTCTCGCCCTCAAGTGACTTTGACGCTGACAACTGGACGACGCTGGCCACTGTTGCGCAAGTGCATGACCAGCACGATCTCGCCTATCGGTTCTATCATCGTGCGCTGGCCGCCTCGAAAGAGATGGGCAAGGACCCGCTGCTTCGGCGGGTCTTTGGCGGGTCGGTCGCCGGAATGTGGTTCGGCAACGAGGACGACAACATCGACTCGTCGTTCAACAAGGTCGTCGGGGCCTTTGCCCGCGAGGACCGGCTCCTTGAGCTGTACGACTTCCTCCGCGAGACCGGACAGGCGGGCAAAGCGAAGCGCGTCGCCGAACGCTACGGACTCTACGACGTGCTGATCGATCTGTATCGCAATCGCGTAGCCGGTGCGAGCGAACAGTTCCTCAGCGATACGAGTGATCCGCTATCGGACAGCCTGCCCTACTTCGTCGAAGTCTGCAAGCTCGCCGAACTGTATGACCAGCAAGGCGACTGGGAGCAGGCCAACCGCGTGTTCTTGTCGTATCTGGAGGACTTTCCTGACGAACTCAATCTGATCGTCAGCCTCGGTGAGGTTGCGGAGACAACAGGCGATCTGGGCGAGGCGATCGAGTGGGAGCGCCGCGTCATCGAGTGCAAGCGCCGGCTGCTCACACAGTCGCGAGCCTGGTCGCTCCGCGAGATCTACATGCCACCCCAACGCCCCCAGATCCTCAATGACCGGGTCAACGAGAGCGTGTGGTCTCGCCGGTGGCGCGCCAGCAGCTCGTCGATGGGATTCTACTATCAGCAATCAAGCCCGCTGGGCGTAGCGGATTCGTGGATGCGCATCGCTCGGCTCTATCTCGCACTCGAAAACCCGATCGCAGCGGGCGACGCGATGCAGCGGGCCTTGGGTGCATCGATCGGCGCACGATCAAACGTCACCGGTGAGGTTCTGACTCTGATTCGCGAGCGGAGGCTGATCGGCCAAATGCTCCCGGTGATCCGGGCCATGGCCGTGCGCGAGCACTCGAACGAACGGATCCAACTCGCCTTCGCCGAGTCGCTCGAGGCGAATGATCGTCCCGACGTAGCGGCTGAGGTCTACCGCCGAATGATCCGGCGCGGGCTCTCAAATGTCGGCATACTAGCGCAGGTGCGTGAGCAGTTGCTGCTACTCGATCCGGCGGCCGAGGAAGCGATGGGCGACTCGCTCGAGAGCCTCAAGGCATCTTATGAGTCGGATACGACGAACGCGAACGAGGGCCTCCGCCTCGCCAAGGCGTACTACTACTCCCTCCAGGTTGACGAGGCCCACGGGATTCTCGATCAGATTCTCAAGATCGCGCCACATCTCGAAGGTGTGCATGATCTTGCGATCGAGATCGACACGCTCACCGGTGACACCGAAGCGTTACTTGCCGCGCTTGGCGAGAAGATCAAACGCGCGAAGGACGAGAGGCAGCGCCGTGCCGCACGCGAGCGGCTTGTGACCGAACTACTCAAGCTCGACCGTGTCGACGATGCGATCAATGAGCTCAAGAAGCTCGCGGATCCCGCGAATCCCGGCAGCTACGACCGCGTCGGGATGCTGTTGCACTACTTCGGTCGCCACGACGAGGCGATCGAGCAGTTCGAGCTGCGCAGCAAGAGTCAGCGGCGAGGGGGCTATCGCTGGGCCGACGATGGTGAGAGCCGGATCGCGCGCGCTTTGGTCCTGAAGGGAGATTTCGAGGGCGCAATCGACAAGATCATGGAATCGCTCGACGCCGCTGCGCAAGAGCAAACCCAATACGCCGGCGCATCGGCCATGTACGGCATGTTCGGCGGCGGCGGGAGCAACGTCTTCGACGCGTTCCTTCCCCTTCTCATCCTCGAGCCCGAGATCCTCGACCTCCTGGAGAAACGCATCCTCGCCAGGCGAGCCGCGAACCAAAGCGACATGGCGGCGACGCGGCTGCTCATGCAGTTCTACCGTCGAACCGGGCGGGCGGACCAAGCCGAGTCGATTCTTGATCAGGTCGCCGGCGCCGGAGTGGCGGATCATGAACTCATCACGCAGCTCATTGACCGCGCGATTGAGAAAAAGGACCACGACAAGGCCATCGAGCTGGCCAAGAACTTCATCAAGCAACAGCCCAAACCTCAGATCCCGCCCGGCATGCCCAGCGAGTTCGCAGCGCAGATGGCATTGAGCTCGCCCCGAAACGCGATGCTGTGCAAACTCGGGGATATCTATTGGGAGAAAGGTGACCAAGACGCTGCCTTTGAGGCATACCACCAGATCGTTGATGAGAAGATCGATGAGAGTCGCCTGGCATACGCGGCGATCTGCCTTTTCCGCGGACGCGTTGACGAGGCACGAGATATCGCCGACGATGCGCTGAGCAAGCAGGCCGTCAAATCTCCGTCGCTGCTTGAGTTTAGAGCGCTCATCGCGGCCTCCCAAGACCAACCCGATAGGCTCTTCGAGCTTGCGTCGGAAGTGGTGAGGCTGAGCGATGGCATCGGAAACAACATGTACTTCGGCTCGGGCCGGAGCATTGGCACGGTGCAGTTGGCGAAGATCGCGGTCATGACCGACTCCGTTGATGAGTTCGCACAGTTCATGCAGGATCGCATCGAACAGGCACCCGACCAGTGGAGTACCTACAGCCAACTGATACGCGTGTACTCGCAGGTGGGGCGGCTTGATGAGTTGCTCGCGGTGATTGAGCAGGCCTCACAGCGCCCATCGCTCAGACTGGAAGTGCTGCAGGCCAGGGCCGGGATGTTGGATCCGGCGACGCCCGCGGATGAGCGCGTTCTGATGTATCGCGAACTCATTCAGCTCTATGAGCAGCAGCAAGCGGGCGACCGCCGACGCTCGCGCGGGTCCTTGGCGGATTCTTACCGCGACACCGTCGCGAAGCTGCTTTGGCGCGAGGGTCGGACGGATGAGGCCATCAAGGAGTGGACGGAGCGGATGGACGAGAAACGGGCGAGCGATCATTACCAGCTTGCGCAGAGCCTGCTCGGACAGGGTGCCCGGGATGAGGCGGAACGATCGCTGCTCAGAACCGTCGAGTTGTCGCCACAGATGACCGCTGCGCACATGCAGCTTGCGGCCCTTGCTCACGCCAAGGGCGACCCCGAGGGAACGCTCACTCACTTGAGAGAGGCTTACCTTGGGGAGCAGGAGAGAAACCTCGCCTACTCATGGGGCGGATACGGCGATGATGATCCGACCGAGCGCACCATCTTCGCCACCGGACTCATCGATGGGCAAGGGTTGGCCGACATGCTTGGGGGCATGTCCGAACTCGACGCACAGCGCTCACAGATCATGCTGGCCATGCTGACGGGTGATTGGAAGCGATCGGTCGGACTTCTGGAGACGCAACTCGACGCCTCTCCATACGACCCGCTGATCCGTAAGCTCCATGCGGAATGCCTCGGCCACTTGGGCGAGTGGGAGCGGATGCTCGACGCGATCCTCGCGGTCAAGCGCATACGAGAAACGTCCATCCACGACCATCGAGAGCAACTCAAACTCGTTCTTGCCGGCAGGCAGGTTCGGGAGGCGGCCGGCGGAATCAGACAGGCGCCGCAGACGCCCCAAGCGTCGCAGGCGGGTCTTGGGTACTCGTCATCCTACTACGGTGGGTACTACGGCAGGGGTGGTGCGGACGAAGAGACCACGCAACTCGCAACGATCTACACCAGGCTCGGGCGTATCGATGACGCCAAGCGTCTGTATGTGACGGGAAACCTCAACGGCTCCGTGCTGCCGAGTGTCGCACAGCTCTTGTGGAGACAGGACGCCAAGGAACGGGCGCTCGAGCTGATGCGGCTCTCGGTCCTGACGGGTGGAAGCAACTCTGAATACGCGATCACGCAGTACGCGAACATGCTCGCCGAGATCGGGCGGACCGCAGAGGCAGTCGACCTGCTCATCCGAGCGTACAACTGCGTCGAAGCGGCGCAGCATGACCAGGGCTACTTCGGACGGTTCTGGTATGGTGGGTCCGGCTACGGCACGTCCGGCATGGAGGATTCGACCGAGAGCCAGTATTCCCAGGCTCTGCACGGCGTGCTGGTGCGCACGGGTGGCCTGGACGAGACGCTCGCTCGTTTGGGAGCGAGCGTTGCTGCGTCACCGGATGATCGCCGGAGTCTCAAGCTCCTCATCAGCTTGCAGGTTCAGCAGCGCCGGTGGGGCGACGCGAGGGAGTCGCTGGAGCTCTGGCGGAGCGTTCAGGCTGATAACCCGGCCGTGCTCAGACAGGTCATCGGCGTCAATACCCAACTCGGCGACTGGGAAGCAGCTCTTACGGCTCTGGAGGACCTCAGGGCGGAAGAGCCGGACAACGGGCGTCAGATATCACTGATCGCGGGCTTCATACGTCTCATGCAGTCGCGCAGCGAGGACGTCGCCACTTCCATCGCCCCGGGGCTCGAAGACAAGGGCGTGCAGCGGAGCGCGGACTGGGTGCCGTCGGCCGTGTTGCTCGCGACATCGGATTCGATCGACACCCTTTCCGATTGGCTCGGGGGCTGGCGTTCGCGAGGGACGCTCGACGAGCAGGGCAAAGGTGTGCTGCAGGCGGCGATGATCTCTCAAGGCGCCTGGCAGGACGCGGCCGATCTTGCGCTCGAGAACCTCTGGCGCGACAGGCAGATGCTGACCACGTCACACCGCTGGTTCGGCGTCTTCCGACGGGCCGTGCGTGGGGCGATGGGCGACGGAGTCGAACTCGAGTTCTCGTCTGGCGCAGATCGCGCGCTCATGGAGTTTGTTCGGAGCGGCCCCGAGCCCGGCGCGGAGTTGTTCCACAGGGTGATCGACGGTGATTCTGAGAGTCTCGATGCTCGGCGCGGCCTGCTCCTTGTAGCAATCGCGGACCACGATCTGGACGGTGCGATCGCGGCAAGCAAGGATCTCCTCGGGTGGCTCAAGAATCGGAGACAACAGCTGTGGTACGCGGCGCCGCAGCCATCGCCCGGCGATCGTGTGCGCGAGTACCTTGCGCAGATGCAATCACAGGGGCTCGATTCGCAAACCGTACTCGGGATGTCCATGGGCTTCGGGTCACTCTTGCAGCAGGCTCTCTCCGTGCAGGAGTATGGCCGCAGCGAGCCAGAGAGCGTGACGTACGCGGATCTCTGGATTTGGCACGCGAGCCAGCACGCCTCACTCGTGTCACTTCGCAGAGATCCAGAGGTCTACCGGAAGTTCCTTGACGAGCAGGAGGAGCTGGGCCTCGGCTTCGGCCGCGAGGAGTGGGAGCAGATTCGGTCCATGGCGTCCATGCAGCCCATGCAGGCGGCGCAGATCATGCAGGCCTTGCAGTCTGGTTCCTTCGGTCGATCGCTGGGCGGCGGAGCCAGTTATTCGAGCGGCTATTACGGATATGGGCGCGGATTCAACACGGGCACCTCCTACGACATCGGTGCGGGGCTCCGCCAGTGGACCTACACAAGCGGGCTTCTTGGCCACTATCTAGAGCTTGCCGAAGAGGCCGGCAATCGGCTCCCGCACGATGAATGGCTCAGGGTCGCCGAGAGCCACGCTGCGCTTGGCGACGAGAACGCCTCGAGAGAGTGGGCCTCACGAGCGGCCCAGATCATGCTCGCAAAGATGATCGTGACGGACTCGCCGATGCTGAGCGACGCTGGCGGCTCGTGGTATTGGTGGGGCTACGGCTCCGGTGCATCAGAGAAGATCGAGAGTATTCAAAGACACCTTGCTCACGTCCGCGTGGGCACCGACGCGGACGAGGGCATCCGATGGCAGGCGTCGGACGCGTTGTTGAAACTCTCACTCGGGGACCCCGCGATCGCCGAACGCTTGCTTCGCAGCGAAGCGGAGGTCGCCGAGGGATGGGCCGAGACCCAGACCTTCAAGCAACTCATCCGGTATCACCTGGCGCGCGGCGAGCACCGTGACGTCACAGATCTCATCGACCGCGCCGAGAGCAACATCCTCGAATCGAGCTACTTGGAAGACTACATCGAGGCGTGCATCGGACTCGGGCGATTCGACCGAATCGACGAGATTCTCAGCGATGCGCAAGATCGGAGCATGACACTCGACGACGATGTGCGGATCCTTCGCGCGGCCTTGCTCAGGGTGCGAGGCAGCCACGGCGAGGCCGACTCGCTCGAGCGCAGCATCATCGACCGGTGCGTGGACCTAAAGGTAAGCCCGGTTCGGGTGGATGAGGGATTCCGGCGTGCGTTCAAGATCTACCAGGACGGGCCGGGCGGGGACGACGGGATGTACGCCGGCCGCCGGGGGTGGATGCAGGGCGATCCGAGTGTCCTCTCAACGACGCTCGCCAGCGTGTCCGAACTCGCTTCGGCTGCGGGCATGGCGTACCAAAGCCCCGTCGGCACCGACGATCTCACGCTTGAGCGCCTCCGTTTGTGTTACGCCAGGTGCGGGCTCTTGGATGATGCGGTCCGCATCATCGATATGGAGCTGGCGGCGGCGACCGAGAGCGCACGCTGGGATCTGACCCTTGAGAGAGCGAAGCTGTTCAAGGAGGCCGACAAACTCGATCGGGCCAAAGAGGCGATCGACCCGTTACTCGAGGCACGAGCGCGTGAGATGCGGGAATCGACGCTCGGGGCCGAGCGTCTAGAGTCTTTTCTTTCCTACCTGATTGAATGGGATCTTTACGCCGACGCGGATCGGCTGTATGATCTGCTGATGCAGGCCAAGAGCATCGAACCAATGCTGGATGAGGATGGGATGATCGAAGCGGATCTGCTGTTCGATCTGGGCCGCTTCGACGAGGCGGATGCGCTCCTCACGCGGATGCAGGAGCGTGGAGACTTCGACTATGATTCGACCGAGCTGTTGTATCAAGCGGGCATCGCGGCGGACGAATCGGGCGGGGACGGAGCGTTGATGCTGCGCAGGGCGCTGTGGCGTGAACCGACGCATGAGCTTGCTGACAAGGCACGGGAGCTGCTGAAATGACCAACGACGATGGTAATCTGATGCGGACGATCCTTGGAACGCTGGCGTCGCGACAACGCACCGTCAACATCCTCGTGTTTACGCTGCGTGGTGCGATGGCAGGGGTCTGTGCAGCCGCCGTGCTGACGTTGATACTCGCGTTCTCGGGTTTCCCGCCCGGCCTCGGTCTCATTGCGGTCTGTGCCGCCTCTGGCACGGGCGCTGGCACGCTTTTCGGCGTGCTGCGCCGGCGAGACACGCTCGAACAGGCGCGCGCGTTGGATCGCGCCGCCGGCGCTGAAGATCGTTTCGCAAGCGCTGTCGATCTGGAGGGCAAGGCACCCAACGCGTCTTGGCGGCTGGTCCGCGAGGACGCCGTCTCGCGCGTCTCGGGAACGCACGCGAGTCAGGCCATCCCCTTCCGCGCCCCGCGCAGCTTGCGATGGCTCCCCGTACCGATCGTGCTCATCATCGCGACGCTCTGGCTCGCACCGGGGTCGGCCGTGATCGCCGATACTCCCGCCCCGGACGTTTCGCTAGAGCAATGGGCCCAGTTTGAGGAGTTCCTTCGCGACGAGATCAAGAAGCTGCCCGAGCCCAAGAGCGAGGACACCAAAGAGGTCACGGCCGGCATGGAACGACTCGCCTCGCTCTTGGCGCAACAGCCAGAGAAGAAACTCGCGCTCGCACAACTGGCCAAGCTCCGCACCGATGTCGATCGCCGACGCACTCAACTCAGTCGGACCGAGCGCCCGCCGCGCCAGGCGGCAAACGCGATGAAGCGCGAGGGCGCTCTCTCTAAGTTCACAGCGTCCATGCGTCAGGGTGACTACAAGCGGGCGGCGGAGAACCTTGAGAAGCTGGCCCAGCAACTCCGCGAGCAGGTGCTCAGAATGTCCGCGGAGGACTTTGAGTCGATGACCGCGGACTTCGAGGCGCTTGCCGCGGAGCTCTTGGACGAGCAGGAGCTCTCCGAGGACGCACGAGAATGCTCCGCCGCTTCGAGCGAGATGAACAGCGACCGCCTGGCCGAGGCGATGCGCAAGTTCGCCAAGCGCCTGCGCGAGAACGCGGATCGGCTCGCCGAGTGCGACGGCTTGTGCCAGGCCGATGGGGCCCTTGGAGAGCTTCAGAGCCGCATCGGGCGGGCAGGTTCCAGGCGAGGCCTGGCCTCGGCCTTCATGCGCCGAGAGAGCGACAAGAAGGGCGGGCTCAGGGCGGGCATCGGCACGGCTGACACGTACTCTGACGGGCAACTCGATGCACAAGACATCGGCAAGACGCCCGACCTCGTCACGCCCCGCGAGAGCGCCGGCGCAAGCACGCGCATTATCACAACCTCGCGTGACGAACGCGCCCAGAGCGGGCAGGAACTCATGGACCAGTACGTCGAGATGATGCAGCGTGCCGAGGCCGATCTCGATATTGAATCGGTCCCGATTTCCTATCGCGAGTACTTGCGCCGCTATTTCGTGGCGATCCGCTCGTATTCAGACGAAGAGGGCGGCCCTTGATCTCCGGACGAGCGGCCTTCCCGACAAAATCCGTAACCACGGTGGGATGCAAATGAGTAATGAGGCAGTCAACCGCGAAGTGATCGACCGGTTTCTCGGTGGTTTCGACACCCTGCGAAAGGAGATCGCCAAGCGCATTGTCGGGTACGACGATGTCATCGATCAGGTGCTTACGGCGATGTTCGCCGGGGGCCACATACTCCTCGAAGGCGTCCCTGGGCTGGGCAAGACCCTCATGGTCCATACCATCGCCGATGCGACCCAACTGGCATTTCAGCGCATCCAGTTCACACCCGACCTGATGCCCGCGGACATCACCGGCACCGTCATCATCCACGACGACGAGCAAGGCGGCCGGCAGTTTCGTTTCCAGAAGGGACCGATCTTTGCGAACCTCGTGCTCGCCGACGAGGTCAACCGTGCGACACCGAAGACGCAGTCAGCCGTCCTCGAAGCGATGCAGGAGCGCACCGTGACGGTGGGGGGGACAACGCACTCGCTCCCCGCGCCCTTCTGGGTGCTCGCCACGCAGAACCCGATCGAGATGGAAGGAACATACCCACTGCCCGAGGCCCAACTCGACCGCTTCTTCTACAAGGTCAACATCATGCCCCAGGGCGAGGAGGAGCTCCTCGGCATCATCGGGCGAACCACCGGCACCGATGAGACCACGATTGAACCCGTGCTGGGCCCAGAGCAGATTCAGCAAATGCAGTACACGGTTCGCCAGGTGCTCATCGCGGAGTTCGTGCAGCGCTACGCCGCTCGCATTGCGCTTGGCACCCACAAGGACAACGACCACGCCACCGACATGACACGCCGGTTCCTGCGATATGGCGCAAGCCCCCGCGGCGTCCAGACACTCGTGCTCGCCGGCAAGGTCCGGGCACTCCTGGCTGGGCGATTCAACGTGTCTTGTGAGGACATCCGCGAGGTGACGAAACCCTCTCTTCGGCACAGGATCATCCGCAGTTTCGAGGCCGAGGCCGAGGGGATTTCCCCAGATGCTATCCTCGACAGCCTGTTAGAAACGGTCGCGGAGCCGGCCGCCGCCTCATCCTTGTCGGGACGCCGCCCGACCATGGGGAAGCTCACAACGCCATGAGCACGGATCTGTTCGACACCGAGTATCTCAAGAAGCTCGAGTACCTCGAACTTATCGCGCGCAGACTCGTCTTCGGGCGTCAGCAAGCCCAGCGGCTTAGCGTCCGCAAGGGGGCCAGCATCGAGTTCAAGGACTACCGCGAGTATTCGCCCGGTGACGATCCGCGCACGGTTGACTGGTCGGTCTACGCGCGCCTCGGCGAGGTCGTCGTCAAGCTCTACCGCCAGGAGGAGGAACTCGACCTGTGGGTGCTGCTCGACTCGAGCGGGTCGATGCGATTCGGAGAGCCCGACAAGTTCGATCAGGCGAGGCGTATCACCGGCGCCCTCGCGTACATTGGCATGTCCAACATGGACTCCGCAAGCGTGCTGCCGTTTGCCGGCGGGCTCCAGGGAGGGCGTATCCGACTCCGCGGGCGGGGGCAGGTCTTCCGCCTGCTCAAGTACCTTGGGCAACTCAACGCGAACGGCGAAACCAACCTGCACGAGACCGCCCGGGCATTCGTCGCGCGCGTACGTCGCCCCGGTCTGGTTGCCATCATCTCCGATTTCTATGGGCTCGAGCAGTGCCAGCGCGCCATCGACGTGCTCCGCTTCTACGGGCATGAAGTGTACGTCATTCATGTCGCAAGCCCATGGGAACTCGATCCGCCGATACGCGGCGAATACCGACTCGTCGACAGTGAGAGCAGCGATCACGCCGACATCGTCGTCACCGATGGCATGCTCAAACGCTACAGACGCAAACACGATGAGTTTTCCGAGGCCCTGCGAGGCTACTGCATGAAGAACTCCATCGGCTCGTCGCTCGCGAGGACGGATGTCGCCTTCGACGAGTTTCTCACTTCGGTCTTGCGGCATGGAGGGCTGGTCGCATGAGCCTGCTCGCGCCATGGGCACTGTGGTTCACGCCGGTGGCTGCAGTTGTCATTGGGCTGTACCTGCTGAAGGTCCGGCGCACGCGACAGGTCGTCCCCTCGATCGAGTTCTGGATGCGCCTCGCTGAGGAGCCTCCGGTCCGCTCGCTCCTGCGTAGGCTCAAGCGGTTGCTCTCGCTCCTGCTCTGGCTTATTATCGTCGCTTCGGTGCTCTTTGCTGTGGGCAACCCCGTCCTGGTGATGGGCAAGGCCAAGCCTAGGGCAATCGTCGTCATCATCGACAACTCGGCAAGCATGCTGACCCACGAATCGGAGTCCGGCAACGCCACACGAATCCAACTCGCGAAGAGCGCCGTTGCCGACCTGACCTCCCGACGACCGGTTCACGACGAGTGGCTGCTGATCGAGGCGGCGGAGCAGCCCCGTGTCGCACAGTCCTGGACCCGCGACCGCCGTACAATCCGCGAAGCTGCAAACACCATCGTTGCTCACAGCGGCTCGAACAACCTCGCCGAGTCGCTTGTGCTCGCCCGACAACTCCTCACCGGCAAGCAGCGCCCCACCATCGTGCTCGTCTCCGACGGCGGCAACGGCGCGTGGAACGTGCCGACGCCCGGCGTGGAGGTCATCCACTGGGACATTGGCCAGACCGATGACAATCTCGGAGTGACGCGCATCTATGTGCGTCAAAACCGTCAGGAAGGGTCACAGCAGATCTACGTCGCTGTTGCCAACGCCTCACAGGTCGAAGTCAAGGCGGATCTCATCTTCGAACTCGATGACAGCCCGATCGGTGTCGAACCCATCGTCATCGAGCCCGGCGGGACATGGGAAAAGACGACATCCTTCAGATACCCCGATGGCGGAGTGATCCGCGCCTATATCGACCGCGCAGATGCTCTGCCCGAGGACGACGGCGCGTTCGCGATTCTGCAACCACTCCGGGCTGCACGCGTGCTGCTTGTCTCCGCCGACGTCGAGTCGTATTTCATTACCCAGGCGCTCTATGCGATGCCCACACTGGTTGACATGGACGTGAGTCGATCGGTGACGCCCGATGGGTACGCCGATTCATTGACCGAGGAATACGACTTGGTAATCATGAACAACTGGGCGCCCAAACGCCTCCCCGAACGCGGGCGGTTCATCCTGATCAATGAGATTACCGAAGATGTCTCTATACGCGTTGTTGGCGAGTTGAGCCAGCCCGTCCTGGGCGTTGATGACCGAAACCATCCGCTCATGCGCTTCGTCGAGTTCGAAGGCGCGACCGTCACCCGGGTCAAGGAACTGGACGTCCTCGGGCGGGCGGATATTCTCGCGAGCACGGGCGAAGGTGACCCCGTCATAGTCCACTTGCGCCAGCCTGGACGCGACGTACTGTACCTCGCATTCGACGTCCTCGAGACGGACATACCTTTCCGCAACAGTTTCCCGATTCTGCTGCGAAACGCCCTGACGTACCTCGCGGAAGAGCAAACAGCGTGGGTCGAGCCCCAGGCCCAGGTTGGCTCGATCATCCACTCGCTGCGCCCGCTCCCCGACTCGATCACGCACGTCAGCGTGATTCGTGCTGACGCGCTCAAGGACGAGCCGCCCAACGAAATCCCTGTCCGAGGAGGAACATTTACGATCACAGACACGAGCCGTGTCGGTCCGCTGCGAATCGATATTGGCAGCGAGTCCGCGTACGTCGCCATCAACGTGGCAGATGACGGGGAGACCCGCATTGCGCCATATTCAGACAACTCATCCGAGCATTCACTCGTCCTGAACTCCTCCGTTCTCGCCATTCCTCCGTGGATGGCGCTGGCGGGGGCGGCGATGGCCCTGGTGTGTCTCGAATGGTTCACCTACAGCATGCGCTGGACGGAGTAGCATTGCACTTTGAAGCCCCGATGTGGTGGCTGATCATACCGGTCGCGCTGTCTTACGTCTGGTGGATGGCGCGCAAGAGCTATGCGCACCTGAGCCCGTGGGCACGAGTCGCGGGCGGTGTGGTTCGGGGTGTGATCATCATCCTGCTCGCCGCAGCGCTGTCGCAACCCGTGCTCCGATGGCGCGCCGAGGAGGGGCATCTCGTCCTGGTCATTGATGTCTCGCTAAGCGTGACCCCCGAGAACATCGATGCGGCGATCGAAGACGTAGACCGGATCGCCTTCGGCGCGCTTGACCGTGGTGACACGAGCCGAGTCAGCCTCATCCTCTTCGGCGAGCACGCGGAGTTGATTCACAACGAAGTCCAGTCTTGGAAGCCGCTCGACGAAGCATCAAGAGAACTCGCCGCACACCATAAGACGCTCGAAGCGCTCCGCCGCGAACGATCCGGGCTCATGACTGAGCAGGGTACCCCCCGTGCCGCGGAACTTGATGAGAAGATCAGCACCATCGAGCGCTTCCGTGAGCGGATCGTCGGGGATCGTACAAACCTCGAGCGGGCGATGCGCCTTGCCCTGAACTGTGGCTCGACCTGGCGCGAGCGGACCGTCGTGCTCTTCACGGACGCCAACGAGAATCAGGGTGTCTGGTCGCGGGCGTTCGATCCCGACTCCGCGACCGTTCACTTCGTCGGCCTCGACAGGGTTGGCCCGCCGGAAGTGGCCATCGCCGAACTCGCCGCACCCTCCACCGTGCATGTGCACCAGGGATTCTCCGCCACCATCCGCACCGTAAGCACGGTTGACACGACCGCCAACCTGCGGGTGTACAAGGACGGCTACCTTGTGCTCACCGACACCGTCGAGATTCCCACCGGCAAGTCCGCGATCTCCGTGGACGATCTCGCCTTCGAGGACAAGGGCTTTCACACACTGGAGGTCGTGCTCGACCCCGAGGACGACACGAATCTCGCGAACAACACCGTGCGGACCATCGTTTCAGTCCCAGGCAATGCCCGCGTCCTCTACATCGATGGCGAAGAGGACCTGGCGGCGTATCTCAAGACGGCGCTGGAACTCGAGGGCATCGATACCGATACCCGCCCCGCGGCCGGCGTGCCAAGTGATCTCGCCGAGTTGCTGGGCTACGACGCCCTCATCCTCGCCGACGTGCCCGCTGAGTTGCTCAGCCGAGGACAGATGGAGATGATCCGCAGCTATGTACGCGACTTTGGTGGCGGTTTCGCGATGCTCGGCGGTGACGAGAGCTTCGGGCTCGGCGGCTACTACGACACGCCCATCGAGGAGATTCTCCCCGTTCGAATGCCCATCCAGAAAGACCTGTTGCGTCCGTCCCTGGCCATCTTCCTCGTCATTGACAAGTCCGGCTCCATGGACGGCGTGAAGATCCAACTCGCCAAGCGAGCCGCCATCGCAACGGCCGAGGCAATTAATCCGCGCGATTATATTGGTGTCATCGGGTTTGACAGCGAGGCCCGACTCGTCCTTGAACTCACACCCGCTGCGGACCTCGGCACCATCACCTCAAAGATCGGGCAGATGGACGCCGGCGGGGGCACTTTCCTCCATCCGGCACTCGAAAACGCCCACCAGCGATTGCTCGAATCCAACGCACGTCGCAAGCACGTCATCATTCTCTCCGACGGTCAGACGATGGGGTTTGGTTACGAACAGCTCGCGCAGTCGATGGCCGCCGACACCATCACCGTCTCGACCATCGGCATCGGCCAGGGCGCGGACATGGCGCTCATGGAAGCGATCGCCGCGTCAGGCGGGGGTCGGTCCTACTTCACCAACGACTTCTTTAGTATCCCACAGATCTTCACGCGCGAGGCGCTCCGCGCAGCGAATCAGATGCTCGTGGAGCGCCTTGTCGAGCCCGTCGTCCTTGGGGACGATCCGGCCCTGGCCGGCATCGACGCCATCGACCTGCCGTTGCTTACGGGCTACGTCGCCACCACACCAAAGTCCGCCGCGACCACCGCCATCGTGAGCGACTCTGGCGATCCCCTCCTGATCCGATGGAGGTACGGCCTTGGTCGCACCGCTGCGTTCACCTCCGATACCAAGCCTCGCTGGGCCGAGGACTGGATCGAGTGGACGGACTTCGCCAAGTTCTGGGGTCAGTTCGTTCGCAGCATCACCGGCAGTGATCTCTCGCGACGAATAACCGTCTTGTGCAGCCATCGGACCGACGACGACGGCGTCGTGCTCATCGCGGATGTTCAGGACGAGAACGGACAGTTTGTGAGCGACCTCCCAATCACGCTCACCACATTCCGCGAAGGCGGTGTGGCGGTGGCGGTCGAGGTGGTCGGCAAAGGGCCCGGGCTCTACGAATCGAAGCCGATTCAGATCGAGTACGGCAAGGGGCAGCAGTTCCGGTGGACGCTCGGTGAAACCGACCCCGCGTCCGATGCGGAGTTGCACGCCATTCCCTACGCCTTTGTGACGCCGTACTCTCCAGAGTTCCGCACACTCGGGATGGACGAGGACGCGATCACGGACGCGTATTCGCGCACGAGCGGGAGGCGCCTCACAGTCGGTGGTGCAGAGCCGCCCATCGCCAAGGGCACAAGCCGACTCTGGCTCGTCGTGTGGCCCTATCTCTTGGTCACGTCGCTCATGCTCATCCCCGTGGACATCTTCATCCGGCGAGTTGGATAGCCAAGAAACTCGGTCGCTCGGGCGTCCGCAATATCTTATAAGTAGCGGGAGTCGCGGGCCACCGCGCTCCCGAAGACGTCATGGCCCGCCTGCACGACGCCCTGCTCGCGACCGGCCTGGCGACGAACCGCCTGACCCAGTTCAACGAGGTCAGCGACAGCGAAGTACCCCGGCGGCTCCGACGGCCCGCGCTACCGCCGCCAGTTCATCCGGCTCACCCTCGCGCCCATCGAGCTGCCCGAACTTGGCCGCTTCCTCGACCACTGGCGTCGGTCAGAACCGCTCTGGGTGCCGGTCAACATCGAGCTGCTGCGGGCAAGTTCCGCCAGGAGAACCCGCGACGGACCTGACGGCTACTCGGCGTCCATCACGATCGCCGCGACCTACGTTGACTCCGCTGCCACAACGCCCACGACCTCCTTAAGGAGCACGCCATGACCGCGCGACTGATCCTGACGCTCCTGGCTCTCACCTGCGCCGCCAATCTCACCGCCTGCTCTTCTCATCGCCGAGGTCCCTACGCGCCGCTCAGCGAGCACGATCGCAACCCACTCGAGGCCCAGCGCCTCAACACCGAGGCCGCCGAACTCATGGCCAGCGACCCCGAGCGAGCCGAGTCGCTCCTCCGCGATGCGCTGACGTTCGATCTCTACCACGGCCCCGCCCACAACAACCTCGGCGTGCTGTACCTCTCCCAGAACCTGCTCTACCAAGCCGCAGGTGAGTTCGAGTGGGCACGCAAGATGATGCCCGGCCACCCCGACCCACGCCTCAACCTGGGCATCGCCATGGAGCGAGCCGGTCGCATCGACGAGGCCCTCGCCGCCTATCGCGCCGCCCTCGAGGTCTACCCCGGGGCACATCCCAAGCCTCCAGGCTCTCCCGCACCCAGCTCCGCAACGATCGCGCCGACGACGGTACGGCTGATGCCCTCCGCGAGATCGCCATGCGCGGCGAGACCGAGCCTTGGCGATCCTGGGCACGCGCCCAACTCGCCAAGCAGGACGGTTAGTTCACGCAGGATCGGCCCTCCCGACGCCCCGCGATCTTCCATGAGGCGAAGCGCGGCATCGAGGCCAGCATCGTCTCGAACATGGGACGCATGGCCGCCCACACCGGTCGAGAGGTCACCTTCCAGGAAATGCTCGAGTGCGAGCACGAGTTCGCGCCCGGCGTGGCGGGGCTCGAGAAGGATACGGGCGCGCCGCTGGTGGGCGATGGCGAGGGGCGCTACCCCGTGCCGCGGCCGGGGATCGTCACGGATCGGGAGTATTGACTCGGGTAGAGCGCCGCGACGCCATCGCGCAGACGACTCGCGGCCCGCTTTTTCTCGACGATGCGGGAGCGCAGAGCAAGGTGGGCGCGAGCACCGGTAAATGGTGACTGTCCCTAATTACCCTAATTACCCGAAGCGCGTGAGCATGCCAAACAACACGACTGGTCATGCCACCCGCCGCATGACCTATTCGGTGCCGGCAACTATTAGGTCATTCAAGCGTCTAAGCGCCGGCCTGACTTGCTGTGTCATTTTGTCAAAGAGCTCGTTCAAGGAGGCGAGTTCTTGAGACGTGCCGTACGGCACGGTGCACTGGTCTTCCCAGAATATTTCTCCCTTCCCGTTCGCATTGGTTGATAACACGGCGCAGAGACGATGTTGTAAATCGGGCATGACCTGAATCAACACGGAGAAGCGAAGTTGGTAAGTGGCGGGACTAGAGGCGTTTACGGTGAAGTAAGCTTCGCAGCATGCAAGTCCGTCGCGCTGCCTCAAAGTGCAGAATTGGAAGGTAAAGGCGGTGTTGCCGAAGCTAACCTGGTCTACGTAACCCGTGTCAGCGGCTCCGTCCCCGTATACCTTCGCCAGCGACTCTCTCATCTCTGTGATACGCGGTCCCAAGGCATTCATCGCCTCAGTTGCCGCTTCAATCGAGGCCGATTTCGCTTTACTCCCATCCACAATTGGACGTATCAATGTGCGTTTCTCCGCTGCAAGGTCGCCCACATCCAGCTCTGTCCGTGGCTGGTCGGCGAGGATGCGCCATTGTTGGAGTTCGTTGGCAAAGTCCTCCAAACTGATGCGGTCATCGGGTCCACGTGCTGTTCCACGTTCCAGTAGATGGTCGATTAGGTGCATTCGAGCGTCGTCAAAGCCAAAGGCGGCGAGCCCGTCGTGTGACGGGTCAGACGGAAGATAGGAAGGGTGCGGGTTGCGGGTAGCGAGTGACCACAGCGTTTTCGCCAAGGACCATACGTCTGCGGGAAAAGGAGATGCCTTTATGGCGTCGGTCGACATTTCGGGGGCCATGAAGTGCCGGCTCCCCAATGGCCGGCCCTCTTGTTCTGTAACACCCTCTATTGAATTGGGAAAAGTGGCCAATCCGAAGTCACCAATCACCCAGTTGTTGCTTAGTTGGAACAGGTTGTCAGGCTTAATGTCTCTATGCCCAATATCGTGCTCTTTCAGTCGGACGAGAGTGTTAGCAACATTCGCGATGGCGTCGACGCATGAACGCAAAGACGGCGACTCTCCCAGTGCCTTCACGATTGGGGTCGCGACGGGCATTGTGAACCATGGTCTATCAATCTTGCTCGGACGATCGGGCAGGTTGTGTTCGACAATCGGCATAACGCCAGCGTCTTCGTGGAGTTGTTGCAGAGCGAGGACCTCGTTTGCAAAGCGCTTGTAAGTCGGAGAGTCAGGGTCCTTGTAGTCTTTAAGTAGTTTCAACGCATGCTCTTGGCCGCCATGTCGAACACGCGCGACTATCGCGTTACCACCGTGGCCGAGAATCTCGATCAAGTCGTAACCATCCGGCAGTTCGTTTGGGTGTATCACCGTTATCCTCTTTCAAACGACGGCGGGGTGGCACGCATCGTGACAATCTTGGTGCCACCCTGCCGCAGATATAGACAGGTGTACCCCGGTTTGCTAGGCCTCGTCCTTCTTTTGAATCAACGCCCGGACTGCTTTCACCGCCTTCTTTGCATCTATGCTCACTATCCCTGGGATGATCGGGATCTTCACGTCAATCGGCTCGATCATTCGTAAGCTGCTCTCGGTTGAATCCGGCACACTCCTTGAAAACTCGACGACCAGCGCTTGTAGTTCCGAGACGAGTCTCTGCGGCTCAGCCCGATCGGCGAACATCGATCGGTGCCACACCATGAATCGATCTTCGGGAATGCCGCCCTTCCTTGCAGCGAGCAAGGCCGTCAACTCAAGCCCCATGATCTCGGAAACATCGGCGTCTTCGATGTTCGTGTTCCGGTAGAGGAGCCTTAAGGTTGCCGTCTGAGCCAACTCAGCGATCCAGAACATGTCTGGCAGTCTCACCTCAGTCTCTCGAACGATCTGATTCACCAATGGCTCGGGTTTGGTATCCATCACAAGGATGTCGAGCGCCTGAGCATGCTGACGCACCTGCGTCGTTAGGGTGTCGGCGCTCTGTTGCAGAACGCCCGTGTTCGTTGATTCGAAGAGCAACTGCGCACAGAGCGAGTGCAGTCGGAAGAGTTGTATCGAGAGTCGTTTCATTTCATGAACGCCAAGCGCCCTGCCGATCACCGGCGGCCACCAAGTGGCCGTCCGTCTATATCAAAGAAAATAGGGGTCAGTCACCACTATGCCGCCTCCTCGAAGTCTACGCTCTGCCCGATGCCTCGCACTGCCCGAATCGTCATTCCGGGTGTCGCCGATCATATCACACCCGAGCAAGAACCTCTCCCACACATGGCGAGCACCGCCAATGCCGCGGCGTCGTATCGCCATGAACACACGGAAGAAGCACCGAGATCGCAGAGCCGATCTCGGTGGCACGCATCGTGACAATCTTGGCGCCACCCTGGCGAGCCCCTGGACGACGAGATTGTCGAACGCCATGCCTTGCCATTGCGCACGGGCCGTCCGATCGCGAGCGATCGCCGGCAGGCGAGGATGGAGAGCAAACTCGGGCGTCGCCTGCGACCCCTGCCCTGCGGTCGCCCGAGATTGGGCGACGCCGTATGTCAGAAGGCCAGGCCAGAATGACTGGTGGATGGGCGGTAGCGAGCTTGACCGCTTGTCGGGGGTGCGTAATCTTGTCGGTCGGATCCCCGATAGCTCAATTGGTAGAGCGAGCGGCTGTTAACCGCTAGGTCGCAGGTTCGAGTCCTGC
>CBDVAM010000004.1:0-59879 GCA_965371965.1 uncultured Phycisphaerales bacterium
CAAGGGATTCTTGAAGCTTCGGCGGACGGTGCAGGAGCGGATGAGCGTCAAGGAGCCCGACGAGATCACCAAGATCGCGGATCTGGTGAACTCCAAGAGCATCAGCAGCGCGATCGACTTTTTCTTCGGTCGTAGCGAGCTGAGCCAGGTTGTGGACCAGACCAATCCGCTGAGTTCGCTGGTGCATGAGCGGTGCCTGAGCGCGTTGGGCCCGGGCGGGTTGAATCGCAAGCGGGCGGGCTTTGAGGTCCGCGACGTGCACATTAGCCACTACGGCCGGATCTGCCCCATCGAGACGCCCGAGGGCACGAACATCGGTCTGATCAGCCGTCTCGGCATCTTCTCGACGGTCGATGAGTACGGGTTCCTGCGGACGCCGTACCGGATCGTGAAGAACGGCAAGGTGACCAGCGAGGTTGTGAATCTGCGTGCGGACGAGGAGATGCAGACGATTCTGGCGCCCGCGGATTCGGTGGACACAAATGGGAAGCTGAAGGACGGAATGATTCTCGCGCGTGTCAGCGGCGAGCTCGCGGAGGTGGATTCCAAGCAGGTCAACTATCTGGACATCTCGCCGAAGCAGATCGTGGGCGTGTCGGCGGCGTTGATTCCGTTCCTGGAGCACGACGACGCGAACCGGGCGTTGATGGGCTCGAACATGCAGCGTCAGGCGGTGCCTCTGATCAAGACCGATCCGCCGTGCGTGGCGACGGGGATGGAGAAGCCTGTCGGGATGAACGGCGGCATGGTTGTGCGTTCGCGCAAGGCTGGTACGGTGACGTACGCCGACGCGGACAAGATCATCATCGACAACGCCGACGAGTATGTGATGCGTAAGTTCGTGGGGCTGAACGAGCGGACGTGCCTGAATCAGAAACCGATCGTGCGCAAGGGCCAGCCGGTCAAGGTGGGCGAGATCATCGCCGACGGCGCGAGCACGGAGAACGGCGAGTTGGCGTTGGGCAAGAACGTGCTCGTGGCGTTCAACACGTTCGACGGGTACAACTTCGAGGACGCGATTGTTATCAACGAGCGTCTGGTGAAGGATGACACGTTCACGAGCATCCACATCGACAGCTTCGACGTGGAGGTCCGCGAGACCAAGCTCGGGCGCGAGGAGTTCACGCGGGATATCCCCAATGTCAGCGAGAAGATGCTGCGGAATCTGAACGAGGACGGGGTGATCCGCGTGGGCGCGCGTGTCGGGCCGGGTGATATCCTGGTCGGCAAGGTCAGCCCGAAATCCAAGACGGAGCTGACGCCCGAAGAGAAGCTGCTGCACGCGATATTCGGTCGCGCGGGCGAGGACGTGAAGAACGACTCGCTGGAGGTGCCCAGCGGCGTCAACGGCATCGTGATCGGGGCCAAGACGTTTACGCGCCGGGGTCACCTGACCGAGGGGCAGAAGAAGAAGCTCGACACGCAGATCGAGGAGTACGCCCAGGAGATGGACCAGCAGTCCATCGGGCTGTTCCGCGAGATGGTCGCGGCGCTCAACGAGGTGACCGGCGGCGAGATGGTCGACCCCAACACCCGCCAGAAGGTGGGCGCCAGCGATATCGCCGAGGTCATCATCGAGCAGCTTCGCACGTTTGACCTGGGCTGGGTCAAGGGGTCCAAGGACGCGAAGGAGCAGGCGCAGGTCATCCACTCGCAGTACTGGCCTCGCATCCAGGGTCAGGAGAAAGAGAAGCAGCGCAAGGTCGCGCACATGAAGCGGGGCGATGAGCTGCCCAGCGGCGTGCTGGAGATGGTCAAGGTCTATGTCGCGACCAAGCGGCATCTGTCGGTCGGCGACAAGATGGCCGGGCGTCACGGCAACAAGGGCGTGATTGCCAGGATCGTGCCCGAGGAAGACATGCCGTTCATGGAGGACGGCACGCCGGTGGAGGTGATGCTCAATCCGCTGGGCGTTCCCAGCCGGATGAACGTGGGGCAGATCCTGGAGACGCACCTGGGCTGGGCGGCACAGGTGCTCGGCTTCCAGGCGGTGACGCCGGTGTTCGATGGCGCGAACGAGGGCGAGATCCACGAGGCGATCGAGGCGGCGAACGTGCATGTGGATCAGATTCTCGGCGAGTATGAGAAGACGGGCGTGCCACCCGGGCCGCGGGCGTTGTTTTCCAAGATGCCCAAGGGCGGCAAGGTGCAGCTCTACGACGGCAGGACGGGCGAGCCGTTCCACCAGCGGACGACGGTGGGCTTCATGTACATCATCAAGCTGCACCACCTGGTGGACGACAAGATCCACGCGCGTGCGACCGGCCCGTACAGCCTGATCACCCAGCAGCCGCTGGGCGGCAAGGCGAGGACGGGCGGGCAGCGGTTCGGCGAGATGGAGGTCTGGGCGCTGGAGGCGTACGGAGCCGCGTACATCTTGCAGGAGTTGCTGACGGTCAAGTCTGACGACGTCGAGGGTCGGACGAAGATCTATGAGAGCATGGTGAAGGGCAACAACAAGCTCGAGGCGGGGATGCCGGTGGCATTCGACGTCTTGTGCAACGAGCTCACGGGATTGGGCATGAACGTGACGCTCGAGAAGACGCAGTTGGAGGGTGGGAGTTTGCTTTGATCGGAGTTCGCGTTGGCGAACGGATGGCTCAAGCTGACTATGGCGCTGCTGATATTTTCATTCAGTGGTCAGTTGCTGGTCGGACTGGTGAGCTTGGCAGTTGGCGGAACGATTGACGTAAGCCTGGTGACGCTCATGTTTTGTGCATGGATGGTCGTGGCACTTTGGCCGCAGTACCGGCGAGGCGAAGAGGAAGCGAAAGCAAGTTTGACACCTGATGAGGTGATTTGATGGCAGAGACGGTATACGAGCGAGTGAACGATTTTTCCGCCGTGAAGGTGACGCTGGCGTCGCCCAACGACATCCGTGCGTGGAGCTACGGCGAGGTCAAGAAGCCCGAGACGATCAACTATCGCACATACCGCCCCGAGAAGGACGGGCTGTTCTGCGAGCGGATCTTCGGGCCCGAGCGCGATTATGAGTGCGCCTGCGGCAAGTACCGCGGGACGAAGTTCAAGGGGATCATCTGCGACCGTTGCGGCGTGAAGGTGACCCACTCGCGCGTGCGGCGCAAGCGGATGGGGCACATCAACCTCGCGTCGCCGATCGTGCATATCTGGTTCTTCAAGAGCATGCCCAGCCGCCTGGGCACGCTGCTGGGGATGAAGACTTCCGACATCGAGCGGATCGTCTATTACCAGGACTATGTGGTCACCGATCCGGGCGATACCGAGCTGAAGTACAAGCAGGTGATGACCGAAGAAGAGCACCGCGAGGCGGAGGTCAAGCTCGGCAACGCGTTCAAGGCGATGATGGGCGCCGACTCGATCCGCGAGCTGATCGAGCTGACCAACCTGGACGACCTTGCGGCGCAGTTGCGCCAGGATCTGCGCGACACGCGGAGCAAGCAGAAGACCAAGGATCTGGCCAAGCGGCTGAAGCTGGTCGAGCAGATCCGCGGGAGCGAGAACGACGCGGCGTGGCTGGTGATGGACGTGATCCCGGTGATCCCGCCGGACCTGAGGCCGCTGGTGCTGCTGGAGAGCGGCAACTTCGCGACCAGCGATCTGAACGATCTTTACAGGCGGATCATCAACCGCAACAACCGTCTCAAGAAGCTGATGGATTTGAATGCGCCCGAGGTCATCATCCGCAACGAGAAGCGGATGTTGCAGCAGGCGGTCGATGCGCTGTTCGATAACGGTCGCTGTCGGCGTCCGGTGCTGGGCAGCTCCAACCGCGCCTTGAAGTCGTTGACCGACATGATCAAGGGCAAGCAGGGTCGCTTCCGCGAGAACCTGCTGGGCAAGCGCGTGGACTACTCGGCCCGCTCGGTGATCGTGGTGGGCCCCGAGCTCAAGCTGCACCAGTGCGGCCTGCCCAAGAAGATCGCGCTGGAGCTGTACCAGCCGTTCATCATCCGCAAGCTCAAGGAGCACGGGCTCGCCGACACGATCAAGAGCGCCAAGCGGATGCTCGAGCGCAGGGACGCCGAGGTCTGGGACATCCTCGAGGAGGTCATCGACCAGCATCCCGTGATGCTCAACCGCGCCCCGACGCTGCACCGGATGGGCATCCAGGCGTTCGAGCCGGTGCTGGTGGAGGGCAACGCGATTCGGTTGCATCCGCTGGTGTGCGGCGGGTTCAATGCCGACTTCGACGGCGACCAGATGGCGGTGCACCTGCCGTTGAGTGTCGAGGCCCAGGCCGAGGCGCATGTGCTCATGCTGAGCACGCACAACATCTTCAGCCCGGCGAACGGTCAGCCGATCATCAGCGCGAGCCAGGACATCGTGATGGGTGTGTACTTCATCACGGTCACCAGGCGCGACGACGATCGCCCGGAGTCGGAGCTCAAGAGCTTCCGCAATCGGATGGAGGCGCTGCTGGCGTACGACCACGGCGTGATCGATATTCACGATCGGATCATCGTTCGCCTGGACGGGTTCACCGAGGTGGTCAGCGCGCAGCGCGGGCCGACCGAGCCCTTGCCGGAGAATGGTCGCGTGGTGACAACCGCCGGGCGTGTGCTGTTCAACGAGATCGTGGCCCCGGGGATGCCGTTCTACAACTGCGACATCGGCAAGAAGGGGTGCGCGCGGGTCATCGACGACGCGTACAGCTATTCGGGCAAGCCGGCGACGATCGACCTGCTGGACAAGCTCAAGGAGCTTGGGTTCAAGCAGTCGACGCTCGCGGGGCTGAGCTTCGGCGTGACCGACATGCGAATCCCCGAGCAGAAGAAGGACCTCCTCGACCAGGCCCAGAAGCGGGTGGACCGGGTTGAGAAGAACTACGAGCGCGGCATCATCACCGAGCGCGAACGATACAACCAGCTTCTGGATATCTGGGCCCACTGTCGCGAGCAGGTGACCGAGGCGCTGATCGAGACGCTGAAGAAGGACCGGCGCGATGACACCGGCGGGTACGTCGGCATCGACGGCAAGCAGGGCACGGCCTACCTCAACCCGATCTATCTCGCCAGCGACTCGGGCGCTCGAGGCAACATCAGCCAGATGATGCAGCTCGCCGGGATGCGAGGCCTGATGGCGAAGCCTTCGGGAGAGATTATCGAGACGCCCATTCGCGCGAACTTCCGCGAGGGATTGAGCATCCTGGAGTACTTCTCGAGCACGCACGGTGCACGCAAGGGCCTTGCGGACACGGCCCTCAAGACCGCCGACTCGGGGTATCTCACGCGCAAGCTGTGCGACATCGCCCAGAGCGTGATCATCGCCGAGCACAACTGCGGCTCCAAGCGCGGCGTGGTGAAGCGCGCGATCTACAAGGGTGAGCAGGTGGACGTCCCGCTGCGGGAGCTGATCTTCGGGCGGGTGAGCGTCAACACGATCATGAACCCGGTGACCGACGAGGTGATCGTCAGCGAGAACGAGATGATCACCGGCGAGGGGGCGCTGAAGATCGAGGAGTTGGGGATCGATTCGGTGGTCGTGCGGAGCCCGCTGACCAGCGAGAGCCGCACCGGGTGCAGCGTGCTGGATTACGGCATGGACATGTCCTCGGGCACGCTTGTAGAGGGCGGCATGGCCGTGGGCATCATCGCGGCCCAGTCCATCGGCGAGCCGGGGACGCAGCTGACGATGCGGACGTTCCACACCGGCGGCATCGGCACCCGCGCGATCGCCGAGAACGAGCACAAGGCGACCCAGGCGGGCACCGTCGAGCTGCGCGACTGTAATGAGGTCGAGATCGTCGATGAGGAAGGCAAGAGCGTCCAGGTGACGCTGAAGCGCAACGGCGAGCTGGCCATCCTCGATTCCAAAGGGCGCGAGCTGGACAAGACCAAGGTCCCGTACGCGGCTCACCTGCACGTCAAGACCGGCCAAGAGGTCAAGCGGGGCGAGATTCTCATCACCTGGGATCCGCACCGCGTTCTGATCCTCGCCGAGAAGTCCGGCACGGTCCAGTTCGTGGACATCGTGCAGGACAAGACCTTCCGGGAGGAGGACGCCGGCGGGGGGCGCAAGGCACGGGTCATCATCGAGCACAAGGGCGAGTTGCATCCGCAGATCAACATCGTGGACGCCGACGGCAAGATCCTCGACTTCCACTATGTGCCGGCCAAGGCACGCCTGGAAGTGAAAGACGGCGACCAGGTGGAGTCCGGCCAGACGCTCGCGCGTCAGCCTCGCGGTGCCGCGGGCTCGGCGGATATCGTCGGCGGGCTGCCCCGCGTGACCGAGATCTTCGAGGCTCGCAAGCCCAAGGACCCGTCGATCATGGCGGAGATTTCCGGGCGGGTCGAGCTGCATTCGGACCTGCGCAAGGGCAAGATGACCATTCGTATCATCAGCGACTCGGGCATCGAGAAGGACCATCATGTCCCCAAGGGCAAGGCGATGCTCGTGCATACCGGCGACCTCGTTTCGGCGGGCGACCCGCTCACCGAGGGCCCGGCGGTGCTCCAGGATATCCTGCGGATTCGCGGCGAAGAGGAGCTGTGGGGCTACATGCTCGATGAGGTCCAGAACGTGTATCGCGCTCAGGGTGTGACGATCAATGACAAGCACATCGAGCTCATCTTGAGCCAGATGCTGCGCAAGGTGCGCGTGGAGAACCCCGGCGACACCGACCTGCTTCCTCACGAGGTCCTCGACAAGTACGCCTTCCGCCAGAAGAACGCCGATACGGCGGCGTATGTGCGGATAAGCGAGGCGGGCGATACCGAGCTGACCGTCGGCGAGATGTACGAGCGTTCGGTGGTTAAGGAGGCCAACGCCAAGGCCGAGTCTGAGGGCAAGGAAGGCGCCAAGGCCAAGAGGTCCAAGCCCGCGACGGGCGTGACGCTGCTGCTGGGCATCACCAAGGCGTCGCTGTCGAGCGAGTCGTTCCTCTCGGGTGCGAGCTTCCAGGAGACGACCAAGGTGCTGACCGAGGCGTCGCTGAAGGGAGCCGAGGATTTGCTGGTCGGCCTGAAGGAGAACGTGCTGCTGGGCCACCTGATCCCGGCGGGGACGGGCTTCCGTGAGTACCTAAATATCCGTGTGAAGAAGCTGGCTGATCCGCCGGTCTCGCCCTACGACGAGCAGGCGATGTTGCGGGAGGCCGCCGACGCCGCCGAGGCGCTGGGCGCCAATCGCAACGACTCGCTGGGCGTGCCGACGGTGGAGGTCCGCGACACGTTGATCGGCGAGAGTGCCGAGACCCCGAGCTGAGCGGCTCGATCTGACGATCGATGAATTCCGGGCGGGTCCTCGCGGAGGGCCCGCCTTTTTCGTGCGCACTCACTACCATGGCATCCCATGACCGACGTGCAGGCACTTGCCAGGCAGTTCCAGGATGACTACGCGAGGGTGCGCGAGCAGATCGAGCGCATCATCGTGGGCAATCGAGAGGTCATCGACGGGGTGCTGACGTGCCTGTTTGTGGGCGGGCACGCGCTCTTGGAGGGTCCGCCCGGGATCGGCAAGACGCTGCTGATCCGGACGCTGAGCCAGGCGTTGAGCCTGGATTTCGGGCGGATCCAGTTCACCCCGGACCTGATGCCCGCGGATATCGCCGGGACGACTGTGGTGCACGAGGTCGAGGGTGTCGGCGGTCGGACGAGCCGCGAGTTCCGATTCCAGCCCGGGCCGATCTTTGCGCAGATCATCCTCGCCGACGAGATCAACCGGGCGACACCCAAGACCCAGAGCGCGTTGCTCGAGGCGATGCAGGAGCGCAGCGTCACGGTCGCGGGCACGACCCACATGCTGCCAGAGCCGTTCTTTGTGATGGCGACACAGAATCCGATCGAGCAGGAGGGGACGTATCCGCTGCCCGAGGCCCAGGTCGATCGGTTCTTCTTCAAGCTGCTGGTGGACTACAGCGATCGGAGCGAGCTGGCGGAGATTTTGAATCGCACCACCGCGGGCGAGGTAGTTACGCCGGAGGCGGTCCTTGATGGTCCCAGGATCATCGAGCACCAGAAGCTGATCCGGCGGGTGGCGATCGCGCCGCAGATCCAGGATTACGCGATCCGGATGGTGCTGGCGACGCATCCGAAGGCAAACGACGAAGCGACGAAGCGAAGGAGCGACGAAGGGGTATTCGCGACGCCCATGGTGAACAAGTATGTGCGGTACGGGGCGAGCCCGCGTGCGGCCCAGGCGCTGGTGCTGGGGGCCAAGTGCCGGGCGCTGCTGGATGGGCGACCCGCGGCGAGCACCGACGACATCCGGGCGATCGCGCTGGCGGCGTTGCGCCACCGGCTCATCGTGAACTTCGAGGCAGAGGCCGAGGGGGTTACGACCGATGCGATCGTGCGGAATGTTGTGGAGACTTTGCCGGTGGAGGCGGGGTGAGGGCGGCTTGAACTGATCATGAGCCTCCGCGGCTGGCGGTGCATTCCAGGACGAACAGTGAGGTTCTTGGCGTCGTAGTGCGGGCATGACGCGTCGCCAAAGCGATCTCGTGGTAGGGATCGGGTTGCTTGCGGTCACGCTTGTTCTGGCGATAAGCATTGGTGTTCGCGGGTGGCTGATCGACGATGGATTGATCAACGTCGATTGGACCGATGATCGGATCGAGCAGTCTATCGCCACAGGGGATGAGATTGTTGCGGCGTTGGAGTCGTACAAGTCGGCGAATGGCGGTTATCCCGCGTCGCTGGACGAGCTTGTTCCAGTGCATATCGCGACGATTGAACCGCCGGTTGCTGGCGTGAAGAAATGGAACTACCGACGCGTGCCGCGCGGTGGCTATCAGCTTATCTTTGGTGCGAATGGAGCGGAGTATCCGAGTCGATATTACACATCTCAGGATGGCAAGTGGCGTGTAGATGAGTAGGTCTGTGGGATTTAGAGAGGAAGCCACGAGAGATGGACCCTCCATGACTCAAGCCACTGTGGGGCGTTCGGGTTGGCGATGGCGCGTTCGAGCGCCGCTCCGCGGCTGTGATAACAAGAGCGATCTTCGAGGGGCTCTCGCCCCTCGCCAAGATCGTCTGGCCGCTCCGCGGCTGTCGGAACTGGCGAAGTGTTCCAGGATGAACAGTGAGGTTCTTGGCGTCGTATCGCTTGCATGCAACGGCCGCGCAGGATTGATTTGGCGATCGGAGTGTTGGGTGGTGCGGTACTTGTTGCGTTGGGACTCCTTGTCCATCAGGTGCTGATCGACGAGGGACTGATCCACTGGAGCGAGGATCGGATCGAGCGATCGATCACGAGCGGACTCAATATTGTCTCGGCCATCGATGCTTACAAGGCCACCCATGGCGAGTATCCGCAAGAGCTCGATGAGCTTACGCCGCAGGTTCTCAATACTGTTCCAATGCCCGTTGCTGGGACCAAACGGTGGGTCTATCGGGTGATGGACGACGACTCCTACCGGCTCTCATTCGGATCCGGGCGCGACCATTACCCAAGTGTCACCTACTTATCAAGAGAGCGGACGTGGCGACGCGACGAATAGATCAGAATAGTTGTGAGCCTGTCACGCTCGCGATCCGGTGATCACCCAGGCGAGCAACACGCCGGATGACCTACGTTCACGAGTGCTTCGTCCCATTCCCCGCATGCAACTGCGGCACATCGCGCGTCGGCTCGTTCTCGATCCAGACCAACCGATACACCACCGCCGCGGCACATGCCCCAAGGATCGGCGCCGCCCAGTAGACCCAATGGAGCTTGCCGAGGGTTTCTCTGCTCAGGTAGATCGCCGGGCCGAAGGTGCGGGCGGGGTTCATGCTGGAGCCGGTGAGCGGGCCGAAGGCGAGGATGCACATCGCGACGGTGAGCCCGACGCAGAATCCGCCGAGTTTGTGGCCTCGATCATCGACGACGGTGGCGAGGATGACGAACATGAGCGCGAAGGTCTGGATGAACTCCAGGCCGAACAGACGCCCGGCGTTGGCGGTCTCGCCCGTGCTGAATCGTCCGAGGGTTGCGCCGAGGTGCACCTGATCGCTGTTGGCGAGGTCGGCACCCAGGAGGAGCATGAGCATGCCGGCGGCGCACGCCGCGGCGAACAGTTGCACGCAGATGAAGACGACGCCCCGCTTGGGCGCTTCCTTGCCGATGAGGATCAGGCCGACCGTGACGGCGGGGTTGAACTGGGCACCGGAGATGTACATGCACGCGGTGATGAAGACGCTGAGGGAAATGCCGTGCGCGAGGGCGACGGTGATCAGGCTGCCGGCACCGATCGCGTCCTGAGTCAGGATGATCGACCCGGCTCCGAAGAACACCAGCGCGAACGTGCCGATGAACTCCGCGACGCTTGGGCGAAAGAGCTGCATGAAGAGATCCCCTTGAGAGTTCGACGGGCCGGATTCTGGCGGGCGTGTGATACTCGAATCGACCGCCGGCCGCAACCGGGGCCAACAATCCGGCGCATCGGAGAGACCTGTGCGCCAGATCCTAGTTTACTTGCTCAGCCTGATTCTTGCCGCTCGCGTTTTCGGCGAGATCACGCCCGTGCCGCGGGTGGTGGGGGTGGTGCCAGGATCGATGCTGGTGGTGCCGGTGCGCCTGGGCGACCCGCGCGACCGTCTGAGCGTGCCGGTGTGCCGATTCGAGGTCGGCGGCATGGGCGAGGTCGAGCTGGTCTGGTTCTCGATTGGGGCGGGGCAGGGCGTTCGCACGCCGCTGCGAGCATGGCTCGGGGTCGATCGGACCTGGCGGACGGTCGCCGCGGCGGAGGCGGGGGCGGGCGACGGCCTTGGGTTCTGGGGATTGTGCCTGGGCGTGGCGGGCGATGCGCAGGGCTCGCTGTGGATCGGCGAGCGGCTTGTGCGAACGCGGATGATCGCGAGCGGGCAGGGCCTTGGGATGCTGGTGGAGGTCGAATCTTCACCCGATCTGATCGCGGCGCTCGAAGCCGAGGCGACCGATCCATTCCGATTCTGGCACGCTCAGCTTGTGCTGGGTCAGGACGGCGTCGGCGAGGTCCGCTTTGGGAATGAGAAACTTTCGGCGTGGGCGAGGGGGCTGAGCGTCTCGTGGCAACTGGCGCTGGGTGAACTCCGCCGAACCAATCCGGATCTGGCCCGCACGCTGGCGGCACGCCTCTGGCGCACGGCTCACTTGGGTGGTGGGGGAGAGGTCGCATGGGCGGTGTGGCCGCAATCGCCGCGGGCGATGAACGAACTGCTTGAGATGCTGCTCGATCCGACGCGAACGGGCGATCGGCGGGCGGCGATGGTCGAGCTCTGGCTCGACGAGCGGGCCCGTATCTTGTCTTGGATGATCGATCCGTTCAGTGGTGGACGGGGGGCGACGGTCGGGCTGGTCAATCTCCATGACAAAGCCGAGATCGCATGGTTGTGGGAGCAGAGGCGGGGCGCGGCGTCGCCCACGGAGCTGGCACCCGGCGAGATGACACGCATCGAGCTGGCATCGGACGGCCTTGATGCGACGTGGGAGATCCGCACGAGCGCCTGGACGATGCGCGTGCCGGTGTCGGGTGGTGCGATCGGGCTGCGCCCGCCGGGGGCGTTGCTCGGGCCGTTGCTCGAGGATTGGACGCTCGAATCGTTCGAGGGTCGGCGCGGTGCGGCATCGAGCGAGCCCCGGGTTCGAGCGTTGCTGTATCGCGTGCCGGTGGTGACGGCGCGAGCGGGCGATGGCGCGACGCCTGGCGTTCTTCTGCGATACGAGGATCGCGTTCGTTACGTCTGGAGGCTGCATCTCGAAGGACGAGGCGATGAAGGATCGACGGTGCGGGTCTGGCTCGGGCCGCAGGGGAGTGCGAGGCATGTGCTGCGCTGTTCGAGCGAGGGTTGGATCGCCGACGATCTTCGCGGTGGGGGGCGTCAGCCGGTTGACGCGGCTCGCGAAGGAGATCGCTGGGTGATTCAGATCGATCTGCCCGCGGGCGCGAGTGAGCGCGATGGCTTGCTGCATATTGGTCTCGAGCGTTTGGATGCGCGGGGCGTGCGATCGAGCTGGCCTGCTGCGCGTCTTCCGTGGGACAATGAGCCCGCGCGGATGGTCTTTGATGCGAACACATGGCTGGGATTGGGTGGCGACTAGACGCGCATGCGCATGGCGTAGAGGAGCCATTCGAGGGTCAGCAGGACTGCGGCGGCGATGACCAGCCATGTCCAGATCTCGGTCGGTGCCGCTTCGCCCTCGCCCGAGCCGGCGAGGACCTGCCCGCCGATGCGGAGCTCCGGGCGAGAGGCGATCGCGCTCTCGCGTTGGCTGAGGAGATTGACGGCGACCGTCGGGATGGTCGCGCCGCCAACAGCGTACACGCCGACGCGATCGATCACGCCGAGGGCGACCGGAGTCATCGGGTCGCTTGCGGCCCGGTCGATGAGCATCTCGCCGGTGTCGTCGGTCAGTGTGATCCTTGTTGCGCCCTCCTGGGGCAGGAGCCGGATGAGTTCGCCGGTGCGATAGGCGATGGCGTTGGCGGATGTCGAGCTGGTGAGATACTCCACGGCGTTGGCCAGGAAGATGGGCAGACCCGCGTCGATCCAGTTGGAGTAGTACAAATCGAACCCGACGAGCAGCACGTCGGCGCGTGGGCGGCTCCAGAGCGAGATCAGGGGGGCGTTGCGCCCCATCGCGAGCGGGTGGAACCCGTCGTCGTCGGGCAGCGCGATCCCGCGCGAGACGACGACCGCGTCCATCGAGACGCCGCGCATGATCGGATGTTCGCGGTCCCAGCTCACGACGTCGGTGGCGCCGGAATCGGTTGGCGGTTCGATCGGGCCGTCTGGTGGAACGATCTGCGACGGTGCGATGCCAAAGGCGATGATCGGCGCGTCAAGCTGGATGCTCTGGGGCAGCGCCACGCCGTCGAGCACGACGAGATCCGCCGAGCGAATGAGGATCTGCTCTCGCGCGGACACCGAGAGCGGGCTTGTGATGAACTCCAGCGAGCGGGGGCGGAGCTCTCGCAGGACGGTGTCGAGGATGAATCGGGCGGCGTCGCTTGGTGGGCCATCGCGCACGACGACGATCGCCGGGCGGGTCGGCGGGGGCAGATACAACCCGGCGGTGTCGTCGCTGGCGAGCGCATCGGGGCGATCGATTGACGCGAGCAGCAGGCCCCCGGCGCTATCGAGAAACTCGAACGTCAGCGGGCGCTCGGCGAGGGAATCGCCTGTGCTGGGCGGGTCGAATGAGATGGGCTGGCGACCGATGAGCTCGGCGTCGCGTGTGAAAGAGACCGTCAGGCCCGCGCCCGGGTCGGTGCTCTGGATGCGCACGAAGGCGCGCACGAGGGTGGGGTCCTCGAAATCTCGCGTCGCCGAGATGGCGGTGATGGCGACGTTATTGAGCGGGAGTTGCGGCGCGATGCGCTCGAAGCGGGGCGATGCGCCGGCGATCGCCAGAGGTTCCGATAGAACCTCGCCGGCGTCTGAGTACACGACCGCGATCGCCGAGGGAGCGGCTTCGCCCTCTTCAGAGCCCGCGCGGGACATGGCGATCTGCGTCTCTGCGAGCGCCAACGCTCCAACAAGGTTGGCGGGCTGATCGCTGGGTTCGATGGCATCGATCGCGCGTTCGATCGCGCTGAGATCGCGGGTGGGTGAGGCGATGGATCGGGGCTCGCTGGCGTAGGTGATCGCCGAGGCCATGCCGGAGAATCCGCCCTTGCGGAGCGAGGCGACGAACGCGCGTGCGCGCCGCTTCGCCTCGTTGAGCCTGGATTGCCCGTCGTCGGCATCGGTCGCCGACATCGACGCCGAGCGGTCGATGATGAGGATGACCAGGTCGGCGCGGGATGCTCCGGCGTCGATAGCCGGGCGGGCCAGCGCCGCCAGCAGCAGCGCCAGGATCAGGATCGACAGCAGCAGCAGCCACGACGGGCGGAGCCATCGGAACGGCACGTTCGCCTGCAAGTCTTGCACGGCCTGGTCCCAGAGCATCGTCGAGCCCACGCGGACGGGGCGGCGACGCAGCTTGAGCAGGAAGAACGTGATCAGAATCGGCACGGTAATCGCCGCGGCGATGATGGCCGGGATGGGTGAGAGGAGCGTCACGCCAGATCTTTCGGCGCTTGGGCCGCCTTCGGTTGATAGCCGGTCGCGATGACGAACATCTCGCGGCTGACATCGCGGCTGGCCTTGGGCTTGAAGCCGCGGGCGTCCTTGAAGAGCGACTTGGTGCGGGCGAGAAGTTCCGGATAGGTCTCGCCCTCGAGGGCCTTCATTGCCAGGTTGCCCTTGGTTCGTAGCAGGCTCGGCAGCACGTCGAGGACGCGCTCGCACAGGCGCACGGATCGCACGCCGTCGCCCGCGCCGGTCGTGTTGGGGGCCATGTCCGAGATGACGACATCGAACGCGAGGCCGGATTCGCCGAGCAGGACATTGGTGTCCAGCTCGTTCATATCGCCCACGAGGGTGTGGACGTTTGCTGCGATGGCGTCACGGACCTCCTTGAGATCGACGCCGACGACGATGCCCTTGGGTCCGACGAATTCGCTGGCGACCTGGAGCCAGGATCCAGGCGCACAGCCGAGATCGAGCACGCGGTCGCCCCGTTTGATGATCTTCTTGCGTTCCTGGATTTCCAGGAGCTTGTATGCCGAGCGAGCGAGATAGCCCTCGGCCTTGGCCTGCTTGAAGTACTGGTCGTGGAGGATTCGGCGGGACATGCCGAGACGATATGCGAGCAAGGCCTAGATGAGTGCCGAGAGCCGATCGCTGGCCTGTTCGAGCACATGGTGGGCGATCTGATTGGAGTTATAGCCAGCGGGAATGCGGACATAGATTTTTTCATGGCGATCGCACAACGCCCTCACATCCTCGTGCATATGGCTGCACCAGCGTTTGAGGAGCAGGACGACGTCAACCTCTGGGCGGGCAATGCTGGGTTCGATCTTTGCAAGTGAGTGGTGATCTGGGAGCGCGACCCATCGAAGCTCTCTGAGCTGCAGATCGCGCTGGATCGCGGATTTGCTCTGCGGGCGGAGCTCGCCGCCGAGGAGGACGACGGTCTTTCCGCGGAGCAGCTCGATCGCACGTTCGGCCTCGGGGGAGGGCAAGGGTGCCGGCTGGGTGTCGGGTTCCGCCTGTTCGCGCGTTGCGAGGTAGCGATCGATCTCTCGGAACACCAAGTTCACGGAATCTGGGATCTCCGAGCTCTCGGGAGGGGCCTCAAATATCGGCATCAGAATCTCACGCAGCTCGACATTCGACGGGCGAAGGTGCTTTTCACTCATCAACTCTTCGATAGTTTGCAGCAGCGTCTGCCAATCCGGTATCAGATCCTCCGGCTCGTTCGCGATCCGGCGTGCGTGGTATCGTGTCTTGTTGAGGAGGTTTGCACGCCGCTTGGAAGCACGCTCACGTGCCTCGCGTCGATCGCGGAGCTCCGCAATCCGCTCGGCTCGGTGCTCTGACTCGGTAGGATCGGCCGGGTCGTTCAATCGCATATGTCGGCTGATATAAACCCGGTCTTCGTCGGTGCGGATCTTCAGCCACCGGAACGTATCCATCTGGTCACGGTCATTGGATTCGTAGTCGGCGTCGGCGAGAGCTTGGCGCAGGGCAGACTGGGCTTCGGCGAGAAGGTGGTACGCGTCCTCGATGTCATCATCGTCTTGCCCGGAATCGGCGTGGGTCTCGAACACGCCTCGTGTGAGATCGGCGGCGTCGGCGAGCACGTCGTAGCTCGCCGCGACTTGTTCAAGCGGTTCATCGTTTGGGATCACGCCGTGGGAGCTGAGCATCCAGAGAATGCAGTCATCGAGTGGTTCGCAGCGTTCGCGAAACGTGCCATCACTCGGGCGGATCTCGGCGGCGAAATCCGCATTGTCGGCGACGAGCCCGCGACGCCGGATCGCCCACCGGCATGCCTCGCCCTTGAGCTGGCATCGCTTGGAGACCAACGCGAGATCGGGCAGTGTCTCGCGGTCTGCCTCGAACGCGGGGAAGGTGGGCAGCGGAACCGGGGTCGCCTCACGCGCACGGACCGCGTCCACAGGCGTCTCGACCGGCACCTTCAGTTCGACGATCTGGTTGCCCAGCCGGATTGGAAGTGTTTCGCTCTGCTGCGGTGCGGGCGGCTCTATCGCAGGCGGCTCGGCGGATCCGTCGGTCTGGTGTGAGATCGAAGCGAGCCATCGGGCGATCCCCGCGATGGCTTTGCGCGTTCCGTCGTCGCGCTCACACGCTCGGCGGATCAGGGTATCAAGTGAGCGAGCGAGCTCATGCAGTTCGCCAGATTCACTTGGATCCGAATCGGTCACGCGGGATTCTAGGATCTCCATTCGGCGGGCCAGGAATGGAGAGATACGTCAGCTGGCGTTGACCGTCAGTTCGGCGGGGGCCTTGCTGCTCTGGACCGGCGCGCGGTGGCGCGACCAGTCGGTCTCCGCGAGGTCGGGGCTGGCGGGGCCGTCCTGGACTCGGAGGATGTCGTAGGCGTTGTCGCGCTGGGCGGGGACATAGCCCGCATCCCTGACAAGGCGGCACAGCACGCCCTCGTCCAGGCAATAGGTCGTGCCCGCGCTGGACACCACGTTCTCTTCCATCATCACGCTGCCCATGTCGTTGGCGCCGAACTTGAGCCCGGTCTGCCCGAGGTGCGGGCCCATGGTGACCCAGGAACTGCCGATGGAATAGATGTTATCGAGGAACAGGCGGCTGATGGCCTGGGTGCGGAGGTAGTCGCTGGAACTGCTCCGGCGAACGCGCCGCCCGAAGTTCTTCGCAGCGGGTCCGAGCGTGCGGTAGTCGATATTTTCGTTGCGACCAAAGTCGTGGGCACGCGCGACGATATCGCCGGGGAACGGGTAGGTCGGCTCTCCGAGCCGACTTTGGGAGAACGGGGTCGGCTCTCCGAGCCGACATCTTCGATCGCCATTCGCGCTATCCGCGATCTCATCGGTCCACGCATCGGCTCGGAGAGCCGATCTACTCTCCCAATCCGGCACGCGCCCCAGGGGCGTATTCTCCCGCTGGAACGGCCAGGAGATGAACGACACGTAGTGGCCGGGAGCGACGGAGCGACGAAGCGACGAATCGACGAAGGGGCTCGCGCCCGTGCGCCCGTTCTCGGTTTCTTTCCGTCCCGCCGAGCCCACCCCTGCGTCGCTTCGTCGCTCGATCGCTCCGTCGCTTCTCAAAGCCCGATCCTGCCACTCACGCACCAGCTTCATGTGATGCACGCGGTCGGCGTAGCCCTCGATGTGCCCGAACATCATCGTGGCGCTGGTGAACAGGCCCAGCGTGTGCGCGACGTACATCGTCGTCAGCCACGCCTCGGCGTCGCACTTGCCAAGCCCGATCTTGCGCCGCACGGGCTTTGCGAAGATCTCGCCGCCGCCGCCGGGCAGGCTGTCAAGGCCCGCGTCGATCAGCTTGACCATCACCCAGCGGATCTTGTCTTCGAGCGTCGAGCCCGGCGGGCTAAAGAAGTGGACGAACTCGATCATCTCCGGCGGGCTGAACGCGTGCACATGCACGCCGGGGAACCTCTCTTTGATGCCCGCGAGGAGGTCGAGATACCAGTCGAGCGGGAGCTCGGGGTTCATGCCGCCCTGCATGAGGATCTGGGTGCCGCCGATGGCGACGAGTTCGGCGATCTTCTCGTGGATCTGCTCGGGCTCGAGGGTGTAGGAGTCGTGGTCGGCAGCGTCGCGCCGGAAGGCACAGAACGTGCATTTGGCGGTGCAGATATTGGTGTAGTTGATGTTGCGGTCGATGACGTATGTGCGGTGGGTGTCGCCGTGGAGTTCGCGACAGCGTGCATCGGCCCAGCGCCCGAGTTCGGGCAGGGGCATGTGGTAGAGTTCGAGGCCTTGTTTGGGCGTCAGACGTGCCTCGCCGGCGACGACGGCATCGAGCAGGCCGGGGTCGGCAGCGGGGAGGTTGGGGTGCTCTGCGGGCGAGCGGGTGTTGGCAAAGGACATGCCCGGTTCCTTCGAAAGTTTCAAGAATCATTGAAATATAGGCTCTGATCGGGCTGAGGCAAGGGCGCGAGCGGCTTCTTCTCGAGCGTCGCGTTCGAGGACGAGCCGCCGGACAGCTTGCGGTGGATCCGGCGCTCGCTCCAAGTAAGGAGCCAAGAAGACAGCCCGCCCAGGGGAACTCAAGCTCCCCTGGGCGGGCCGGCGGAGTCGATTATGGCGTGGCGCTGAGGCCCTACTCGCAGGTGTCGCCGCTCACGTCGGTGCCGACCACAAACGGATCTTCGCATGTCGCGGGACTGCCGGCGGCTGTCCCCGGGTTGCCGCACCCGAACGCTCCATCCGTGAGGTCCACGAAATCGACATACTCGAACGTGACGCTGTTGGACTCGTCGACGTCGATCCAGCCGCACGCTCGCTCGTAGGCCCCGCACGTCTTGACGTCTTCGTGGAAGGTGAACTTACCCGGCTCGCCGATGTCATCGTCCATAACGTCGTTCGTGAAGTCGCCCTCCAGGTCAGTGGAGCCCTGCTTGAACTCGAGGGTGTCCTTGCAGCCGGACATCCAGCGCGCGTCGTCGATGTCGTCGATCACGGCGTCAACGATGAGCACGCCGTCGGCGCGCACGACGCCTTGGTTGATGAGCTTGCCGTCAACCGTGCCGGAGAGGCCGTTGATGGTGAGAGCGCCGCGGATGCCCTCGCCGGTCTGGTCGAGCTGGTTCTTGAGGACGATGTCGCCGGCGATCTGGATCTCAGAGCCCGTGGTCGTTCTTCCTGTGATGTTACCGTCGCCCGCGACGATGTGGTCCTCGTTGACGAACTTGAGGTTGCCGCCGTCCACCTCGTTGTCATGCAAGACGAGTTTGACGTCGCCGTCGACGATGGAGTTATCCGAGAGGGCGCAGCTGGGCGCCGGCGGGTTGCAGACATGGATGATGTGGTCGTCGTTCTCAAGTGTGAGCGTGATATTCGGGTCGATCTCGAGCGTGCCGAGGACCTCCATCGTATCGACTGTCGCATCGGCAGTGACGGTGCAGGTTCTGCCTGCGGGGATCTTAATCCGATCCCCCGCGCCGGGTACGCCGTTGGGTGTCCAGTTGCCACCGACATTGAAGTTGCCAGTCTGATTCAAGGTCTTTTCGACGCCTCCCATGCAGCATGATGCTGCAAGTGCCAGTGAGACCAATCCTGTATTCAGTTTCCGCATTTGCGTACCTCCTTGGTGTGATTACAACGCCGCCGCACCGACTCAAAGGCGAGTCGGTTTGGGTTCGGGTTTCCCTTGTCGAACGCGCGCATCCTGAAATACGCCGATAACCTACCACAGAAATCTGGCGGGTGCAAGCCCTGATCGGGGAAATACGGAAAATCTTCTTGACGAGAAGACCTCGCGAGTCAAAACTACGAGGTGCAGGGTGGGGCATTCAGGAGGACGCATGATCAACAGAAGAGTCTTTGCTGTTATCTCCTGTCTCCCCGGCTTCGCGGCCTTTGCGAGCGGTGTTGATCCTGAGCGGGATCCCATCTTTGCTTCAACCGCCCAGCGAATCGGACTGGAGTTCTTTCAAGAGCCTCAGTTCGCCGATGGGACAACGGTGGCGTTCGCGGACTTCGATGGAGACGATTGCAAGGACGCGCTGGTCGCGGTGAGCGAATGGCGATTCCTGCACGGTCAGAGAACCTATCTCACAGTTCTTCTCGGCAACTGCGATGGATCGTTCGAGCCGCCGGTGCGCCTTGAGGCGGGACTGGAACCAGCGCACGCGATCCCGCTCGACGCCGATGGCGACGGGTGGATGGATATCGCGGCGGTCAACGCCTCGGACGACACGGTGTCGATTCTGATCAACCGGGGCGACGGCACGTTCGAGGAGCATGTCGTCTATTCCGTCGGCGATGAGCCGCGCTCGCTCGTTGCCGAGGATCTCGACGGCGACGGCGATCCGGACCTCGCGACGCTCAACCTGCTGAGCAACGATGTCTCGATCCTGCTGAATGAGGGCGACGCCACGTTCGCGCCCGAGGTCCGCGTCGCCGTGGGGGGCGTGACCCAGCGCGGCAACCAGAACCGCACCTTTCCCATTCCCGGGCCGTTCCTTGGCGCGGGCGATCTCGATCTGGACGGCGATATCGATCTGGCGATCCCGGCGCGAGGGCGGGTGAAGCTGCTTGTCAACGACGGCGCAGGAGGCTTCGCGCTGAGCGCCCAGCAGCTCGTAGCGCCGAGCAGCAACGTGTACCACACGCTGGTGGCGGACCTGACCGGCGACGGCGCGCCCGACATCGCCTCACCCATCCACAACGCGGCCGACTTTGAGGCACTCGCGGTGGTCTTCCGCAACGACGGCACGGGCGAGTTTCTTCCCGGCGACGTCTACGACGTGCGCAGCGAGGGTGGGACGCACTTTCTGACCACGGTCGCGGCGGGCGATCTGGATCGCGACGGCGACGCGGACCTGGTCTTCGGGGCGGAGTTCATTACCGCCCGCCACACGATCCTGCGCAACGACGGGAGCGGTTTCTTCGACGACAAGGAGATCCGCGAGATCCATGAGGAGCCGTGGTTCGTCGCGCTGGAGGATCTCAACGGCGACGGCTGGCTGGACCTCGGGTTCCTGACGACCCGCGTTCGTGGTGCTTTGCGCGTGCATCTGAACGATGGGGCCGGCGCGCTGATCGGCCCGCTGCGCAACCCGCCGGGACGCTTGTACGGCTCGCGTCACACGATCGAGGCGGCGGACCTGGACGGCGATGGGGATATCGACCTGGTGAGCGGGAGGAACAAGAACGCGCAGATCCACGACACGCGGATGGACGTGCTGGTGAATGACGGGTCGGGCGTGTTCGAGCGATTGGAGTTGCTCGAAGATCCCCAGGAGATCATCTCGATCTCTCGCCTGCGGATCGTGGATTTTCGCGGTGACGGTGTGCCGGAGATCATCGCGACCGATCAGGTGGTGCCCAAGGGCTTTGATTTTCCCGGGCGGGTGTGGCTCATCGAGAACGACGGGGCTCTGGGCTTTACGCCGCGGGTTATCCACGAGTTTGAAGAGTCTTTTCCGTGGTCGATCGATGATGGAGACGTCGATGGAGACGGGGATCTGGATCTGATTATTTCGCACACGCAGGTCTATCCCGGGAACGATGAGCTTCCGGCGTTTCGCTCGGTGCGTGTGCTGCTCAACCGTGGCGATGAGACATTCGAGCCAGCGGACGATCTGTTCATCGATGACCCGGTGTGGTCGTTTCCGTGGTGGGACGCACGGCTGGTTGATCTCGACGGGGACGGGGATCTGGATATCGCGGCGGCGGCGGGGACCCGGCAAGTGCCGGGGGTGTTGGTGACGTTCTTGAATGACGGCGGAGGCTCCTTTGTCGAGGACGCCAGATTGGTCATCGCCACGCAGCCGCTGTCGATCGCGGTGGGGGACGTGGATGGAGACGCAGCGCCGGAGCTGGTCGTGCTGAGCAATCACAACTTTGGTCTCGAAGTGCCCTGGCCGCATGTGCAGGTGTTTGATCTTGTCGGGGGTCGGCCCGAGCTGATGTTCGAGATCACGGATATTCAGATCATCTCCGATGGCGAGTTGCGCCTGATCGATATCGACCGCGACGGGTATCTGGATCTGGTCTACGGCGACGTGGCCGGGAGGGTGATGGTGCATCGCGGGCGGGGCGACGGCACGTTCGAGGACGCCGAGGGATACGACTCAGAGGGCGTGTTCGGCGTCGCGGTGGCGGACTTCAACGGCGACACGCGTCTGGATACGATGGCGCTCTCGCTGGTTCGATCCTACTCGGTGAACTTGAACCGCTCGCTGTTCTCGGCGTGCCCGGCGGACGTAACCGGATCGAGCGATCCCGAAGACATTCGGTATGGCGTGCCGGACCTGATGGTGACGATCGACGATTTCTTTGTATATCTCGATCTGTTCGTTGCCGGCGATGCCCGGGCGGATATCTCGGGCTCGTCGGACCCGGGAGATCCCGCCTACGGCGTGCCGGACGGAACCCACGACATCGCGGACTTCTTCACCTATCTGGATCGGTTCTTGATTGGCTGTCCGGCCTAGAGCAAGATCAATGAACGCGTAGCGGGGATTCGATGGATCCATCGCAGGCCCGACCGTCAGGAAGGGCGCCTACCCGTCCTTGCGAGCCTCGCACCACCTATGCGACGGAGGCTTCCCAGGGGGCGTTGGCCCGTCTAGAGATGGAGCATTGAAGGGTGAGGAGAACCGGTAGACGCCCTCCCTCACGGTCGGGCCTGTGACGCCGCCGCTCGCATCGAGACGCTACGCCTGGATTGCGTTCGCCCTAGGCCGGCGATTATTCGGCTGAGTGTGCGGGTTCGTCGGTGTCGCGCCCGCCGGCGAATCGGAGGTCGTCCTTGACGCCTTGGAGTCGAGCCTGCCCGGGTTTATCCAGCAGGCTGACGATGATCGCTGCGAGGGCGGAGAGGATGAACGCCGGGAGGAGCACGTCCAGGGCTCCGAGGTAGGGATTGACGCTTTCCATGCCCATGGATTTCAGGAGCGGTGGGGCGGCGAAGCTGAAGAAGGGCACGCAGAGGAAGCCGACGATCATGGCGATTCGTGCTGCAAGCGCGGTGAGGCCTGACCAGAAGAGGCTGAGGATGACGACGGGGCAGAAGGTGGCGGCGATGCCGGACCAGCCGAAGATGACGATCCAGAAGAGTGGCTTGTTAGGATCGTTGGCGATGAGGCCCATGCCGATGGCGAAAGCGATGAGGGCGAGCCCGAGGGTTGTGATCTGAGAGAGTTTAATTAGCTTGGCGTCGGGCATGTTGGGGTGGCGGGTCTTTTGCCAGTAGTCGCGCACGGCGGCACTGGACGCAACAACAAGAAGTGAGTCGATCGTGGACATGATGGCGCTGAGGACCATGGCGATGAAGATGCCGGCGACGAACGCGGGAAGAAGAGCTTCGGACATGTGGGGGAGGATGTTCTCGGCATCGCCGTCGAGGGCTTTGATGTCGTAGAGCGCTCGCCCGACGATGCCGACGAGGACGGCACCGGAGTCGGCGAGGATGGTCCAGAGCAGCGCGACCGCGGCACCCTTCTTGATCTCGTTCTCGCTCTTGAGCGAGATGAAGCGGACGAAGACCTGGGGCGAGCCGAGGAAGCCCAAGCCGATGGCGGCAAAGCCGAGGATCTTGAACACGGTGAGCGGGTTCCAACTGCCAGTGGATGGGGCGATGGTGCCGTCGGCCGCTTTTTGGCCTGGGCCGTGCCAGGAGAGCAGGTGCGGGTCGATCGCGCGGAGCGAATCGAGGATATGGGTGACGCCTGTGAACTCCAATGCGCCCACGATGGGCAGGGCGACGAGCCCGAGGAACATGAGTGTCCCCTGAAACACGTCGGACCAGACGACGGCGACGAAGCCGCCCTTGGTGATGTAGAGCATGACGACGAGAAAGCCGACGAGTGCGCCCCAGAAGTGGTTCATGTCGAGGAAGGCGTTGAAGGCCTTGCCGGTGGCGAAGACTTGCGAGCCCGCGTAGATGGGCACGAACACAATCAGTGCGCCCGCGGCGATGAGGCGGAGCCAGTGGCCCGAGTCGCGCAGGCGCGATTCGAGATAGTCGGGCATGGTGACCGAGTCGTAGCGGTCTGTGAGTCGTTTAAAGCGGCGTGCGAGCAGGAGCCATGCGATACCGACGCCGAGGAGTTCGCCGACGACGACCCAGAATGCCTGTACGCCGAGGACAAAGCCCATGCCGGTGAGCCCGAGCAAGAGCCAGGATGACTCCCCCGTTGCCCGGGCGCTGAAGGCGACGTTGATGAAGCCGAGGCGTTTGCCGCCGGCGAAGTAGTCGCGGATGTCCTTCATCCGCTTGGAGGCCACATAGCCAATAAACAGGAGCACGGCGCAGTAGAGGACGACGGCGGTCACTTTCCACATGGTGGCTGCGTCGATGGGACACCTCCCTGGTAAGAGAAGCGGGTAATGTAGCAGGTGGCGGGCGGGCCTGCCTCAGGCCCGGGGGTGGCAGCTCGCGTGGACGTCCTTGAGGTGCTCGCGGTCGACGTGGGTGTAGATCTCGGTGGTCGCGATGTCGGCGTGCCCGAGCAGTTGCTGCACGATGCGGAGATTCACCCCGCCGATGAGCAGGTGGGTCGCGAAGCTATGGCGGAGCGTGTGGGGGTGGACGTGCTCCAGGCCGGCGAGCTTGGCGTATCGCCGGACGATCTGCCAGACCGCGACGCGCTCGAGCGGACGCCCGGTGCGCGAGAGAAACACCCGCCCGCGATCGAGGCCCTCGGGACGCAGCATCTTGGGCCTGCACTGCTTGAGATAGCGCCTGAGCCAGTTGGCGGCGTGCTCTCCCATGGGCGTCACACGCGTCTTCATGCCCTTGCCGGTGATCCGGATCGTCTTCTTGCGAAGGTCGAGATCGCGCAGCCCGATCGAGCCGACCTCGCCCGCGCGCAGGCCGCTGGCGTACATGAGTTCGAGCATCGCGCGATCGCGCAGCCACAGCGGGAGCGCCGACGCGGGGCGGGCGTCCTCGTTGGCGGCTTCCACCAAACGTCGCATCTGGTTGGGGCTCAGCACGCCGGGCAGGCGACGCCAGAGCTTGGGCGCGTCGATGTGCTCGCCCAGGTCCTGGTCGTTCAGTCCGCGGGCCAGCATCCAGCGAGAGAACACGCGGATGGTCGCGATATGGCGTGCGACCGAGGCGGTCGAGAGCTTGCGATCGCGCGACAAGGACGCGACATGCTCCAGGACGTGGCTCGGGCGGATGTCGGCGGGCGACTCGACGCGGGCGGTCGCGAGGTCCAGCAGCAGGTCGCGCAGATCGCGGGTGTAGGCCTCGAGGGTTGCGCTCGCCAGCCCGCACTCGACGCGCAGGAAGATCAGGAAATCGCCCCTCGCTCGATCCAGCTCGAGGGTCCAGGGCGGGGCGTCGGGAGATTTGGCGGAGACGGCCATTGCCACAGAATGATCGGGTCGCGAGTGAGCATGTCAAAAAGAAATCGCCCCGGGCGCGAGGCCCGGGGCGTCTAGGAACGGTTTCTCAGGCTCGGATTAGCCGAGGAGCTGGAGGGCCTGCTGGGGCTGCTGATTCGCGAGGATCAGCGAGTTGCTGGCCGCCTGGCTCAGGATCTGCGAACGGGTGAGGTTCGCGGTCTCCTTGGCGAAGTCGGCGTCGCGGATGACGCTGTCCGCCGCGGCGGTGTTCTCGACCGAAACGCCCAGGCTCCGGATGGTTGCCCCGACGACGTTCTTCTGGAACGCACCGAGACGACCGCGGAGGCTGGAGACCTCGCCGATGGCCGCTGCGACGACCTTCTGGGCGTCCTCGAGCTGACCATCAACCACGTTCAGGTTCTTGCCCGAGCCGAGGTCATCGAGGAAGAAGAAGCTGCCGGCGTTGTCGTCGTCCTCGCTCTGGCCGAGCTTGCGGGCGGCGACCTCGCTGATGCCCAGCGACACCTTGTTGGCGATGTTGACCTCGCCGCCGAGCTGGAAGTCCGCACCGCCGCCGGTGATCGTCAGTGCGCTGATGGCGCCGAGGGTCTGTGAGGCCGTGGCGGTCATGCTGAGCACGACGTTGAGCACGTCGGTGTTGATGCGGATGGTTCTGCCATCGCTGGTGGCGGCGACGCCGTTGATGTTTGCGCCGATGTCCTGGCCCTCGTCCTTGACGCCGTTGTTGGCGGCGGCGAAGGTGGAGACCACTCCGTCGATGGTGTTGTTGTCGTCGGAGACGTAGTCGTAGATGCCGGTGCCGGCGATGCCGCCGTCGTCGGTGACCTTGATACTCACGAAGGCGTCGGTGCCGTAGCCGACGCTGTTGAGCACGACGCCCGAGCCGTTATCAACGGCCTGCACGCCGGTCACGTCGGTGAACGTGTTGATGGCGGCGGCGACGTCTGCGGCTAACGTGCCGGAACTGAACTGCAACTCGCGGGCGCCCAGGCCGCCCGAGACCTCAAAGATGAAGGCGCTGCTGGTGTTGCCCTGGAGGTCGACCGCGCTGCCGCCGAAGTCCATGGCCAGCTTGCCCTGCTGGGCGGACTGGGTGACGATCACATCGACGTCGAGGGTGTCCCCGGTGAACTTGGCACCGTTGACGGAGAAGTCCGAGATGGCGGCATCGATGCCGGTGGTGGAGTAGTCGAACGAGCCGTTGAGGAGCTTGACGCCCTGGAAGTTGGTGCTCGAGGCCACCCGGTCGATGGTCTGGAGGATCGAGTCGATCTGGAGCTGATTGGCTTCCTTCTCAGACGAGCTCAGGCCGGCGGTGTTGGCTGTGGTCGTGATCAGCCCCTGCAGCTCGGTCAGGAGGCCCGAGACCTCCTGGAGGCCGCCCTCGGCAATATTCACAACCTGATCGGCGCGCTCGGCGTTGCCGATTGCGGCGGTGGTTGCGGCCAGCTGCGACCGCAGATTCTCTGAGGCGATCAGACCCGCGGGGTCGTCCTTGCCTCTGTTGATCCGGATACCCGTCGCCAAGCGCTGCAGCGAGGTATTCAGGTCCTGGTTGTTCTGGCCCAGCACGCGCTGAGCAAGCAGCGATGCGACGTTGGTATTGATGCGACTCATGACGTCCTCCGTGAACAGCTCCGGACGGCCTTCGATCCCCTAGCCGTTCGCCAACCGCTGGCGCCTCGCAAGAGGCATGAATTCCAGTGGATCTTCCGCAACGTACGGGCGACCCGAATCACTCGCATCCTGCGAGCTTCTTCTCGATCGCGGGGCATCCGTTGCCCTGCGTCGAGGCAATCCATCGACGGCGACAGGCTGTGGGTTGAGGCGTGTTCTCCGATTCAGGCGACAATCTGGAGGAAATGGGCCAGCGGGGTCAAGAAAAAAGCCCCCGCGGCCTTGGAGGGGCTGCGGGGGCTGGTGTTGGCGTCCGAGAACTCGAAACGGATTTTGTTAGGGACTAACCCAGGAGCTGAAGCACCTGCTGGGACTGCTGGTTGGCCAGGGCCAGCACGGTCGTGCCCGCGCTGGAGAGGATCTGGGCTCGGGTGAGCATGCTGGTCTCGAATGCGAAGTCGGCGTCGCGGATCTGAGAGCCGCTGGCTGACAGGTTTTCGAACGCCGATTGCAGGCTGCGGGTATTTGTCTGTAGGACGTTGCGCTCGAATGCTCCCAGGCGTCCTCGAAGGAGCGATACCTCGTCGATGGACTCGGAGAGGACGTCCTGGGCCGCGGTGAAGTCGTTGCGTGCCAGACTGCGTGACAGGCTGTTGTCGCCGTCGGTCTTGAGCGAGGCCAGGAACTGGACGGTGCCGTCGATCAGGACCCCGCCGAGCTGTGAGGCGGCTACGGACGAGACGCCGATGTTGACCTGCTGGAGCGCGTTGACCTGGGGTCCGAGCTGGAAGACTGCGCCGCCGCCGGTAATCGTGAAGCTCGACGACCCCCCAGAGGGCGACGTGGCGAAGGTCTCATCGAGGAGCAGGTCGAGCCCCAGCACGCTGGTGTTGAGCGTAAGATTGAGCCCGTCGCCCCGGGCGAGCGATCCGTTGACCAGGGCGGACACGTCGGTGCCGGCATCCCTGCTGGAGCTGGCGAGGTTCGGATCGGTCCAGATGAACGGATCTGGCGGCGTGTAGCCGTCGGGAAATCGGAACGTCTCGAACCCGTCGTCGTCGGGATCTCCCGGTCGATCGAGTCGCTGAACCGAGACGAACGAGTTGATGCCGTACCCGGAGCTCCTGAAGACGACACCGGAGTTTGGATCGCCGTTGATCAGCTCCGCCTCGACGCCGGTCAGTGCCGAGAGACTGTTGACGCCGCTGACAATCTGATCCAGGGTCTGCCCGGTCGCGAACTGGACGGTCGAGACCCCGAGATCGCCGCGGATCTCCAGGGTGACGGCACTGGCGAGCTCGCCCGAGATGGGCTGTATATCGCCCGAGAAGTAGAGGTTGCCGTTCTGGGCGCTGGCGATGACGTCGACCTCGACATTGAGCTGGGCGGCGCTGACGAAGCTTGCCTTGTTGACCCTCGCGGTCTCGATGGCGTTGGAGGAGACGCCCGAGAGCGTGTAGTCGCGCGAGCCGTCGAGGAGCTTGAGCTGCCCGAAGCTCGCGGTGTTGCTGATGCGTGAGATCGAGTCGATCGCCGAGTCGATCTGGAGCTGGTTGGCGTCGCGTTCCTCCTTGGAGTTGGCCCCGGTGTTGGCCGACTCGACGATGAGGGAGCGGATGGAGTTGAGCAGGTCGTTGACCTCGGCCAGTGCGGCCTCGGTGGTCGCGATGACCGTGCTGGCTCGCTCGCCGTTCTTGATGCCCTGCTCGATGGCCTGGATATCCGAGCGGATGCGCTCGGAGATGATGAGCCCCGCGGGGTCGTCGCTGCCTCTATTGATGCGCAGGCCGGTGCTGAGGCGTTCGAGGCGGAGCTCGAGCTCGGCGTTGGATCTGCCCAGACGGGATTGGGCGATCAGGCTAGGGATATTGCTGTTGATTCTTGACATGGCAATCCTCCGTGACCGTGGCTGGGGGCGCGTTCCATGCGCCTAGGCCGACTGCTTGGAGTCTCCTCCTGAGGCGTTCTCGTCCGGTCGCACGCGTGCGCCGGGGCGAAGTCTTCCGTTGGACCCGATGCGATTTCGCGCCGGACCCGGGCTGATCGGTGTTCGCAACGCGTCGAGCCCGCCGGCGTCCAGTCGTGACGCCTGCTCGTTCTCGCTGCGGATTGCGTCGTACACTTCTTTGCGATGGACGGCGATCCTCGTCGGGGCGTTGATCCCGATGCGGACCTTGTCACCCCGTATGTCGACGATCGTGATCTCGATCTCGTCGCCGATCATGATGGTCTCGTCGCGTTGGCGGCTGAGCACCAGCATTGTGTGTGTTCCTGTCTCGCGAGCGGCCCGATCCTTGGGCCGCGCTAGGTTCGTCGGACATCCGTGCGGGGGCGCGAGGTGCAAGGGCTCCTTGCGCGACCGCGAGACGAGAGAAACTCTGCAACTTCAGAAGCCCGTCAGGCCGACCGGCGAGCTTCTTCTTCCACCTTTACAAGCTGGTGGCGCGTGGTCCATCGCTTCTCGGCGATGACCAGCTGATCTCCGATTCGTTTGATGGTGTTGATGATCAACGGTCCCTGGAGATTTCCTGTCAGGAACCCGTCGATCTTGTTCACGATGACGAATACCTGCGCGTCCTCGAGGCTCGCCATCGAGAGGGTCTCCATCTGCTCCTTGCGGATGGGGACCGAGTACTCGGGGACAAACAGCGCAGGGTCTGTCACGACGAAGGCCAGGGCGGGATCGTCCAGCGATTGCAGCCAGAAGAAGCAGGCGTCCTCGCCCGGTTCCAAGAGGCAGAATCGCTTGCGATCCGGAAAGCCCAGCAGGCCTTTCTCGAAGGTGATCACGCGGTCCTCCGCGATCTCGATCACACCGAAGCGAGTGGTCCGCACGTCCATGGGTCCGCTCCACGTTTCTCGGCCGAGTCTCTAAGACTCCCCGGACGATCCGCGTCCGAGTCTGACGTCCTGTCCGCCGTTGCCGGTGTGGCCGATCCACCGGCTGGCGCTGAATCCAAAGGCTGGCGTGGGCTCTCGCCCGCGTTCTAGCCGAGAAAGTCCAGCAGCGAGAGCTGATTCAGCGCCGCCGCCGATTGCAACCCCGCCTGGAGCTGTGTCTGCAAGAGCGTGAACCTGCTGGCCGCGGCCACGAAGTCCAGATCCTGGAGCTGGCTCTTGATGGTCTCGTCGAGCACCGTCCGTTCCTCCTGATGTTGCGCTGCGCGTAGCACCTGCCTATTGAAACCTCCGACCAGGGCGCGGGTCTCGATTACCTGCGCGAGTGAGTTCTCAAGATTCTCTGTCGCAAACTGGATGCCAAGCGTGTCGTCGGCGTCGAGAGAGTTGCGAAGATCGAGCAAGTCGCTGAAGGAGTTGCTCACACGGATCCGGGCGCGGTCCTCTCCCAGCAGCGTCCCGGTGTTCTGGTCGTACGTTGCGTTGAGCAGCCCGAGTTGCCAGGACGCGGTCGAGTTGTTCTTGGCCTGGACCTGGATGCCGCCGGTGATGCTCGCGTCGGCGGTGTCCTGGGTGAACGCGATGCCGTTGGGGCCTTCGCCAACCCCGGCGCGAAACAGGCTCGGGCTGAGATTCGCCGCTGAGAGCTGCTGGTCTGCCTGCGTGTTGATTGCTGCGAGCATATCCCCGACGGTTGCGAGGTCCTGCGGGGCGAGGTTGATCGAGATTTCAAAGCCGTTGCCCAGGGTGATGGCGAAATCCACATCGCGTGCGGGGTCCGGCTGGCCTGTGACCTCGTCCACGCCTCCGGTGAGCACCTCGACCCCTCGCCCGTCGTTGAAGAGGGCGACGGGCGTGCTGAAATCGAGCGTCTTGATGCCCAGGGCGGCTGCGGTCGAGAGCCCGCCGGAGACCTCTTCGATCGCCATGGCCATATCGCGCGAGCCGGCGACCTCGTTGACGATGACGATGCGGTCCTCGTCGGGATCGATCGCGACGCGCAATCCCAGCCCGGCTCCTTGTACCAGTTCGCGCAAATCCTGCACCGTCGTCGCCTGCGAGAGATCGATGACCCTGTTCGATCCCGCGGCGCGAAGGCGGATCTCACCTAATGGGCCGCTGAGCGCAGAGAGTGATCCGATGGGCGTGGTCATCGTGAGCTTGGGGTCGAGCCCGAGCCCAATGCCACCGGATCGGTTGAACCCCATCAGGCCGTCCTCGTCGTTGAGCCCGAGATCACTCGCGGTCGATCCCGCGCCGACATCGGTAAAGACCAGATCGATCTCGCTGCCGTCGGCGGCGTCGGCCAGAACATCAATGACGATCTGCTTGCCGCTGATCGAGACCCCGCCAGGCCCGAGCACGTCGATCCCGGTGTCGTTCTCGTAGGCCCGGATCGCGGATTCGATGGAGTCCAGGACGTCCTGGACGGTGTCCGCGCCGGTGAGGTCGACCTCTCGCGACTCGCCGGAGCCGAACGTGAACCGCACGACGCCGAGTTCGACACCGGTACCTCGTGCGCCGCGAAGATCGGAGATTCTGGTATCTCCGGTCAGGTCGGGATCGAGATCGACGAGCCCGATGTGGCGTGACGAGGTCGAGCCGAGGGCGGACCCGCCGAGAGTGATCGGCACGCCGTTGCCCTCGCCCAGGTCGGTGAGCAGGCCCTGGCTTCCGGCGCGATAGCGGAAGCCGCCGAGGTAGGCTTCAAGGGGCGCAATGCCCGGCGTGCGTCCGCCGAACAGGTGCCCGGCGACGCCCTCGCGATTGGCGATGCTGTGCAACGAGTCGATCATGGACTGGACGATGATCGCCTGGCTCTTGCGTTCCTCAGGACCGGCGCCGTCGTCGATCTGGCTCAGGGCGATCTGGTGCGCCTCGTTGAGCAGATCCGTCGCCTCGCCCAGAGCCGTGTCGAGTTCGAGCAGCGCCGAGTCGGCGTGCTGAAGGTTGCGGACGATCTGGCTGCCGCGTTCGAGGCGCTCGTTGAGCAGGCTGATGGCGGCGGCCTTGACCGAGTCGTCGCTGGGGCGGTTGACCGCAAGGCCCGTCGACAACCGCTCCTGCAAGCGAGCGATCGCCAGGCTGGTCCGTGTCAGCGAGCCGCCGGTCATCCGGCTGATCAGCAGGTTGGGCACACGCGAGATGCTGGAGGGGAATGTGCTCATAATCTACACGATCGCCATGAGTGTCTGGAGGAGCTGGTCGGCGATCGAGATCACGCGGGCCGCTCCCTGGTACTGACGCTGGAAGTTCAGCAGGTCGATTGCTTCCTCGTCGATGCTCACGCCGCTGATCCCCGCCTTCTGGGCTTCGAGACTCTCGCGGACGATGGTGGCGGACCCCTCGCGGCTGATGGCGGTGCCGGTCTGGCTTGCGATACGCTGGACGCTGGTCTGCCAGAATCCACGGAAGCTCTCGCCGCCCAGCGCCGTCAGTGGCTCATCCTGGAGCTGTGCGATCGCGAGCGCCGTCGCGTTTTCGACCAGCCGCCCATCGACGATCTTGCCGACGCGCAGTCGATTGGGCTGCTCGGTGAGGTTCGAGCTGACGGCGATGTCGCGTGCGTTGGTGCCGGTGAAGAAAGCGTTGACGCCGAGCGTGCCCAGCGTGTTCGAGCTGTCGTCGGCGAAGTCGAAGCTGAAGCCGCCATCGGCTTTGATCTCGAGGCGTCCCTGGGCGTCGACGCGGGCGCTGATTCCGTCGACGGCGTCGAGCTGGGCGATGATGTCCTCGACGCTGGTGTCGTCCTGGGTGCCTCTTGAGAGGTCGTTGGCGATGCCGTCCAGGTCGATATCGATGCGCCGCACGGTCTGTTGGCCCGAGGCCTCGTGCCTGACATGCACGAAGAATCCGCCGTTCTTCGGCCCAAAGGGCAGGTCGCCGATCGCGCCGTTGGTCCGGTCATTGAGCGCAAGCGAGAGCTGGTCGGGATCGAACGCGAGCGTCGAGCGCGCGATTCTCAGGCCCTCGATATTGGCCCCGGTCGCGTGCAGCTTGTTGATCTCAAAGGTGAGCTGTGCGGCGAGGCGATCGAGGTCCGCGAGAGTGTCGCCCACAGCCGATTCGCGAGACTCCAGCAGCGCTCCGACCCTGCCCGACGAGATCCGGACGTTCCGCTCGTTGTCGCCGGCGACGATCGAGACGCCAACCCCCGTGGCGGTCGAGACCCGCCGGACGCTCAGGGGGCGGGCAATGTTGCCCAGCACGATCGGCGTGGAGCCGAGCAGCACGTCGGTCGCGCCGCTGGCCTGCTCGACGCTCGACACGTCCATCATCTCGCTGAGAAACCCGATGGCCTGGTCGCGCCGGTCGCGCAGGCCGTTGGCGACCGCCGTGCCGACCTCGGCGGCGACAATCTTCTTGTTGAGGTCCGCGACCTCATTGATGAGGCGGTTGGCCTCGGCGATCGCGATACCCAGATCGGCGTCGATGCCGTTGCGCGTCGATCGAAGGTCCTTTGAGATCCGATTGAGGAACCCGGCGAGCTGCTGGCCCCGCTGGACGACGACCGCCGAGGACTCGGTCAGGTTCGCCCGCTCGCTCCATCCACCGAAGAAGTCGTTGAGCTCGCTGGACAGATCCGCGTCCCCCAGTTCGCTCAAGGAAGCCTCGATCGTGCTGAATAGTTCGAGCGTCGTGCGGGCCGCGGCTTGCTCAGAGATCGCGCCCTCCAGACGGGTGCGCAGGCCCTCGCTCACCTGGCGCTGGATCGCGCCGACCGCGACACCGCGTCCGACGAAGGCAGACAGGCTCTGACGCACGCCGCGGATCGGGTCGAGGCTGATCGCCTGGCGCGAGTACCCTGGCGTTGCGGCGTTGGCCATGTTGTTCGACGCGACCTGGATGCCGATCTGGCTCGCGGTCAGCGCCGAACGTCCGATCTGGATGGCCCCGGTCAGGCTCATGCGTCAATCTCTGTGCGCGGATTCCGGGCGTATTCGCCCCGTGCTCGCCAGCGCTGGCTTTGCGTGCTCGGTGTTGTCATTGCATGATGTCCACGCCGGCGGAAATCGGAGTCTGCGATGCGCCGGCGGGCGAATACGTCGCGGCGCTCTGGAGCTTGCACGCGACCTGCCGGACCAGCCCCTCCATGTGTGCCGCCAGCGCGCTGGCCGCCAGCCCGAGGATCTCCTGCTCCTTGCGCGTCTTCTCAATGATCGATAGCAGGCGCTCGCCCGTGTGCAGAAGTCTCGTCCGCGCCGGCTCGCCGATCTGCTGGGCGAGCTCGGTGATCGTCAGGGCCTCGCCGGCGATGCGCGAGCCATCGAGTGCCGCGATCTGGAGCAGATCTTGTCTGCGGGTCTCGATCTCGGCGATCTCACCCATGATCTGCTGCTGGGCGATCGTGCAACGCTCGCCGCTCTTGGCATCGCTCCGCGAGAGGGCCGCGCGATGCTCGCCGATCGTGACCAGCCACCTCTGGTGGGCCTCGATCAGATCCTCCAGGACGCGATGGATCTCGTCTGCGTCGAACGCGACGCCCTGCGCGACGGCTTGATTGGTCTGGGTCATGCGTCGCCCCCTTGCGAGAACGTGAGGGTGGGTCTATCAAGCGCGGGCGGGTCGAATCGCTCGGCGAGTTCTGCCGGTGCCTGCTTGCCGTTCGCTCGCATGTCCCGCTCGATGCGATCGATCAGCGGCCATCGAGATGAACGCATCATCGAATCGCTCAGGCGGGCGTCCATCAGCGGTCCGAACTGCTTCTCGATCGCGGTGGGAGCGAACGGCGGGGCCGCGTTGTTTGATTCGCGTGCCGCGCGAAGGATCGGCTGGATGAACGTCACCGCGACCAACTGCTCGGCGGCGTGGCGCGTCTCGTCGTCTGTGATCGTGTCTCTGCCGACCGAAGCGTTCGCCAGGAGCCTCGCAAAGCCCGCATCGCGCATGGCAATACTCGGGATTTGCAGCTTCTGATCCAACAGGCCCAGGCTTGCGTCGCCGTCGGTCCGCCCGAGTTGTCCGCTGTTCTCAGGCATCAGTCCACAATCAACTCTGCGTTCAGCTGTCCGGTCTTTTCCAGCATGTGCAGGATCTCGATCTGGTCCTCCACGGGCACGTCCAGGGCCTTGAACGCGTTCAGCAGGTCGTCCAGACGGGCCTGTTCCTGCAGCCCGGCGTAGGTGCCGACACCCGCGACGCCCTCGGTCGAGATGATCGGGTTTGCGACGGTCGGCTGCGGTGCAGGCGTGATCCGCCGGACCACCAGGTTCTTGTGCGCGATCGCGACCAGGCTGATCCGCACGTCGTGGGTCGCGATGATCGCCCCCGTGCGTCTGTTCACGATGACCCGAGCCGGGAGCTTCAGCTGGCCCGGATCGAACTCGGTATTCAGCACGTCGGCGATGAACGGCGCTGTGTTGCCGCGGTACCCGCTGGGCACCCGGACGCGGATCGTGCGATCGTCGACCGCCCAGGCGATCGCCTCATCGACCTGCGAGAAGCCGTCGGGCGCGAGCTGGTACTCATCGCGGATCCGCCCGGCGATGTGGGTCGTCGTCTGAAAGCCCGCGTGGCTCGGCTCGACGATGAGATCGAACGTGTCGCCTATGACACTCTGAGGGAACGGACGCACGATCTGCGCCCCGCGCCGGACACGCCCGCGCGTTCCGATCGTTTCGTCATCGATCTCGATCGATCCTTCGGCTACGGCATAGACCGGTTGGCCCGGCTTGGGCCCGGTGAGCGCAGTGAGATAGAGCTGGCCCCCCTTGAGGCTCGACGCACTGTGCAGGGCGGTCACGATCACGTCGTACTGATCGTTCAGGCGCACGCCCGCCGCGGGCGTCCGGCAGGTCACCATCACCAGCGCCACGCTTCGGCTGGATTCCAGCTCCTCGAAGTTCGCAATCGGTGCGCCATTGTTTGCCAGGACCTGGGCGAGCGGGCGTGCCAGGACGAGGTCCTTGCCCGAGTCGCCCGTGCCGGGCAGGCCGATCACGAGCCCGAGCCCCTGGAGGACCGACTCGCCCTGATCGTTCAGGCGGCAGACGTCCTTGACGCGCGTCGCGAGGCTCAAGCCGCACAGCAGCGAGATGGTCAGCATGCCCAAGACAGCGTGGCGCATCCATGTCCTCCTTGACGCAACGTCCCCGGCGAGCACTTCCGCGAATCGCGTGCCAAGCCCGCCGACCGGCTCGCGCGACGGGCTAGAAGTTGAAGATGGTGTCGAGCATGTTTGTCAAGAAGCCCTTGCTCGCCGCCTTCTTGACATCGCCGGTGTTGTTCTGCTCGACGCGGAGATTCGCGAGCTGGCTCGACAGGACGGTGTTCTGGCCCGTGATATCTTCCTGCCTGCACACGCCGCTGAGGACCAGCAGGCTCTCCTCGCTATCGCGAACGATCTCCTTCTTGGCCTCGAGCACGATCGTCCCGTTGGGCTTGACGTCGATGATCTCGGCGGTGATGCGAGCGGTGAAGCGGTCGGATCGCTCGTAATCGCCCTCGCCCGCGAACTCCCGCTCGGCGCTCGCGTCGAGAAGGTCCAGCCCGCTGAGATCGCCCTCGCGAAGACGCAACTCGAGCAGCTCCCACGGGTCCAGGATGCTGTCAAGCTCCATCTTCGAGGTCGCTTCCTTCTCCGTCTCCAGCGTCTGGCTCGACGAGCTCTTGCTTTGCTCGTCGATCACGATCGTGACCAGATCGTGGATACGGAACTCGCGCGGTTGTGGCGGCGTGATCGCCGTCATGCTCCACTCATACAAGCTCGCACGCGGTTTGCCCGAAGGCGCTGCGATCGTTCGCGCCGGCTCGGGCTCGACGGGCGTCGTGAACAGGCTCTGACCAGACGCGACGCTCGCACACATCGCCATCAGCCAGAATGTCCTTGCATGACTCATAGTCCACCTCCCAGGCTCGTCGCGACGATCACCGCCTGGCCCGGGCCGCTGACCCGTGCTTGCAGGCGCCTCTTGCTGCCGTCGGCGGACTCGAACTCGATCGTCTCGCCCTCGCGACCGTCCCGCCTCGCCCGCATCCGCTGCAACTCAATGAGGATCGAGCCGCTGATACAGTGGATGTTCACCAGTTCTCCCCGCCTCACGACGATCGGCGGCTCGACCATGTGGGCCTCGACGACCCGTCCTATCGGGATCGACCGCGTCGCGACGCGACCCAGCGCTTCGCTTGCAAGCGCCGGTGCCGCCGTTGGCGTGAGCCACTGCTCTTGGGGCGTTGTGTCGCTCTTGGCGACCACATCGCCGCGCCGGATGTCTCGGGTCGTGACGAGCACCGTTCTGCGGACCAACACCTCCACCTTGATGGTGCGGCTGTGGACGATCCGATCGCCCTGATACACCGTGATCGACAGGGGCATCCGATCGGAAACGCCCGTGGGCTTCACATCAAAGACGCGACCGCTCGTCGCCCCGTTGAGAAACTGTTCATCCCGCTTGTCGAAGGTCAGCCGGAGGTCGTTGGCCCCGACCGCGAGCGTGCGAGCGATCGCCGAGGCGGCGAGATCGCGCAGCAACCCAGTCGGTGCAGACCTCGCTTGCCTGGGCTCTTCGATGATGTCGATCGCTGCGGGAACCTGGCGCTCGGCGTGCCCGAGCGTCGGCATGATCGCGCACGAGCCGCCGCGCAGTTCCAGCGTGGAAAGGCGCACGTTCTGCTCTTCGAGCAGTTCCTTGATGCGCTCGATGTCTATCTCGACCCACCCCGCGTCGGTCGCGGTTGTCTCGTCGAGTCGTTCGATGACGACCAACTTTGAAAGCGACGCCGCGTCGTCCCCGTCGAGTATCGCGATCTGACCGAGCGTGACCGGCGCGTCGGCGGGCGCTCGAACGACGCTGCGCAGGCTCACCCGCGTGTCCGCGCCGCTCTGCGAGGCCAGGAGGAAGAGCAAGATCACCACAACCATGGCCGACCACCGCAGTGCAATCTCGGCCCTCGCCCGGTCGAACGCTCGCTCACTCAACTGCTTCATGGACTTACCTTCTCAGCTGCGCCACGGCCCGCAGCGTCTCGTCGGCGGCGCGGATCGCCTGGCTGTTCATCTCGAACGCACGCTGGGTGCGGATGAGCTCGATGAGCTCGCGCGTCGGATCGACGTTGGAACCCTCGAGCATGCCGCTGATGATCGAGCCGCGGTTGTCCTCGCCCGCGTTGCCGATGGTGGGTGGGCCCGAGCCCGCGGTCTCGAGAAACAGGTTCTCGCCTATGGGGCGCAGACCCGCCTGGTTGATAAATGTCGCGAGCTCGATCTGACCCTGGTCCGAGGGTGCCGGGTCGCCGGGAATGGTGACGAAGACCCGCCCATCGGAGTTAATCTCGATATTCTCGGCGTTGTCGGGGATGTTGATGACCGGTTCGATGACGCGCCCTGGGTCGCTGGCGAGCGTGAGGTCGCCATCGGCGTTGATCACGAGGTTGCCGGCGCGGGTATACGCGATCTCGCCATCCTCGCCCTGCACCTGCAGGAAGCCGAGCCCGCTGATGCGGATGTCCAGCGGGCGATTGGTCACGATCGTCGATCCCTCGGAAAAGTCCTGCTGGGTCCCCGCGACACGCACGCCCAAGCCCACGAAGAGCCCCGTCGGACGGGCCTCGCCCAGCGCATTCTCGACGCCCGGCTGCGCCCGCTCCAGATAGAGCAGATCCTGGAAGTTCGCCCGGCTGGACTTGAACCCGATGGTGTTGACGTTGGCGAGGTTGTTCGCGGTCACGTCGAGTTGGGTGTTGAGCGCGTTGAGCCCGCTCGCCGCCGATTGCATCGCGAGGATCGCCATTCACTAGCCTCCGTGGCCCGCGTCGGGCCGAAACGCTCCGGTCTCGCTACGTGACCCGTCCGAGCCCGTTGATGGCCCGCTCCATCATGCGGTCGTGGTATGTGATCATGCCGATATTGCCCTGGGCGGCCTTGCCGGCGGCTGTCAGCGCCATCATCGCGCTGATGGGGTTGATCGCCGAGCCCTCGACCGCACGCTGGAGGATCTGCCCCGAGCCTTCTGTCAGACTCGCCTCGACGTTGCCGCTTGCCTCGAACATGCCGTCGCCTACGGGAATGAGCGCGGCCTTGTCGTCGGTCTCTAACAGCGCCACCCGCGCGACGGGCACACCATCGATGTGGATCGACCCCCGCTGATCGATTGTGATTGCGCCCTCGTCGGGCAGGTAGATCGGCTGGCCGCGATCATCGAGGATCGCCTTGCCGTCGGTGATCCTCACGAGCGTGCCATCGCTGCTTCTGGTCCATCGCCCGTCGCGGGTGAGGCGGGTCGTGTCGCCGTCGGCCTCGTGTTGGACAACGAAGAACCCGTCGCCGCGGATCGCGACGTCGAGGTCGTTGCCGGTCCCCCGGATCGCGCCCTGCTCAAAGCTGACGCGCGACGGCGACATCATCACCCCCGCGCCCAGTTGCTCTAGCAGATCGCTCGAGGGCAGGAATCCGAGGCCGTCCTCGCTCCGCACCGGATCACGCTGGCGGGCCATCGCCAGGCTGGGCTTGAACCCCGGCGTCGTCGCGTTGGCCAGGTTGTTCGCAAACACGTCCTGGCGGTAGAGCGAGGTCAGGGCTCCCGAGGCCGAGATGTACATGCCATAGTTCATGGTTGGTCCTGTGCGCACACGCCGCGCATCGGGACTCAACCACAACTGGCGTGCCAACGTCGCCCGCCGAGCACGCTCGCTCAGATTTCTCCTCGCTCGCTGCTGAGTTCGCTCCAACAATCCCCCATGCCCGAGGACCCGCTCCAGCGCTACCACCGCCAGATGCTGCTCGCGCCCGTCGGGCGGGCGGGCCAGGAGCGCCTCGGGCGTGCCCACGCCCTCATCGTCGGCTGTGGAGCCCTCGGGTGCGTCTCCAGCGAGCTGCTCGCTCGCGCAGGCGTGGGGCGGCTCACGGTCGTTGATCGCGACCTCGTCGAGCTGACCAACCTCCAGCGCCAGATGCTGTTCGATGAGTCGGACGTGCGCGATCACGCGCCGAAGGCCGTCGCCGCGGCGCAGAAACTGCGCCAGATCAACTCGACGATCGAGATCGAGCCCATCGTCGCCGACGCGAACCACACGAACATCGAGCGCCTGGCCGGGATCGTCGGCGGAGATCGTCCCAGGATCGACGTGATCCTCGATGGGACCGATAACTTCGAGACGCGGTATCTACTTAATGATGTCGCCGTTCGCGAGGGGATCCCATTCGTGTACGCCGGGGCTGTGGCGTTCCGCGGCATGGGGATGACCATCGTGCCCGGGGTGTCGCCGTGCCTGCGATGCGTGTTCGAGGAGCCGCCGCCGGCGGGGACGAGCGAGACGTGCGATACGGTCGGGGTGTGGGGGGCGGCGGTCGTGGCGAGCGCGGCGGTCCAGGCGGGTGAGGCGCTCAAGGTGCTCCTGGCAGACCCGGCACGCTCAACCGATCTGGTCGAGTTCGACCTGCACGCCAACACCCATCGCAACCTGGGGGTCGGTTCACTTCGGCGCGCGGACTGCCCGTGCTGCGGGCATCGCGACTTTGAGTTTCTCGATGGCAGACGCTCGTCGGACGTTGTCACGCTGTGTGGGCGCGACGCCTACCAGATCTCGCCCCGCGCCGGCGCGGTGGATCTTGAGTCCCTCGCGGCGCGTCTGAGTGCCCACGGCGAGTTCATCGCGACCCGATTCCTGGTCCGGGGCACGCTTGGTCAAGAACGAGGGCGGGACCGAGTGCCCGTTGGATTGACAGTCTTTCAGGATGGACGGGCGTTGATCGCGCACGCGAGCGATGAGAACCAGGCCCGGGCGATCTACTCGCGGTATGTGGGGAGTTGAGATACGAAGAAGATCAAGAAGTTCACCACGGAGGCACAGAGACACTGAGAATCAGAAAAACGTAGAGCAGAGAAGCCGGAAAGGGATTCGAGAGATAGCCCCATTCCCATTCTTCTCTGTGCCTCGGTGTCTCCGTGGTGATTCTTGCTCTCAACTTTCATGACCATGCGGCCGCATGGTGGTGTCACCCGGGCTGCGGTCTGTTGGCGAGTGTTGGGGCGAGCAGCGTGAGCAACTCGTCGTGGAGGAGTCCGTTGGTTGCCACGCCCTGGCTATCGTGGATGCTGACCTCGGCGCGCCAGTTGGTGTAGCGTCCGCCGATCTCGCCGAGGATCGGCGGGAGGGGGGCGACGTCCCAGGCGTGGATGTAGGGCTCGATGACGGCGTCGATTCGCCCGGTCGCGAGCAGGACGTGGGCGTAACAATCGCTCCAGCCGCGCATGATGGCGGCGCGATCTGCGATAGCGTGGTAGGCGTCCTGTGTGCTGGTTCTGGTGAAGTAGCCGAGCGACGTCGTGCATATGCACGCGCGTTCGATGGCGTCGACCGACGATACATTCGCGGGGATGATGTCGCGATCGGCCTGCTTGTGCCACGCGCCGCAGCCTAGTGCGCCGTAGACGATCTCATTGAGGGCGGGGATGAAGATGACCCCGACGACGCTCTTGCGGTCGTGCTCACAGGCGACGAGCGTGCCGTACAACGGCACGCCGTGGACGAACGAGCGCGTGCCATCGATCGGATCGAGTATCCAGCGGAATCCCGAGTCGCCGGGCTTGTCGTCGAACTCCTCGCCGAGGATGGCGTCGTGCGGATAGGTTGCGCCGATCATGTCGCGGAGCATCTGTTCGGCGTTGCGATCGGCGATGGTGACCGGCGAGCCGTCGCCCTTGGTCTCGGCGTCGAGCACCCGGGCGCCGAAGTGTTCGAGCGTGGATGCCCCCGCTTTGCGGGCCGCGCCGACGGCAAAGTCGAGTCGATCCTGATACCGGTCCCTTGGGACTTGAGTCATTATGGCTGCTCCTCGTTAGGCGCGGTGTGGGGCACTTCCACGACCTTGCCCGCCGCCAGCAGCGCAAGCGAGCATCGCACGCTCGACTCGGGAATGTCTAGCAAGATCGCCGCCGCTGTCCGGTAGGCCTCCATCTGTGGAGCGTAGCGCTCGAGGAGACCATCGATCGGATTCATGTCGAGCGAGCCTTCATCGAGTGTATCGGTCTTGAAATCAATCACATGCGCGCCCTCGGGTGCGCCCTGTGCACGCAGAATCACCACGCGATCGAATCGCCCGGTGACCAGGCGATCGGACGTGCCGCTCGATAGGCGGACCGCGAACGGGCGCTCGCGCCAGAGTTCCGATTTCGGCGGCGCGTGCGAGAAGAGGCATTGGATCGGCGGCTCTTGGAGCGAACGACGGAACTCGCCCAGGCATCGCGTTGCGAAGGACTCCTCGAAGTTGTCATCTCGCGCGATCGCGAGAAGCTCGGCGTCGGTGGGGGTCGCCTGGTCGAGCCAGCCGATGGCCTCGCACCAGCGGTGGATCAGGGACCCGCGTCGTCGGGCGAAGGACTCGCCTAGTTGCAAGCGATCGCGCACGCGGACGCGGTCGGAATCTGCACTGGCGGCGCGCCGGGCAAGGCGAGATGCCAACGGTCGATCACGCTCGCGCAACGCCAGCGGATACAACTCTGGTTCGACGATTGTCGTTGCCGGCGTCTCGCTCATCCAGTTGTCGTCGCCGATATCGAAGAGCGTCATCGGATCCTCTGATTCTTCGTTGCTTTGGGCGAGTGCCGCGCGGAGGATCTTCGCGTGCGAGAGCTCTGAGGTGCGCGGGCTTTGCTGGACGATCATTTCCAGGCAATAGCGGGCGCGGGTCATCGCGACATAGAGCTGGCTCAACCCCTCTTCGAGATGGTGCTTGCGCGCCGCCTGAAAGACCTCCTCCAGGCGATCATCGACGACGCGGAGGGGCTCGCTCGCCCAGACGCAGGCGCGCCGGGGCGCTCCCAGCGGGTCATCGCGCTGGATCAGGATCCCGCCGGGGCGCGGCTCGATCTTCTCATCGAGCTCCGCCAGGATCACCGCGTCAAACTCCAGTCCCTTGGACTTGTGGATGGTCATCACGCGGATCGAGCCTGTCGAGGGCGACTCGATCCGCCGATTGCGGACCACCTCGACGAATCGATCGAGGCGGGTCCAGCCCCCGGCGTCGAACTCCTGGGCGAGGTCGATCAGACGGTCGAACCGCTCGCTCTCGCCGGTCTCCATCTGGCTCAGGAGGCTGTCGCCGAGGCGTGCGAGGAACCGAGCGAGGCCCGAGGCGTTGATCTTCGAGCGGGTTTCTTTGGCGATCTGGCGGGCACGGTCAAGGTCTTCGTGATCGCGCAGGCCGACGCAATCGCCCAGAGGCGACGTCGCGACGTGGTACAGACTCGCGGTGTCGCCCGGGTGATCGGCAAGCTGTATGAGTGAGAGTGCCGCGACGACCGGGGCGCAATCGGTGAGGGGCGAGCCGCCCTCCTCGCTCGCCTCCAGGCCAAGGTCGCGCAGGCGCGAGACCATCTCGCGGATCGTCTTGTTTCTGCGGACGATGATGGCAATCGAGGCGTTCGGATGCTGCTCGTGGATCGCCGCCACCCGCTCGCAGGCGATCCGCAGCGAGGCGTCCGGCTTCTTCTCACCCTCAAGCGGGCGAGACTCGATCAGGCGCACGCGCCCCTTGAGGTCTTTGGCCGCGACGTGGCGCTCGAATCGCTGTCGCCAGCTCAGGGCGGCGGGCTCGTCGGCAACGGCGCCATTGGTTTCCAGCGAGCCGAACACGTCGTTGACCGCATCGAGCACGATCTGGCTCGATCGCCAGCTCTTGGCAAGCGTGCGCTTCGAGAGGTTCTCCCAGAGCCCGGGAAGTTGTGCGAGCAGTTCGGGCTCGGCGTTGCGCCAGCCGAAGAGCGACTGCTTGTCGTCGCCGACGACGAACACGCTGCGCCCGTCACTCTGGGAGAGGATCTCGTCCAGGATCGGCTTGAGCAGGCGGAACTGGAATATAGAAGTATCCTGGAACTCGTCGAGCAGGACGTGGCGGGTGCGGGCGTCGAGGCGAAAATATAACTCGTCGAGATCGCCCAGGACATGCGCCTCGTCGAGCATGCGCGGCAGATCGTCGAACTGCAGCAGGCCCTCGTGGGCCTTGATCTGCTGATAGTGCCCGTCGAAACGCAGGACGAGGTCTCGGCGGGCGAGCGAACGCCGGTAGTGACGCCAGAGTTCTTCACTCGCGGCGTGGTTGACAACTGCTTCGAGTGAATCCCGTTGAGCCTTGCCAGCGGGGACGCGCGAGTACGCGTCATTTCCCTGCAAGACGATGTCTGCGAGTGTTGAGCCGATGATTGCGTCCCACTCGCTTGCGCGGGCTTGCGCAAGCATCGCGTCGCGTGCTCTTTGCCATCCCATGCTCGGCGTGCCGCCCTTGGTCAGCGGGATCGCCATTTTTTCGAGCACGGTGATCGCGTCTGCCAGCTGAGTCTCGTCGAGAGGCGACGATCTCGGTCGGAGGCTCTCCCATGCCTCAGAACCAGGGCCGACCTCGCGGACGCCGTCGAGCGCTTCGGAAATCAGCTTGAGTATCTGCTCGCGGATCGATCGCCCTTCGCTTGCGAGGAGCATCTCGATCAGGAGGGCCGCGTCGGCGGGACCGTGATCGGCGAGCGTCTTGTCGAGGGCTCGCTCGCGGAGCTCCAGGTCGATCTCGGTGTCGGCGATCCGCCACGCGGGCGCGACGCCGAGCTCCATCGCGAATGCCCCGGCCAGGCGTGCAAACAGCGAGTCGATCGTGCCGATGTTGATCCGGTGGAGGTTGTTCAGCAGGCGATCGAGCAGCTCGGCGCACTGTTCGGCGCTGAGCGTGAGGCCGGTCGCCAGAGAGAGTTCGTCGCGATGCACATCGGAGGTGGTCGCGTCGGCGAGGCGTGTGACGATGCGTTGGAGGATCTCGCCGGCGGCGGTCCGTGTGAATGTCGATGCGAGCAGCGTCGCCGGATCCTCGCCCTGCGCGAAGAGCCTGAGGAATCGGCTGGTGAGCTCGTAGGTCTTGCCCGAGCCCGCCGACGCGAAGACGACCTCGCTGTGTGGCGCGATCATGGGGCATCCTCCGAGCGATCCTCGATGGCGATGCCGGCGATCCAGGCGAGAACATCGTCGGTTCGCCCCTTGTCGAACCGATCCAGGGCCTCGATCTCCTTGTCGTGGATCTGTTGAATGATCTCGCGTGCGGCGGCGTCGGCGCTCTCGAAGTCCTGTTCGGCGAGTTCGAGTGTGCGGAGGCGCACGTCGCGGCTCTTGGCATCCAGCGAGATGTAGGCGAGCTCGGGGATTCGATCACCGAGAATCGTCCGAGCGAGATGGCAGTAGAGCGGGAGCTGGAGATCGCGCCACGAGCCATCGCCTCGGCGGTGCTCTTTGTTGGGATCCTTGGACTTCATCGCGGTCTTGTAGTCGAGGATGGCGATCCGCTCGGTTGACTCGTGCTCATCGATCCGGTCGATGCGCCCCTTGAGCAGCACCCGGTTGTCGCCCGCGCCGAACAGGACGCCGAGGTGCTCGGGGTCATTATGCGCCGGCCACTCCGCCCGAGAGATCCGCCAGCCCTCGCGCACTCGATCGGCCTGCCAGAGTGCGAAGCGGGCGAGGGTCTGGTCGGCGAAGCGGAGTTGTATCCGTAGCGTGGGCGAGAGATCTCCCCCAAGGCGATCGCGGGCGATCGTCGCCAGGGAATCACGCAGGTACTCCTCGATCGCCTCGGGCCGGTCGAGGTCGCGCTGCGCCGAGCGTCCGAATGCCGAGAGTGCGTCGTGAACGAGCGTGCCAAATGCGCCGGCGTCGAGCTCGTTGGTCGGATCGGCGCGAGTGGAGAGCCCAAGCAGATGCTGGAGGTAGAACAGGTATGGTGACTCCAGGAACAGGCGAAGGCTGGAGATGGGCAGGGCCTTGGGCTGGTCGAACTCGCGCACCGGAGCGGGGCGAAAGGCCGAGACCTGTCCGGGCAGAGCGCGGGGCTGGAGCGATGCGCGGGGCGGGGCATCCCCGGAGATCCAGCGAGACGCGATCGCGAGGGTCTGACCTTGTTTTCCACGAAAGAGCAGGCGGCTGGGCGCGAGCGGGTCGTTGCTCGCCGATCGCCGCCCCACGACGATGTGCAGCGACTCCTTGGATTCAACAAGCGATCGGAGAATGGCCGCGTCGCGAGCAAGGCGGTCATCGCCGGTCTCCATGCCCAGCGCAGCGCGGGTTCGATCGGTCAGGATCGGATCGTCGCGTGCATCGCTCGGGACCGCGCCTTCATTGAAACCGACGAGAACGAGAAAGGGCGCGCCGTCGGCGAGCAGTTCGAGCCAGCCCAGAGCCTCGATCGCGTTGCGCTGCGACGGTGCGGGGAGCGGTCGCCCCCGGATGATCGCGAGAACATGTTCGATCGCGTCGGCGGGCGCAAGTGGCGGTGAGTCTCCCAGACGATCCAGCTCTCGGATCGCCTCGACGACCGCGTCGATCGCGCCCAATACCCGGGCGCTCGCGGGGTCGTCGGGCGCGAGGTCGATCTCGCCGTAGACTCGATCCAGCAGGGCGATGATGTTGCTCGCGATGGTCTTGGGGGACCCAGGAGTCGCGGGATTCTCATAGAGCCCGCCGAGAAGCCCGTGCAGACTCGTTCGTATCGCTTGGAGAGTTCCGAGCGACCCTGGGTCGGTGGTTCTCCAAGGGTCATCCAGCGAGGTCGGCAGGTGTCGCTCGCCATACCTGTCCAGCGCATCCAGCCAGCCGCCTGTGGGGTTCTCATTCGCGTCGGCGGTTGCGAGCATCGCGCGTTCTGCGTCGGGATGGCGCACCAGAGCCGCCAGCGAGGGGTACGACCGATCGCGCAGGACATCGCCCACCAGCACCAATAGCCGGTAGGGTCCGCTCCGCTCGATCGTCTCGCCCGCGGGCGAGCGGATCGCGATGTGCCCCGACCGCTCTGCGATCCGCTCCACAAACGGCGTCAACGCCGGGTCGCACACGCCCAGCGTGACCTCATCGACATAGCGATGTTGCGCGTGCTTGGCGACCAGACCGAGGGCGGCGTCCGCCTGGTCGCGCGGATTGTCGGCGAAGGTGATCCGCTCGGGATCGACCGCGAGCGCGGCGTCGTTCCACCAAGAGGTAACCACCAGTCCGAGCGACGAGTATCCCTCTTCTTCGCTCTGGGGCGCATGGATGAGGGGTGTGACATCCTGCTGCTCCACAAGCTTGCGGGTGAGTGTCGGCATCGCGAGCACGCCCATGAGGACAACAGGTCTGCCGCCCTCGGTCAACTGCTCGCAATCCAGTTGCGGGTCGGCGAGGCCGCGCTCTGCGAGCCAGGCGAGATATGCGTCCTGGAGGGCCTCAAGAACCCTCCATCGCGCCTCATCGCCCAGGTCCGGCTCGCGACCACAGCGATCGCGCACGTCCGCGAAGCGCAGCGTGTGCCATGCGAGTTCCTCGGAGGCTTGCTGGATGATCGGCGCGTATCGCGCCCATGCGCTCTCGCCGGGTCCCGGTGGCGAGGGGATCAACGGCTGGAGCTGTGCCGGGTCCAAGCTCTGCAGCGCGTGCAGCCAGGCGAGGCGGCGGGCCAACTCGCCTGCGGCGTTGCGAGGCGCCACGCCGAGGGACTGCGGAATACCCGACGGGGTCGTGATGGGCCCAGGGATCAACGCGAGAGACCGCTGTTCGCTCTGGGAGACAAGCTCACCCAGCAGCAGGCGAGACGCGCGCCCGCCGCCAACAACGACTGTCACATCACCGAGGTCCGGTCCGTGCCGGTCGAGCAACCATCGGGCGGCGCTGGCGACAAGCGGGGACTCTCGTCCCAGGAAGACGCGGCGATCATCGGCGGGGGCAACCATCACTTCCAGACGTTCCAGTTGGGGCTCGGACGGGTCTCCACGAGGATTCCAAGACTATTGGACCGATCCAAGCGGGGATCTGCGGGTAAGGTATCGCGTCTGGACGACGTGGGCCGAGACCCCGGGGAGGCGTGTTGGAGGATCCCAGCGAGTTTGATCAGACGAGGTCTGACCTGCCCCCAGGCCCGCCGGATGGCCCGCCGAGCGATCCGTCTTCGGATTCGCCCCAGGACCCGCCGAGCGACCCGTCGATGCTGGCCTGGAATGCCCCAGTCTCGGTGGAGGCCGACATTGGCGACCGCCTGGGTCCCTATCGCCTCGAGCGCTTGCTCGGGCAGGGCGGGTTCGGCATGGTCTACCTCGCCGAGCAGCTCGAGCCCGTCAAGCGCGAGGTCGCAGTGAAACTCATCAAGCCGGGGATGGACACCCGACAGGTCATCGCCCGCTTCGCGACCGAGCAACAGACGCTGGCGAGTCTGGACCACCCCGGGATCGCGCATATCTTCGACGCTGGCGTGACGCCCAACGGCCGGCCCTACTTCGTGATGGAGTATGTCCCGGGCGAGTCGATCACGACGTACTGCCAGACCCGCCGCCTCAACGTGCGTGAGATCCTGCGGCTAGTCGTTCGGGTGTGCGAGGCGGTCCAGTACGCCCACCAGCGAGGGGTTATCCACCGCGACCTCAAGCCATCGAACATTCTCGTTGCAAATGTCGACGGCACAGCGGCACCCAAGATCATCGACTTCGGCGTCGCCAAGGCAATCTCCGACGATGCCCGGACCGACGCCACCCGTCAGACCGTGCAGGGCCAGATCCTCGGCACGCCCGAGTACATGAGCCCCGAGCAGGCCGAGCTTGGCCCCGCGGTTGTCGATACCCGATCGGACGTCTATTCGTTGGGTGCGGTGCTCTATGAGCTTCTCACCGGCCAGCGCCCGTTCGATGGCAAGACGCTGCGTCAGGCGAGTTCCGACGAGTTGAGGCGTGTGATCCGCGAGATCGATCCGCCTCGTCCATCGACCAAGGTGATGCGCACCAGGGTCACGACGCCGAGATCTCACACGCCCCAGGGCTCGCGAGCGTTGAGCAGGCGGCTTCGCGGCGACCTGGACTGGATCACCATGCGTGCCATGCACAAGGAGCGCGACCGGCGGTACGAGTCGGCCTCGGCGCTGGCCGCCGATATCCGCAGGCACGTCGCGGGTAGGCCCGTGCTCGCGGGGCCGCCCTCGGCGTGGTATCGCGCGCGCAAGTTCATCCGGCGAAATCGCGGCGCGGTCTCGACCGCGGGGCTCGTGGGCGTCGCGTTGCTCGTTGGCATGATCGCGTTCGTGGCACAGTTTCTCCGGGCAAGCGAGCTGAATATCGATCTCCAGAACACGGTGACAGAGCTGGACTCGACCAACAAGACCCTGAGCACCACCACAGAGTCCCTGAGAGAACAAGCAATCGAGTTGCGCCAGACAGTTCGCGAACGCGACGCCTCGGTCCAGAGCCTCAAGACCACCAATGCCCAACTCGAGAAGACGACGGACGATCTCCGCGAGCAGACCGACTTGGCCCTCGCCGCCAGCGAAAACGCGCGAACCCAGGCGAGGATCGCTACCACGAACGCGGTTCTCGCCGATGAGCAGCGCCGGCGTGCCGAGCATGCCGCCTACGCCAACGAGGTTTCACGCGCCATCGACGCGCTTGGGTCGGGCGATCTGCCGGTGTTCGTGCGGTCGCTTGAGGAGGCCCAGATGCTCGGCGGGGGCTGGGAGATTTCTGCCCTGGCGGCCGAGTTCGATCAGAGCATCAAGGAGGTGCCGCTCGCGCAGTTCGGCGCAAGCGCCGCGGCGATCATGCCTGGCGGGAAGCTCATCCTCATGGGCGATGACGCGGGCTCCTTGCGATTTGTCGATCCGTTCGAGCAGCGCGTGGAGGAGCCGTTCGGCGAGGCGGCAGGACCCATCGCCCGTATCGCGATCGCCAGAGAAACGCCGCGGGCCGCGACGCTCTCGCGCACCGGCAAGATCCAGGTCTGGGACCTCGACCAGCGTCGATTGATCGGCGAGCATCGCGTGCTCACCGACACGCCCAGCGCCATCGCGCTGAGCGCCGGCGGTCAGTGGCTTGCGGTGGGTGACGCCGGCGGTCGGGTGACGATCCGCGACGCCGCGACCGGCGAGCCGATCATTGCACGAAAGCCCCACGAGACCAGCGTCCAGACAATCGCGTTCAGCCCCGACGATCTCTGGCTCATCTCGTGCTCGCACGATCGCGATGTGGCGAGAATCAGCACCGCCGGCTGGGTCGTCCGCAGGAGCGACGCACCCCTCGACGGGATCGTCCGTTCGATCGCGTTCTCAGGCGGTGGCCCATCCGATGATGCGCCCCGGTTCCTCACCGGCGACGAGAGCGGGGCGGTGATCGAGTGGTCACTGTCGGACCACAAGCCGCTCCGCGCAATCCAGCAGCAAGGTTCGCCCGTGCTCGCGCTCGCTGAGAACCTCGGGCTCATCGTCGGCGGAACGGGTGATCTGGGGACTCGGATCTGGTGGACCGTACCCGGTGGCGGCGGTCCGGGCGATTCGCGGAGCTCCAGGACGATGTCGCGAACGCTGACCGGGCACGAATCCAGCGTTCGGGCGGTATCGTGGATCGACGACGATCCGTTCGCGCTGCTCACGATCGATGCGGCACATGTCGCGCGTGTGTGGAAGCTGGAGCTGACCACTGCCGATGCGCAGGCGCCGCGCCTGCACGATTCGGAGATCGTTGCTATCGGTGTAACCCAGGACGCCCGGTACATCATCACGGCGTCGGCCGACGCCACCGCCCGCACCTGGCACGCCGACACGCTGCTGGCGTATGAGCCGGCGCCGGTGCTCCATCTGGACGCCCGCCCTTTGGGCCTGGGCGTCTCTGCCGAGTCGGCGTACGTGCTCGATGCGTCGGGCGTGATCCGCCGATGGGATCCGCTGACAGGCTCTATTCTCGCGACGCGGATCCTGGATGGTGCCCGCGTGCTGGCGGTCCGCCCGCGCGACGCGCTGCTCATAGTTGGCGATGACGCGGGGGCCATCCACCTGCTCGACGGCGAGTCGCTGCGGACCCTCCGCGTGATTGACGCCCACGACGGATCGATCAACGCGATCGCCGTCAGCGCCGATGGCGCGCGCGCGATCAGCGTCGCCGATGACGCGAATGCCACCGTCTGGGAGCTCGAGCGCTTCACGCCGATCCACCACCTCGGGCCATTTGCGCACCGTCCGGTCGCGGTCGCGATCGATCGGCTGGGTCGGGCGATCGCAGTCGGCGACGACGCGGGGTTTATCCATGTCGATGCGGTCGAGCAGGTTGCGATCGTCGCGACGGACCAACGTCGCCACGATCCAAGGTGGAGCGCCGGGCGCGGCATCGGGCCGCCCATCAGCGCCATCGCGTTCAGTCCCGACGGGTCCCGCATCATCTCGACCGATCGGGCGGGCGTGGCAACGCTGTGGGCCCCCGGTTATGAGCAGCCGATCGCCCGCATCGCCGCCGGCGAGATGGCGCTGGCCTCGATCCAGTTCATGGGCCAGGACGACCGCCTGCTCGCTGGGCGAGGCGATGGGCGCCTGCGGGTGTGGCGATCGCGCGTCGAGCAACCCAGGCTCGATCCCGCACAGCGGGGCGAGCAGTTGCCGGTCAACGCCGCCATCGTCGACGCGTTCTGCGTGAGCGTCTCGGGCGAGCGCATCGTGCCGGTCGCCGGCGAGCCGTTCTCGATCGGCGTGCAGGTGCGTGCGACCGCCCTGGCGGGCCAGCTACTGGAGCTGACACGAACGGTGGAGGGATCCAGCGCCACCAGCCGTGAGTCGGCGGGGTCCGAGGATGAGTCGTTGCGGTACGCGGTCTCGGGTGCCTGGGTCGTGGATCGTCCGGGCGTGCACGAGGCAACGGTCAGCGTGCGGGTCTTGGGAGATGTCGCCGATCAGATCGAGACCGACGACACCCTGACCATCCGATTCCAGGTTCGCGAGCGTTAGCTCAGGGTCGCGCGATCTCGCCCGCGCGGATGCCGCCCTCGCTGACCAGATCCTGGTATTCGCCAGAGAGCGTCTCAGCAAGGTCGATCAGGACCTCCTCCAACTCGCCCGCCGAGCGGCTGGTGATGACCTCTTCGTGCAGCGCGAGCCCGCCCGCGAGGCTGATGAAGTACGAGAACAGGGCACACACCCGGTCGTTCTCGGTCTTGGCAGCGCCGAGGCGAACCTTGCTCAGGTCCTTGAGCTCGTGCAGTTCCTCCAGGCTCGCACCTCTGGAGGTCGCCAGAGCGATGAGCACTCGCTCACGTTCGGGCAGGTCCTCTTTGAGGATGCGCTCGAGCCACTGGCTCCCGCCCGAAGCGCCCAGCCGTTGGATGAGCGCATCGACCGGTCGGTGAGGACCGGCGATGCCCAGGCGCATGAGGCGCGTCAGGGCCGTCTGATCGAGCGTGTCGACGCCCGCTTGATCTTCCATCAGTCATCCTCCAGCAGGGAGAGAATCTCCGAGTCGACATCGTCATGGATCGAGTCGCGTGCGATCAGCTCGCGCAGCGCCTCGCGGAAGCGCTTGGTCGCCGTGCGGGTCATCACCGCCGCCCGCGATGGCTTGATGTCCATCTCCGCGCCGATGTCCTGGTACGCCCGCCCCAGGCAGTGGTGCTGCTCGAAGACGTCCCAGTGGTCCTCGAGCCCGTCGGCGATACATTGCTCTCTCGCCTGGGCGAGCGCAACCCGCACAACCTCGGCGATGAACGCACGGTCCATCGCCTGCTCCGGATCGCCCGAGAACGTCACCGGGTCGTCCTTGAGTTCGCCCGCCCGCCCATCGCGGAACTTCTGACGGCGAAGCTCCTTGAGATAGAAGCAGAACCCGTTGCAGAGCCAACGGCGCAGGCTCAGCCCGCTGGCGATCCAGTCGTCGAGAAAGTTCTCGCGTGCCAGGCGATCGGCGAAGAACCCCGAGACGACGTCGTCGGGCTCGCCCAGCCACCGCTCGGACGTGCCCATGAAGTAGATTTTCAGCGGTCTGAGGTACACGGTCATGAGGTGGCGATTGACTTCCGCGCGCCCCGCGTGCCCATCGACGAGGCGTGCGCCGATCCACGTCCGAAGGGTCTGCGGGAATGCGTCCTGTTTCACGAGCAAAGACCCCCACAAATGACCGGTCCCGGGTCCGGCACGGGCTTGGCTGACTCTCCCCTGAGCCCAGCGGGGCAACCCCGCTCTCTACTCGTGCCAGGCACCGGGCCGGACTCGCTTGCGAGCCCGTCGGACCTGCCCCAAAGAGAGAGCCGCCGGCCGCCCTCGTGCGCCCTGCCGGTCAGTTCTGTTGATTGTTGCAGATATTTCCCGCCGGACCACGCTCTGGCCCCCGGGTTTCCCCGAGTTGTGGGTTGAGTTTGGACAAGCCGCTGGATCGCCGATGTCTGTTCGGTCACAATCGCGGCGACGACCCGATCCCCCCCTCCCCCCCGAGGAGACCCGATGAACACGTGCCTTACGAAAGCTCTCGTGCTGTGGATTGTGCTCTCCGCCAGCGGCGCAATTGCCCAGGACCGGGCCCTCAGCGGCGATCCCTGGGCGTATTTCGACGGCGTCGAGTTCGCCTCGGAGGTCCCCGCACCTGCGGAAATCCTGGGTCATTCGATTGGCGAGCGGTTTACCCGCCACGCGGATGTGGTCCGATATTGTCGGGCGATCGCCGGGGCCTCAGATCGTGTGCAGATGCGCGAGTATGGCAAGACCCACGAGGGTCGGAGCCTGAACATCCTGACAATCAGCTCGCCCGCGAACCTGGCCCGCCTGGATGAGATCCTGGAGGCGAACCGGTCGCTGACAGACCCCGGGGCCGATGATGACGCCACCCGCGAGGTGATCGAATCCAATCCCGCGATCGTCTGGCTGAGCTACAACGTGCACGGCAACGAGGCGTCGAGTTCTGAGGCCGCGATGCGCGTGCTGTACACCCTTGCTGCGGGGCAGGGCCAGGCGATCGACGACATCCTGTCATCGTGCGTGGTTGTGATCGATCCGATGATCAATCCCGACGGGCGCGACCGCTATGTGAACTGGTACAACGGCGTCGTCGGGGTGGGGGCGAATGCGTCGCACGACGCGACCGAGCACCATGAGCCCTGGCCCGGCGGGCGGACGAACCACTATTACTTCGATCTCAATCGCGACTGGGTGTGGCTTGTGCATCCCGAGAGTGCGCAGCGCATGGTCGTCTATCGTGAGTACCTGCCGCAGTTGCATATCGATTATCACGAGCAGGGCTATCGCAGCCCGTACTTCTTCGGGCTGGGCGATGATCCGTACAACATGAATATCCCCCAGGAGACCAAGGACTGGGTGGGGCTGTACGGCAAGGCCAACGCCAAGGTCTTTGATCGTGAGGGGCTGGTGTATTCGACCAAGGAGCGGTTCGATTATCTGTATCCGGGGTATGGCAAGGTGCTGCCGGTGTATCACGGGGCCGTAGGCATGCTGTGCGAGCAGGCGGGGCACGGGTTTGCTGGGCTGGCGGTCGAGATCAGCGAGCACTACGACCTGACTCTGATCGAGCGGGCCCGCCACCATTTCTTGACGAGCATGAGCTACCTGGAGACGACCGGCGCGAACCGTGAGGGGCAGCTGAAGCGGTTTCGGGAGTTCTTCACGGGCACACTCGAGCTCGCTCGCGAGGACCCCGCGACCTTCTTCATCATGGCGGGCAACGACCAGCATGTGCTCAAGAAGGTGTTCGATCTGTGCTCTGCGCAGGGCATCGAGATCGAGCGGCTGACTGGAGCGATCAGCGCGGCGGGTGTCATGGGCTATCGCGATGGCGCACAGATCGACGCCGATACGTTGCCAGCGGGGACCTGGGTTGTGCGCACGGATCAGGCGATGGGTCGCTTGGTGCGGGCGCTGTTCGAGCGTCAGACCGAGGTCAGCGATCACGACACCTACGACATCACCGCGTGGAGCCTGCCGGTGAGCTTCGGCCTGCGCGCGGCGTACACCGGCTCGCCGTTCACAGCGCCGACCGAGCCGGTCGAGAGTGTCGTGATCGACTCAGCCCCGGCGGGCGAGGGCGAGGTCGCGCTGATCGTCGATGGCGACCAGTTTGTCCTGCCGCAGGTGATCGGGCTGGCCCAGCGAATGGGTATGTTCTGCCGGGTCTCGGGCGAGCCGATCACGATCGAAGGCGAGCGGTTCGCAAAGGGCAGCCTCATCGTGCACCTGCTGCGCAACCAGCATGTGGATATCGAGCAGTTCGAGCGGGTGTGCCGCGAGAGAATCGGGGCTCGGGTGGTGCGGGTCTCGACGGGCTTCAGCGATGAGGGGCCGGTGCTGGGGGCGAACGCGAACCGGATCATGGACCTGCCCAAGGTCGCGCTGATCCGCGGCGAGCCGACGAGCAGCTACAGCTTCGGGCAGCACTGGCATCTCTTGGATATCGCCCAGCCGGTGCCGTATACGGCCGTGGATGCCGACCGCATCGGCGAGGTTGATCTCGATGAGTACAACGTGATTGTGCTACCCGATGGGGCGAGGTTTGGCGGCGCTGACAAGGACGCTCTCGATGCCTGGGTTCGCGCGGGCGGGACCGTCGTCGCCTCCGGCTCGGCGGCGAGCTGGGCCGGGCGCGAGCTGTTAGAACTTGAGGCGGTCGAGGATTCTGAGGAGATCGAGGAGCGCCCCGAGCCCAGCGAACTGACGATCGAAGAGCGTGACGAGCGGGCGGTTGAGGATCGGGTGCCGGGGGCGATGATGCGCATCGCCGTGGACACCAGCCATCCGCTGGCGGCGGGGTGCGCCGACTGGTACGGCGTCATCAAGCGGAACATGAACCGCCTGCCGGTCAGCGACAGCGGCGAGGTGATCGCCCGCTACGACGGTTCCATCGGCGGTGTGATCTCCGATCGGAATCTGGCGAGGCTGGAGGGCACGCCGTTCATGACGAGGCATCGGTTGGGGCGCGGGAGCGTGATCTGCCTGGGCGACGATGTGACGATCCGGGGGTTCCTGCACGGGCCGATGCGGCTGTTGATGAATGCGATTGTGTATGGGGCGAGTCTTTGACGGTGGGCTCGATACATCGAGTACAATGAGCTCTTGGGGTTGGTCGTAAGGCGGTTCACGCACTCACCTGACTGCGAAAGGCTTTTTCTCCATGCGGGGCCGTGCCTTCCTCATCAAGGCGGTTGTGGTTCTCGTCTTGCTGTGGATACTCGTCCGGGTCTTCGGCCCACTCGATCCCTTCGGGTTAAGCGAACCGCAGACGGGCTCCATTCCCATTGCCGAGGGCACACTGCAAGGGCAGGACGTTCGCTTCATCATTGATACGGGCGCGGTGGTGAGTTACTTGGATGAGACGTACGCCGGTGAATCCGAATCAGTGTATGTCGTGCCAGACCCGAAGTCTGAAGAGTTTAGTTGGGCGAACCCGCAAGAGACTCAACGGATCCAGATGTCGTTGGGGTGCGGCGAGTTCAGCATGTCACGGATCCAGATCATCGATCTCGCTTGGTATCTGCGGGGCGGATCGCCACCTGTGGTCGGCCTTCTTGGGTGGGAGCAACTCTCAAGGATGACGATCCGCATTGACATGGAAACTCGAATAGCCCATTGCAGCGATGTTCAGGACATGGCGAGCGTTGGGCCAAAGATGAAGTTCATAGAGTTCTCTGAAGAGAGGGGACCGCACTTCGACGTGCTGGTGACGAATCGAGAGACGGGAGAATCTCGGGAGATTCGAGCCCTCTTCGACACGGGGCTGGGCGTCGGTGCATTGCTATCACTTCGGGTCGCACGGGACTTGGAGCTCGATCTGACGGATTCGAAGACGAGACTCGAGTCCGGGGCACGTCGCCGGCGTCCAAAGTTGTGGGAGACGTCAGTCAGTGTCGCGATGGGCGGAGACGTGAACCGTCATCGAGTGCATGTGCCGGATGAGGAACCCATCTTTGAGCAGAGGCGAGTGGAGATGCTGATCGGTACGGGCTTCTTTGACGGTGCTGGCGAGATCTGGATTGATCGCAAGGGCGTCAGGGTCGTTTCAAAGGACTGACTGACGGCTGACCCGGGCAGAGCGGGTTTGGCGGACTAGACGAGACGCGCCCACCACAAGGCCATTCCTACACTCGCCCCATGCCCCAGGTCGTCACACGCTTCGCACCCAGCCCCACCGGGCACCTTCACGTCGGCGGGGCTCGCACCGCCCTGTTCTGCTGGGCACTGGCCCGCAAGCTCGAAGGCAGCTTCATCCTCCGGATTGAAGACACCGATCAGGCTCGCTCGAGCGAGGACGCCACGGCGGGGATTCTGGAGTCGATGGCGTGGCTTGGGTTGGAGTGGGACGAGGGGCCGGGGTTGGAAGAGGGGTCGGGGGTTGAGGGTCGGGGGTCGGGGGAGACTGTTGGCGGGGATCCTCGGGGGGTTGGGCCGTTTTTTCAGGCTCAGCGGCTTGAGAAGTACAACGAGGCTTTGGAGCGGTTGATCGAGGATGACAAGGCCTACCCGGCCTTTGAGACGCCGGCGGAGTTGGACGCGGCGCGGGCGGCGGCGGTGGGGCGCAAGGAGACCTATCGCTACGACCGGGCGGCGATCAAACTGCCTCGCGATGAGCGAATGGCTCGGATGGCGGCTGGTGACGAGCACGTCGTGCGGTTCCGGATGCCCGATGAGGCGATCGTTGTTCACGATGAGGTGCTGGGCCATGTGAAGCTGGAGGCCGACCAGCTCGACGATTTCGTGCTGCGCAAACGCGATGGGTTTCCGACGTATCACCTCGCGTGCGTCGTGGATGATGAGGCGATGGGCGTGACTCATGTGCTGCGGGGGCAGGAGCACCTGATCAATACGCCGAGGCATGTGGCGTTGCAGCGGGCGCTGGGGTATCGCACGCCGATCTATGCGCACCTGCCACTGATCTTCAATCCCGATGGCAGCAAGATGAGCAAGCGTGACAAGGACAAGGCGGCCAAGGCGGCGTTGAAAGATGCGGGTCTGGATGAGGCTGGGCTTGGGTCGCTCGTGAGTTCGGTGGGGTGCTCGCAGGCGGAGATCGAGGCGTGGCTGGGTGACAAGAAGGCCCAGTTGCCGCTGGAGTAGCTCGACATGATCGCCAGGCGGCTCGGCGTGACGCTGCCGGAAGTCAATGTCAGCGAGTTCGCGGCGAGCGGGTATCTGCCCGAAGTTTTGTGCAACTATCTCGCGCTGCTGGGTTGGAATCCGGGCATGAAAAATGAAGACGGCACGGATTTGGAGCGGCTCAATCTTGAGTTTCTCGGCGAGCATTTCTCGATCGAGCGCCTCGGCAAGAAGCCGAGCAAGTTCGACCGCGACAAGCTGCTGGCATTCAACGCCGACACGATCCAGAAGGATCTGAGCGACGGGGATTTTCTGGGTCGCTGGCGGGGCTGGGCGTCGGTGTTTCAGCCCGAGATCGCGGAGCATCTCGCGGGTGATCGCGGGCTCGCGATGGCGAGCGCGGCGAAGCCAAGAACGCGGACGCTACGGGACGCTGCGGACCATGTGCGGTTCGCGCTGATCGCTGACGATGCAGTCGAGTTTGAAGAGAAGGCGGTCGCCAAAGCGCTGCGCAAGGGCGAGCCGAGCGGGTTGGAGCGGTTGGGGGAGATCAGGCCCGTCATCGAGGCGATCGATCCGTTCGAGCCCGAGGCGATCGACGCAGCAATCAAGGCGTGGTGCGAGGAGCGGGGCGTCGGCATGGGCAAGGTCGCCCAGCCGCTGCGGGTGGCGATGACGGGTAGAACCGTCAGCCCGGGGCTCGGCGAGACGCTGGCGCTCATCGGAAGGCCGGGCGTGATCGCTCGCATCGATAGATGTCTGCTGGTTCATTCGGATTGAAACGCGGAGGGCCGCGGAGTGCCGCAGAGGGGGATGAGAATGGAGTTGGGACAGCCAAACGCACGCGATGCCTCGGGATTTCAGTGGATACATGCGCCATATCAACCGGCGATTCCGCTGCCTTCTCTCTGATCCATGTCTTTGTATTTCTCCGCGGCACTCTGCGGCCCTCCGCGTTGATAATCCCTCTTAGGATCTCCCCATGCCAGACGAACACCAACTCCATTTCATCGAGCAGATCATCGAGGACGACATCGCCGGCGGCAAGTGGGGGCCCGCGGGCGATTCCTCGGTCGTCACCACGCGCTTCCCCCCCGAGCCCAACGGCTATCTCCACATCGGGCACACCAAGGCCATCTGCCTCAGCTTCGGCCTTGCGCAGAAGTATGGCGGGCGGTGCAATCTCCGCTTCGATGACACCAACCCCGCCAAGGAAGAACGCGAGTACATCGACGCGATCCAGGATGACATCCGCTGGCTCGGCTTCGACTGGGGCGACAAGCCCCTGCACGCCTCGGACTACTTCGAGTGGATGTATGGCCTCGCGATCGAGCTGATCGAGAAGGGCAAGGCGTTCGTCTGCGAACTCTCCGGCGAGCAGGTCCGAGAAACGAGAGGCAGCCCGAGCGAGGCGGGCAAGGCGAGCCCGTTCCGTGATCGCCCCGCGGAGGAATCCGTCGATCTGTTTGGGCGCATGCGCAGCGGCGAGTTCGCCGACGGTTCGCGCACGCTTCGCGCCAAGATCGACATGAACCATCCCAATCTCACCATGCGCGATCCGGTGATGTACCGCATCCTGCGCCAGGCCCATCCCCACGTCGGCGATTCGTGGTGCGTCTATCCCATGTACGACTGGGCACACGGGTTGGAGGATTCGCGCGAGGGTGTCACTCACTCGCTGTGCACGCTGGAGTTCGAGAATCACAGGCCGCTGTACGACTGGTTCATCGATGCGATCAACGAGGGGCGAGGCGAGAAGATCCATCATTCCCAGCAGACCGAGTTCGCCAAGCTCCTGCTCGGTTACACGCTCATGTCCAAGCGAAACCTGGTCGCGATGGTCAAGGAGGGGCACGTCAGCGGCTGGGACGACCCGCGCATGGCCACCATCCGCGGCATGCGCCGGCGCGGCTGGACGCCGGAATCCATCCGCGCGTTTTGCGACGACATCGGGATCACCAAGTACAACTCGCTGATCGACTTCGGCAGGCTTGAGAACGCCGTGCGCGGGCACCTGAATCGCGTTGCGCCGCGCCGCATGGGCGTGCTGCGCCCCCTGCGAGTCCTAATTGAGAACTACCCCGAGGGGCAGGTCGAGATGATGAGCGCCGTCAACAACCCCGAGGACGACTCGGCGGGGCGGCGCGAGGTCCCCTTCACACGCGAGCTGTTCATCGAGCGGGCGGATTTCATGGAGGACGCGCCCAAGAAGTTCTTCCGCCTGAGGCCCGGCGGGGAGGTCCGCCTTCGCTACGCCTATTGGATCACTTGCACGGGCGTTGAGAAAGACGAGAACGGCGAGGTCTCGCTGCTGCGCTGCACCTACGACCCGCAGACCAAGGGCGGCGAGGCTCCGCCTCCGGACGCCGAGGGCAAGCAGCGCAAGGTCAAGGGCACGTTGCATTGGGTGAGCGCCGAGCATGCGCAAGACGCCGAGGTGCGAGTCTTCGATCGCTTGTTCAAGGCCGAGCAGCCGGGCAAGGAGACGGGCGATTTTCGCGATGATCTCAATCCCGATTCGATCGAGGTCGTCTCGGCGAAGATCGAGCCTGGGCTGGGCCAGGAGGTCGCCCCGGATGAGCCGGAATGGGCGGACGGCATCCGGCGATTCCAGCTCGAACGCCACGGCTATTTCTGTGTGGACCGGGACTCGACGCCGGACAAACTCGTCTTGAATCGGACGGTGGGGCTGCGGGATTCGTGGTCCAAGGCGAAGAAGTGACCGGACTTAGAGGCTATCCCTAATCATCTGATTCACCACAGAGTCACAGAGGGCACAGAGAGAAAACTCTTGGATTTCAGGCTCTGTGCTCTCTG
>CBDVAM010000005.1:0-59667 GCA_965371965.1 uncultured Phycisphaerales bacterium
TGCTGGCCGCGGGGCTCAGCCCCGGGGCCGGCGTCGTATTTCTGCTCGCGGGGCCGGCGACAAACCCGGCGACCATGGCGTGGGTCTTGAAGGATCTCGGCGGGCGGGCGCTGGCGGTCTATCTGGGCGTCATCGGGGTCTTCGCGTTCGGTGCCGGCACGCTCGTCGATCTTGCGATGCCCAAGTCGTGGTTTGGCGTGGGCGAGATCTTGCAGGGCCATACTCATGCGGGGTTGGCTGACCAGGTCGCCGCGGGGTTCCTGGCTCTGGTGTTGCTTTTCGGGATCTTTCGCAAGGTTTCGAGCACCGGACGACGGGGGGCTTCTCGGGTGGAGAGCAGCCGCGACGCCTAGCAACTGACCTCGAAGAACCTCTGGTCGGTTCCCCCCGCCTCGACGCGGAACTGGATGGTCTTGGCGCACTTTGGGCACCTCGCGAGGTAGTGGGTGCCATCTTGGTTGCGGAAGACGCGGAGATACTGGTTGGAGCAGGCGAAATAGACGCCGATGGAGGGGCTGGGGGAGGTGGGGGTGCCGCCGGATTGCGGTTGGTCATTGAATGCTCGGACTTGCTCACCTGGCATGGGCGGTGTATCGGCTCGCGATCGGGGTGGGGTTTATTGGTTGCCAAAGGCACGACGACGGCAAATCGCGTATTCGGTGGGGCATCCATCGCAGGGCGTCGGTCTGTCGTAGTTCGCTCGCCACGACGCCATCAAGAGATTGAAGTAGAATCGGGGGGTGTTCAAGACGCTGACAATCCTGCCCGACCCGCCGCCGCCGCCGACGCCGGTGGGGCTGATCGCCGGGGGCGGACGCCTGCCGATCATCGTCGCCGAGGGGTTGCACAACCTGGGCTACCCGGTCCACGGCGTGGGGCTGGGCGGGCAGTACGACGCGGCGCTGCCGGGGCTGTGCGATTCCTTCAGCGAGGTCGGGCTGCTGCGTCTCGGGCAGTGGGCCAGGACGCTGCGCCGTCGGCGGGTACGCCACGCCATCATGGTCGGCAAGGTGGACAAGGCGTCGATCATGCACGATCCGCTGCGGGTCTTTCGCAATGTGCCGGACCTGACGACGCTGCGTGGGGTGTTTCGGATTCGCCATGATCGGCGGTCGTATGCTGTTCTGGGGATGATCGCCGAGACGCTGGATCGCGCGGGAGTGAGCCTGATGGATTCGACGATGCCGATCAAGGACCAGCTCGCCCACGCGGGGGTAATGACCAAGGGCGAACCCACCGCCCAGCAGCGGGCGGATATCGACTTTGTGTGGCCTTTGCTGTGCGAGCTGCTGAGGCTGGATATCGGGCAGGCGGTCGCCGTGCGCGATCGCGACACCATCAGCGTCGAGGCGGTCGAGGGCACCGACGCGATGATCGAACGCACCGGCGGGCTGTGCAAGGCCAAGGGCTGGACGCTCTGCAAGGGCTCGCGGGTCGGACACGATCGGCGGAGCGACGTGCCGACGGTCGGTGTGAACACTATCGAGAAGCTGCATGAGTGCGGGGGCAGGTGTCTGGCGATCGCCGCCGAGGACGTGATCATGATCGATAAGCCCGACATGATCGCGCGGGCGGATCGCCTTGGGATCTCGATCGTGGGCGTGCCGATGGCGGCGGGGTGAGCGCCGACAAAGACCATCCGTTCGTCTCTCGCGGCGGGCTGAAGCTCGCGCACGCGCTCGATGCCTTTGGGATCGATGTCGAGGGGCTGGTGTGCGCCGATCTTGGCTGCTCGACCGGGGGATTTACCGATTGCCTGCTGCAACGCGGGGCCGCTCGCGTTCATGCGGTGGACACGGCCTATGGCGAGCTCGCGTGGACGCTGCGCCAGGATCCGCGGGTGGTCGTCCATGAGCGCACAAATGCGCTGCATATGGAGGCGGCGGAGCCCGTCGATCTGGTCGTGATTGACCTGGGATGGACGCGCCAGGAGCGGGCGATACCCGTTGCGGTGCAATGGTTGAAAGAGAGCGGGCGGATCGTCAGTCTGGTCAAGCCGCACTATGAGATCGCGCGGGCGAGGTTCGAGGAGTTGGCGGTGGGGGGTGTGTTGCCCGATGACGTGGCGGGGCAGATTGCGGAAAAGACTGTGGAAGGGCTGGGCGCGTTCGGGGCCGAGGTGGCGGGGCGGGGGCGCCCGCCGATTCGCGGGGGGCGGGGGGGCACGGGGAATCTGGAGTGGCTGGTGAACCTGGGGCGAGCACGGTAAGCTGTTGGAATGCGCATCTACCTTGATGTCTGTTGTTTGAATAGGCCGCTTGACGACCAGAACCAAGCCCGAGTTCGCCTGGAGAGCGAGGCGGTTCTCATGATCCTCGATTCGATTGAGGCAGGAGAGCACGCCTGGATAACCAGCGAAGCGGTCGAAGACGAGGTTCGGCGTATCCCCGATCCAACTCGCAGGAGGGCCGTTGAGCTCCTGCTTTCCAAGGGCACAGAGCGGTACCGCCTGGACAACGATGTTCTGGCTCGGTGGTCTGATTTCGCGACCGAGGGAATCGGGGTGATGGACGCGTTGCACCTGGCATTCGCGGTCATCGCACAGTGCGACGTTCTATTCACAACCGACGATCGCCTGTGTACCCGAGCGATGCGGCTTGATACGATGAATACGCGGATACTAAACCCTGCGGCGTGGATTCTGGAGCGACCATGATTGCCAACAAGCGAACGATCGACGAGATTCGACGAGAGGGGATCGAGGCCCTTACAGATCGGCTCGGGCCGTCGGGGATGATCCGGTTTCTTCAGCAGTTCGATTCCGGAACCGGGGATTACACGCAGGATCGGAGCCAGTGGCTGGGTACGGTCAGCGCCGAGAAGATTCAGGAGAGCATTGAGGCTCGCCGAGGGGATGAGCCGAAATCCTGAGTCGCGTGCGCGCCCGTGAGGCTCCGGCGTTCACTTTGTTGTGTCGGCACCTCGCCAATACCTAGATCGCCTCAAGCCTTGCGCCGTCAACGGCCAGGCTTTGACCCGAGATATAGCTCGCCGCGGGCGATGCCAGAAACGCGACGGCGTTGGCCACCTCCTCGGCGTCGGCGAACCGCCCCATCGGGACACCCGCACGCATCTCGTCGGCGACGACGTTCTCCTCGACACCCCGGGCCTTGGCGCGCGTGCGGATCAGGTTCTCCAGGCGCGTCGTCTCGGTAAAGCCCGGCAGCACGTTGTTGACCGTGATCGCATGGGGCGCAAGTTCGCGGCTGAGGGTCTTGGCCCAGCTCGCGACCGCGCCGCGAACCGTGTTAGAGACTCCGAGTCCCGCGATCGGCTGGCGGACGCTCGTTGAGATGATGTTGACGATGCGCCCGTAGCCAGACTCGATCATCCCCGGCACCACCGCCATCGCCAGCGCCTGGTTGCAGAGCAGGTGCTGGCGGAATGCGCGGGCGTACTGCTCGGGCTCGGCGTCGATGGCCTTGCCCGCCGGGGGTCCGCCGGTGTTGTTGATGAGGACGTGATAGGTCCGCCCGTCGCCCAGCGAGTCTTTGACCGCGCGGGCGACGCATTGGGGGTCGTCAAAGTCGGCGACGAGCCAGTCGTTGGCCTGGCCCTGATCTTCGCTTGGGAGGATGTCTTGGGTTGTGCGGAGCTTGGCCTCATCGCGGGCGAGCAGCGTGATCGATGCGCCCAGGCGTGCGAGAACGATCGCGGCGGCCCGTCCGATGCCCTGGGTCGAGCCGCAGACGAGGCAACGCTTGTTGGTCAGAGAGAGGTTCATGGACGCAAGCGTAGTGGAGCATCCCGCCAGAGGCCAAGCCAGCGGGCCGGTCATCTCTTGGTTGGACCTGGAACAGAATCCCGCGATCGTCTGGGCGTGCTCAGGCGGCCCTCTGCTGCTCGCCGGAATCTGACGCCGGCGGGTCGTCCTTGGCCTCTTGCACATCGACGTGTTCAGCGATCCGTGTCCGGAAGACCTCGAAGAGGTCGGCGTCGTAGGATCGCCCAGAGGAGAGCTCCATGATCCCCAGGGCCTTCTCGAGGTCGAGCGCCTTGCGATAGGGTCGATCGGTGCGGAGGGCGTCGAAGACGTCGGCGATATGCACGATCTGGCTGGCCAGGCTGATGCGCCAGCGGCGCTTGCGGCGCGGGTATCCGCCGCCGTCGAGATCCATGTGGTGCTCGTAGGCGACGACCGCGGCGAGTTCTGGCACCTCGGGGGCGCCGATCAGCAGTTCTGCGCCATTGGACGGGTGGCGATGCACGACCTCGATCTCCGGCTTGGTAAGCTTGATCGGCTTGTTGAGAATCTGCGATGGCACCAGGCGTTTGCCAACGTCGTGGAGCAGGGCGGCGGCGGTGATATCGGCAAGCAGTTGGCCGCTGGCGCCGACAGCGCGGGCGAGGGCCGTGCTCAGGATGGCGACGTTGATCGTATGGACGAAGGTGTACTGATCGTGGTGCTTGAGCGCGGCCAGGGGGATGAGCGAGCCCGCCGAGGTCGTCGCCGACGCGGTGATGTCGCCGATCGCAGACCACAGCTTGCCATCTGCGCCCCCGCCTCGTTGGATGCGCTGCCAGGTGTCCTCGATCCGCGCACGGGTGGCCTCGGTGTTGGCGACGGCACACATCGCCGCCAGGACGTTCACGTCCCCATCGGCAGCCTGGAGCGAGGCGTAATCGAGATGGGCGGACTTTTCGGGTCGCGACTTGTTCAGGATGCACCTGGCCAGATCGAGGATCTCATCGCCCCGCACGCCGCGAGCGGCCAGGATGCAATCAACGCCGAGTTCGCGCAGCGTCTCGAGTCGCGAGGCGAGCTCGTCGGTCTTTGGCATCGGGCTGTTGCCGATCGCGATCGCGTCGGGCATGATGATGATCCGCTGCACGGGATTGGGGCGCAGGGCGGAGTTCATGAGCTCTGCCGCGCGATCGGCATGGATCCTCGATGACGGGTGCGAGTCGCCGTAGAGGCGGAGGCTGGTGACGGCGCTGGTCAGAGCGGCGACGGCGTCGATGAATGCCTTGCTCATGGCGTCACCTTTGACCGGCGGTCCTTGAAGAGCACATGGAATCGGCATGAAGAGAATCGCCAGCGGGCCCAGGCGTCCTTCATCAGCGGATGATCTCGCCGGCGCTTGATGACCCTCGCCAGATGGGCCGCTCGCAAGCGGACGGAGGGTGTTCCACTGGACATGAGCTTGAGAAACGCGGTGTGCAGGCTGCGCAGTGCGTTGGGGTCTTGAGACTCGACAAGGGATTGTGTGGCGCGGTCGAACGCCTGGTCGCTGAGGACGTTTCCTCGCCCCTCGATAAACCCGCCGAGTAATCGCGATTCGAGGTCACTGCGGGGCGGGCCCAGGCAGTCGAGAGCCATCATCTGGATGTCGGTGTGCGAATCGCTGAGCGCGCGGGTGAGGAATCGAAGCGGCCAGCGGCCGGCGCTCCCGGCGATCGCACGAAAAGCCCCGCGACGGGTCTCGGCGTCGTCGACATTCACCAGCGGCCAGATGATCCACAGCTTGCCGTTGAAATCGAAGGGGGCGCAGAGGTGATCCAGGGGCGGCAGCGAACCCTCTCCATCGGCGAGCAACGCCTCGATCGCACTGGCGACGTGCTCAACTTGAGCGCTATGGACAAACGTCCAGAGGACTGTGTTCGGCTCGTTCTTGCCCTCCGCGAGAACGGCCAGAGCCCATTGGATTGCCGGCTCGCCGCTCGTCCGCAGCAGTTCCAGCGTGGCCTCGGGCGCATCGGTGAGGTGCGCGGACCGCACGAGTTGCTCGGCGACGCCGTCGAGCCGGTTCAGGGTCTCGCGGGCGGTTTCCTCGGTGAGCTCGATCGACATGGCCCGTGTGGCCGCTCGTATCAAGTCGCGAGCGGTGTCGTGGCGACCGGTCTGGAGCGCATACCCAAGGGTCTGCGACGCCGTGGTCAGCATGCGATTGGTGCCCAGGCCGTCGGGAGAGCTCGCGAGGATCGCCGCGCTGATCTCCGCGATGCTCATGGACGTTTCCTCGGGCGTCGGCAGATCGCTTCTGGCGTCTCCCTGCTCGATCTGACGCCCGAGTTTGTCGAGCTCGGCGAGGTAGGTCTTGGGGCAATAGGTCTCGGAGTGCACGGACTGGAGCAGCTCGCCGATGGAGACCAGCAATGCGTCCGCGCCGGCGTCGCTGGCGAAGGTGTTGGTTCGCCACGAGTCGCTGAGCTGCTTCAGTTCGGCCGCGCTCCCCTGATCGGTCGCGCAGCTCCGGGCGAGCTGCTGGAACATCCGCAGCGCGGCGCTCGAGGGGCGAGCCTCGCTCATGCCGACCTGACGCAGAGACTCGAGAACCTCCTTGAGCGGGAGCACGTCGGCGAGGTCCGCCAGAGCGTCCTCGGCGCCGGCGAATGTCCCGCTGTCCTGCGCGATAAGCGCTCGCCGGAGCGTTGGATTGAGTGTCCGGATGAACGATCGAAGCTTGCGGAGCTTCTCGGCATGCTCAGGACTTGAGGCGCCCTTGATCGACCTGGTCGCCGCTCGCATGTGGGTCCGCAGCGCCGCCGCGACCTCGTCTGTGGGAGCGGCGGTTGCGTTGAGAACCTCGGCATGTTCGGGTGACCATTCGCCGCCCTCGCCGAGCGATTGGACCACGCCTTGCCAATCGACGCGGTGCTGAGAGTCCGCCGCGACGGTTGCGAGCCCGCTGAGATCGACTGGAAGGACCTGGATTCGCCCGCCCGTTGACTCGACGATGGCCTTGATGGCATCCTTGCGGGCGAGGTTTGTCACCAGCGAGGTGAGATCCGCCGGCGTCGACAGGGGGTCGATCCGGATGGACGCGATCTGCCTATCGCGACAGGCCTGCCAGAACTCGCCCGATTCCGGGCTTTCCATTTCGTGGGCGATGAGCCCCTCGGACGTGACGTTGATTTCCAGCCCGTCGTCAAAGGCCCTGCGGACCACGCCGATGAGCGAATCCATCGCGCGTTGCACCCCGGCGTGGCTCGTGTCGCCGTAGAGGCGGGCGACCTGGTACAGGCGGTCCAGCCCCTTGATGACCGAGCGGGTGTGGATTGTGGGATCAGTCGAGGGCATACGCAGATCGGGTATCGAGCGGGAGTCCGGTGTGCTCAGGCGAGAGTTCGTGTTTGTGCGGGGATCTGTGTCCGCCTGTTCCGGTCATCTTGGGCGTGACTCTCGAGGTGCTTCCAGAGGCTTGACAAGGGCCAATTCTCGGACACCTGAGACCCTTGCATAACCAGACTTATCCACAATCGTTTCCCGAACATTGACAGGCGTTCGGGTTCTGGTATACTCGCCTTGCCGGGCTCGCGTCCAACGCCGCCCCCGGCCGGAATGGGGTCACGGAGGCCCCCCCGATCCGTGTTGGTTTCGTTCGAGTCACCTCCATCTATTCCCCTCGATTTGGGGCAGGAGCCGGCCCGGGCGAGCAGAAGCAAGGAGGGCATCATGCCCGCAAAGACCCAGCCGAAGACCCAGGGTCCGTCCGTCACCAGTTCCAAGCAAGCGGGTGGCGCATCCGATCAGAGCAAGTCGCCGTCGGCGGGCGAAAAAATCTCGCCCAATGGGCAGGCGACGCTCCCGGCCCAGGCCGTCGAAACCAAGCCCCTCGATCCCCAGAAACAACAGGCCCTCGACCGCACCCTGGCGCAGATCGACAAGGTCTTCGGCAAGGGCTCGATCATGCGCCTCGACGAGGACGCGTATCTGGCCATCCCCGGCATCAGTACCGGGGCGCTCAGCCTCGATCTGGCCCTCGGGGGGCGCGGCATCCCGCGCGGACGCATCATCGAGATCTTCGGGCCAGAATCCTCGGGCAAGACCACGCTCGCGCTCACCGTCGCGGCCCACGCACAGAAGGACGGCGGCGTCGCCGCATTCATCGACGCCGAGCACTCGCTGGATCCCACCTGGGCCAAAAAGATCGGCGTCAACATCGACGAGTTGCTCCTGTCGCAGCCCGACAACGGCGAGCAGGCCCTTGAGATCACCGAACTCTTGGTCCGGTCCAACGCCGTGGACATCATCATCATCGACTCGGTCGCGGCCCTGATCCCCAAGGCCGAGATCGAGGGCGAGATGGGCGACACCCACGTGGGCTTGCAGGCCCGCCTGATGAGCCAGGCCATGCGCAAGCTCACCGGCGTCATCGCCCGCAGCAACTGCACCGTCGTCTTCATCAACCAGATCCGCGAGAAGATCGGCGTCATGTTCGGCAGCCCCGAGACCACCCCCGGCGGGCGGGCCCTCAAGTTCTACAGCACGATCCGCATCGACATCAGACGCATCGGCGCGATCAAGGACGGCGATCAGAACGTCGGCAACCATGTCCGGGCCCGGGTCGTCAAGAACAAGGTCGCCCCGCCCTTCCGCGACGCCGAGTTCGACATCATGTTCGATGAGGGCATCAGCGTCACCGGCGACCTGATCGATCTGGCCGTGAACTGCGGCGTGTGCCAGAAGTCCGGGTCGTGGTTCAGCTACGGCGACGTGCGGATGGGACAGGGCAGGGAGAAATCCAAGCAGTTCCTCAAGGACAATCCCGAGCTGTTCGCCGAGATCCGTCGCGAGGTGGTGAAGATCAAGGCACCCAAGCCGAAGACGCCCGAGGGCGACAAGGACACCGACGCCTGACGGACGAGTGACCCCGAATCTCGACAATCAAGACCTCTCGACGCCCGGGGATGCGGACCCCCGGGCGTCGCTTTGTGGGCGATCCGGAGCCATGTGGAGACTCGTCGCCCGGCGGGTCGTTCAGAGGCGGTTTGGCGGTTGTCGCCCTTGGGGGATGGCCCTAGACTAGCCCCGCCGCGGATGTGGCGAAATTGGCAGACGCGCTAGGTTCAGGTCCTAGTGGGAGTAAAATCCCGTGGAGGTTCGAGTCCTCTCATCCGCATTGGCTACACCCCTGCTAATCGTTCACCTTTGTCGCCATTCTCCAACGCCTTGACCGGCAACTCGCTGTCGGCGCTGTCGGGCCTACTCGGGTGTTTCGGCCTCTGGTTCTGGCGTCTTCTCCACCAACTCAAAGTCGTAGACGATGGGATAGGACTGTTGGATCCATTCGCCATCGTCACCCTTTGGGCGCACCTTCGATCGAACCTCGATCAACCCGCTCTTCGGCTGCTTGAATGTTGCGTTGACGTCGTAGATGTTGCGTACGAGAATTGCCGTGGCTCGGTCCTGGTTGAAGACGAAGTCGCCCTCGTGCAGCAGTTCCTCTATTCCCTCTGGATTCTTCATCACAAGTTGAGAGTCGAAGGCCTGGCCCTCTTCGCCCTCATCGGCCATCCAGACTGCGGTGATGCGCATCTCTACAGGCGGCATGTTCGCTGGGAATGCCACCGGGGTCCCTGCGGTGCCGCCCTCCACCTCCGCCTGGACGTGAATCCTCTCCAGAATACTGAAGAGGCTCATCAGATTGGACTTCTGGTCCAGCGAGCCCGAGCGGGCGGCGATGATGTAGACCGGCCTAGGCATCCTGCGCCTGCCCAACAAAGGACACAGTTGCCCCGTCCGGTGGCCCCGGCTGTGCCAGCGGTGGCGCACCGATTCGCTGATACTGGGTGATGCTGAATGGATGCTCTGGTTCTATCTGAACCTGCCGCATCGCCTCCGGGTCGCGTGACACATAGAAGTGGAGCGCGTGGCCGAGAGAGAGCACGAGATCCGCGAGCGAGTCCAGCTTGAAGTTGTGCTGGTCATCGAGAAACTTGGTGATGTTTGGTCGGCTGCAGCCCAGACGGCGCGACAGCTGTACGTTGCTGACACGCTCCTTGGCCATCAGCGCGTACAACATCATGGAAGCCTCTTCCTTGACTCTCGCTCGGTTGTACGCCTTCGCCCTCTGCTCAGGCGTCGCTCTGTTCGCGCGGGGCATCGAAATCTCCTGAGTTGTGCTCGTTCCGTGCGATCTTGGCCTTCTTCTTGGCCTTCTTGATGCTGCTGCTCTTGTGCCCCGTCTTGAAGAAGTGGGTGATGTACCAGTGTTTCTCGTCGAGGACCTCGAACGCGGCGGCTCGCATGTGACCGGGAATCTTGATCTCGTGTATCTCATCCCCGATCAGGCGTATGTACTTTGGGCGGGGCAGGGACCCGTCGATTGCCAGCCGCTTGAACCGATTCGCGAACTTTGCCTGAACGTCGATGTCCAGGTTGCCCCAATACGCAATCGTCTCCTCCCGCCCCGACCAGCGAGCCAGATCAATCGTCCGTTTTTCGCCGGGAACCGGAAAGTCCATTCGTCACCCGATGCCTCCGTGTTCACCTGTAGGGTAACATATTCGGAGCACCCAATCCAGCCAGTATAGAGAATCTGTTACAGACCATCGCAGGGTGCCTAACAAATCCCACGTCACATAGTTATCGGCTGGTGAGATGCTCCGCCAGCCCATCGCTCCTGCGGACACTCTTCGCTTGCGACAGCAGCCTTGCCGTCGATGAGGCAGCCGCAGGATCGCTCGGCGAGCGGCAGGCTCATCCGATTCTCGCCGATTGGTCCGCAGTAGACCGCGCCGGCGAACTCGGTGCGGGCCGGGCACGTCGCGCACTTGCCCTTGCGTTCATCGATCGCGGCGTCGGGGGCGATGTCGCTGGCGGCGTATTTCCTGGCACCCTTCAAGCCGTACCAAATGAAACGCGCGTCGAGCTCGCCGGCGGCCTTCAACTCGCGGACACGGCGGGTCCAGTCCTCGCCCGACCTGACCGCCAGGCGTGCGAGTTCGGCGGGGTCGTCGCTTCCTTCTCGATCAGAGTTCCCATGGCTTCGAGGCCCCCTCGATCGACCCGCATCCCGCGCAACCCGGGCATTTCACCGCGACCGCGTTCGTCGACGGCGTCACCGGCCACTGGCCAAGGAGCTGTCCCACCGCCCATAGCGCCCCCTGTTGGGGCGTTCATGGGCCAATCCCAAGCTTCGCTGAAACAGAGTTCGCGCGGGCTTCGTCGCCGCCCGATCGCAGCAACTCCGCATACCGCCGCCCCACCCGAAACCAGTTGCTGTACGCCGTGTACGGCCCGACGGCGCCGCTCGGCTTGTCGATCTTCTTCCACGCGTCCTCATACATCGGCAGGATGAACTCCGCCCGCTTCTCCCGCTGGAGCAGTCGCTCGGCTTGGCGTAACGCATCGACGACGAACGGGCCGTCGTTGGCGAAGTCTTCGATGACGCTCTGGTACGACTCCCAGGCGAGTTCGGGGCGGGATTCCTTCTTCCACAGCTCGCCCTGGTTGAAACGGACGCGCGAGACCAGGTCCGCCCGCCGGCGGTACTTGCCCGCGGCCCATTCCCACATCCGGTTCTGCTCCTTGGCATCCTCGACCGAGGCGATCATGGGTTCGAGGATCTCGACGGAGAAATCGGGGTAGTCCCTGCCGCAGAGGCGGTCGAGGACGTCGGCCCAGTATCGCTTGTGCTGGAAGGTGAGATCGCCGCGTTCTGCCATGGATGCGAGCACGAGCCAGCCCTGGACGTGGGCCGGGCTTGCACGCAGGCCGGCTTCGAGCAGATCGAGTTGGGACTCGACGGTCGCCTGTCTGGCTCGCGAGGCTCTGCGAGGGTCGAAGCCCTCGGGTGTCGGTGGGGGCCATTCGACCGCTCCCGCTCTTCGCACGCCGCCCAGACGGGTCGCGGCGTCGGTGAGTGCGACGGCGAGGTGGCGATCGCGTTTGGGTTCGAGCACATGGCGAGCGAGCATGGCGACGAAGGCGTCGGGGACGCGCTCGTTGGTTTGCGGGTTGAGGATGTTGCCGCGGAGGCCCTGGTAGGCCTCATAGCGTCCGAAGTCGAAGTTCCAGGTTGCGCTGCTGCGAGTGGTCTCGAGGAAGCCGACCCAGGCGTGGGAGAACTCGGCCCCGCGTGCGACGACATAGGCGGTGGGGATGCCGTGGGCCTTGCCGACGGTTATCGCGTAGTAGGCCTGGTCGGCGCAGACGCCGCCGAGTTGCTTGATGCTGGGCAGGGAGTAGTCACCGGCGTCGGTGACCTTCTTGGGCGTGCCCTTGTAGAGGTGGTCGTAGTCGTACTCGATCTCGAAGAAGCACTTGCCGACGTGCGGCGTGCGCTTGTAGGTATCCAGCGCCCAATCGAGCTCGTCCACGCTCGCGCACGCATCGACGACGTAGATCAACACCTCGGCGGGCACGTTCTTCGGGTTCATCGCCAGGCGGTTCGCGCGATCGGCAAAGTAGCGGAAGGTTTCCAGGGGCTTGGGGGCCGTGACCGTGTTCTCGTTGATCGATCGAAACACGGGCGTGTCGTGCACCACCGCGATGGCGCTGGCGAGCTCGGCGAAGCGGGGTGTCCTGTCGTCAGACTCGATGAGGTCTGCCAGCACGCGATAGACGCCGGCGATGTCGTCGCGGTCGTCGATCAAGAACGCCACGGTTCGTGCGAGGTCGTCGTGCTCTCGCATGAGTTCGAGCAGCGCGAGTCTCGATTCTGGCGGCGTCTGGGAGAGTTGCGTGGCGAGCCGCAGGGCGAACGCGGCCTCGACCACGGCGTCGAACTCTCCGGTGCCGGCGTGGGCGATCACACCCTCGAACAAGTCAGTGAGATTCGCGATGGCCTTGTCGAAATCGCCGGGGGCGCTGATCGCGCCAAGCTCGGCGTCGGCCGCCGACTGGACGGCCTTTGCCGCCTTGGAGTTCGCGCCCAGCGATGGAGTCGCCGCCAGCGAGAGCGAGGCGACGAGGAGAATGAACACACGACCCATAGGACGCTCCTTCGCATCCCCCCATGGCCAGCCGATCCCCGGGCCAATGGTACATGGAAAGTCACCTGTGTCGAGCCCAGGGGTTGCATGTTGGCCCCGGTTCGCGTGCGGGCGGTCGATTCGCTAGCCTCAGACGATGACCAGGGGCGAGGAGCAATCCGCCGGCGGCTGCGAACGATCGGAGCGCAATAGGGTGGATCTTGACCTCGTGGACCGGATCAATGGCGGCGGTCCCGACGCCGGGGCGGCCTTCGGAGAGTTGTACGAGCGGCACAAGGGCTGGGCTCTCAATGTCGCCAGGCGCATGACGCCGAACGAAGCCGCGGCGGGCGATGTCGTCCAGGATTCCTTTGTCTCGCTTCTTCGCCAGTTCCCCGGGTTTGAGCTGACGGCGGGGCTGCGGACGTATCTGTACGCCGTCATCCGCAATCGGGCCCGCGATCAGCGCCGAAAGGACTCAAAGCTGAGGCTTGTGGGTGATCTGGGCGATTCGGTCGGTGGTGGGGGCGGCTCTCTGCAAGCGGGCGAGGCCGCTGACGGTGGCGAGCATGGCGAGCGGATGGATGCACTGCGCGTGGCGATGGGGGCGCTCTCGGAAACACAGCGCGAGGTCCTGATCCTGCGGATTGTCGATGGATTCAGCGTCGCAGAGGTCGCACGAGCCCTGGAGATCCCCGAGGGCACGGTCAAGAGCCGCCTGCACCATGCGATCAAGGCCCTGCGGGAGCACGAGGCGACCCGGGGCTATTTCGAGTGAGTTTTTCTTTGCGGGGCGTGAACCGGGTCGTCCCGAGATGCCTCAAGGAGTGGCCATGAGCGAGCATGAACAAACATCAGGGATCGGCGAGGGAGACGAGGCCGGGGTTCCCGACGCCCTGCGACGCGACCTCTCGGACCTGTTCGCGAGCGAATCGGGCGTGCCCGGGTCGGTCGATCGGGCCGTTGAACGGGCGGCGGCGGCTCGCTTTGGGAGCGGGCGGAGGATCTCGGTACGCCGCTGGGGCGGGCTCGCCGCGGCGGCGGGTTTGGCGCTCGTCGCCGGCATCGTGTTCTGGAGCCTCACGCGGCCGACGACCGGTCCTGGCGAGCGGAACTCGATACAAGCTCGGCGGGCCGATGGTGATGCCGACCTGAATCGCGATGGCAACGTGGACGTCCTTGATGCGTTGATCCTGGCCAAGGCTGTGGATGCGGGCGACTCGCCGCTGGATCTGACTGGCGACGGCGCGACCTCTGCCGCCGACGTCGAGGCCCTTGCACGACGCATCGTGATGCTGAGGAGGCGGGGATGAGCAGGCTCATGGTTGCGATCGTTGGCGTGCTTTCAGTCCTGGGTATCGGCGCGGGGCTCGCGATGCAGCCGACGGTGAGCGCTGAGAGTGATCGCGCAAATAGCGAGCCGGCGGGTCCTCGCGCCGGGGTTCGGTTTGTCACGGTGGACGTGTTCATCGACTCGGGCGACACGCCGCTGGCTGCGTACCAGATCGATCTCAAGGCGACCAGCGATGGCGGGCGCGTGCTGCTGGCGGGCATCGAGGGCGGCGAGCACGCGGCGTTCGCAACCCCGGCGTTCTATGACGCCCGGGCGCTGCACGCCGACGAGGAGTTCGATCACGTCGTCCTCGCGGCGTTCTCGACCGGCGACGATCTGCCGAGCGGACGGACGCGTGTTGCGACGCTGCATTATCAGGTGCCAGCGGCAGGTGAGATCGAGCTTGTGATTCAGTCGCTCGTGGCGGGCGATCCGGTGGCTGATGAAATCAACGCCGAGGCAGTGGCGACGATCCGGCCTCGCAGCGAGTCTCGAAACGACGACTCGCCGAGTCCAGAACAAGGGGATGATCCGTGAACTCCAGAATCGCGTTTGTCGTTCTTGGCTTGGTCTTGACACTCGGTCTTGGCTTGCTCTACGTAACCGGCTGCGGTACCTCAGGCGGGCCGTCGTTGCGGGTGTCGTCATATGCGGAAAACCGGTCGAACGGTCAATCAGCTCAAGGTGTGAATCCGCCCCAAAGGGGCTTTTCTCTCTACGACCTGCTAGGGACGGGTGACACAGAGTTGGGCATTGGCGCACAGATGTCCATTCTCGGTGATATCCCTGTTGTCGGCATGGAGTTTGGACAGGCGGCGCGCCATCGCTCCCTTAGCCTTAACTATACGGACGCCCCGGGTTTCGATCTCAACGCAATCCTCCGCGGGTCTCGAACCGGCGCAAATCCCTTCCAAGTGGAAGAACAAGTGGAAGAAATAGCACCTCCTCCACCCATCGAAAACTACGAAATAGCCCTCAACCCCGCCGACGAGTTGTGGATCATCGTCCCTGCCGACGAGCCACGCAACGCCTCGCGCGAGGATTTCGCTCCCGCCAGCGGCTGCCTGATCACGATCCCCGTTGTCCAAGATCCCAATGCCGAACCGACGATCGTGCCGGTCCCGCTCGAGCACACCGAGGTCACCGCCGACATCACCGGATTCGTCGCCTCGGTCGAAGTCTCTCAGCGTTTTCACAATCCTTTCAGCGAGAAGATCGAGGCGATCTATGTCTTCCCGCTGCCCCAGGACGCGGCGGTCAACGGCTTTGTCATGACCATCGGCGATCGCACCATCCGCGGCGTGATCCGCAAGCGTGAAGAGGCCGAGCAGGTGTATCAGGCGGCCAAGGCCCAGGGCTACCGGGCCGCGGTCATGCACCAGGAACGCCCGAACGTCTTCACGCAGAAGGTCGCGAACATCGAGCCCGGCGAGGCGATCGATATCGACATCACCTATTTTCATACGCTCGCGTATGTGGACGGGTGGTTTGAGTACAGGTTCCCGATGGTGGTCGGGCCTCGGTTCAATCCGCCGGCGTCGGGCGATTACGCCGTCGATCTGGTGTCGCACCCGGTGGAACGGGCATCTCCCCCGCTCGGCCCAGATCCTGCGGACCAGGTCGCAACCCATCCTCCCGCCGGCGCACCCATCGAAGCCGTCGCGCGTGGCCCGTATACAGAGCCCAACGAAGAACTCCGCACCCAATACCTCCGCCCCGATGAACGCTCCGGGCACGACATCGCCATCAACTTGACCATCAACGCCGGGGTTCCCATAGAGGAGATCCGCTCCAACAGCCATGAACTGCTTGTCGACGACGCCACCGGCAGCCGGCGAACCATCCGCCTCGCCGAGCACGACACGATTCCCAACAAGGACTTCGTCTTGCGCTACCGCGTCGCGGGCGACGAACTTCGCAGCGGCTTGATCGTCCAGCGCGATGAGGACGGTCTCGGCGGGCACTTCGCGATGATGCTGGTTCCGCCGCGATCGATCGAGAGTCTCGAACGCGCGCCGGTCGAGTTCATCTTCGTGCTGGATTGTTCGGGGAGCATGCGCGGCGTGCCGCTGAAGCTCGCCAAGGACGCTGTGCGCACCGCCCTGGATCGCCTCGGCCCGAGCGACAGCTTCCAGATCATCCGATTCAGCGAGAACGCCACATCGCTCGGCGCGGCTCCGCTTGAGGCTACGCCCAGGAACATCCAACGCGGCATCCGCTACCTCAACGGCCTCAACAGCGGCGGGGGCACGATGATGATCGAGGGCATCAAGGCCGCGCTCGATTTCCCGCACGACCCCGATCGACTCCGCTTTGTCACGTTCTTGACCGACGGCTACATCGGCAACGAGGCCCAGATCCTCGCGGCGATGGAGGACAAGCTCGGCGCAGCCCGCGTGTTCAGCTTCGGCATCGGCTCCAGCCCCAACCGTTTCTTGATCGAGCGGATGGGCAGGCTCGGACGCGGGGCGGTGGCGTACGTCGGGCCGCGAGACAACTCGTCGAAGGTCATGGACCTGTTCTTCGACCGCGTCAGCCGCCCGGCGATGACAGACGTCGCGATCGACTTCGGGGGGCTTATGGCGACCGACATCTATCCCTCGCGCATTCCGGACCTGTTCGTCGGTCGCCCGGTTGTCCTCAGCGGGAGATTCGAGGGGGATCCGGACGATCTCAGTGCCCACCCAGTCAGCATCACGGGTGTCGCTTCGGGACAAACCCAAACCATGACTGTTCATGGCGCAGAACCCGCAGGTGAGCAAGCTCGCCTCGACGCGGTCTGGGCACGAGCCAAGATCGGCGAGCTGGCCAACGCCGCCATGCATGGCGATGCCCACGGCGAACGGCGCGAGATGATCGAGCAAATCGCGCTCCACCACGGCCTGATGTCGGCGTTCACGTCGCTGCTGGCGGTGGACTCGGCGTATGTGACCGAGGGCGAGTCGGGCGTGACCGTTAAGATGCCGGTGCCGGTTCCCGAGGGCGTGCGGTATGACACGACGGTCGGTGGCGGCGGGTCATAACGCGAGAGTCCCCGCCCCGCAAGGGGCGCTGTCACTAGCCCCGGGCGCAGCCCGGGGATGCAAGGCCTCTTGAGTAGGAGCCCCGGAGGGGCGAGGGAATGACCTTCGCCCCTCCGGGGCTCTGTTCCTGCGCGGCCCGCGTACCCCGGGCTGCGCCCGGGGCAAATGACCGTGCCCCCTCCGGGGGCAAGGCGCTGCGCCCGGGGCAATTAGCCGCGCCCCCGCTGAGGGCAAGACCCGCAAGATATGATCCCCTGAATCGCGATTCCTCCACAGGAGTTCGGCGGGCGATCCTCATCTCTGTGCCCTCTGCACCTCTGTGGTGAGTCCCATGGATCACCCGTCAACACTCGGGAACTCTCTTGAAAGCTCCGCCCATCTCATCCACTTGACCTCCCCGGAGTTCTCGCTGACCTCGCCGATGGTGACACCCCGACCGCCTTGGGGGATATCGGGTTGAGATTGCGCGGGCCCGGCGCAGCGCGCCATGATGGCGAGGCTGCGACGCGCGTTGCGGAATGCGCCCGGTATCAGCGACGGCAACGCGACGATGACGTTTTCGAGCCCGGCGATCGGCTCGCAGAACGGGTCGAACTTGCCCGCGCCGAGGCTCTGCTTGTATCCGGCATATACGGCGAACTCGATCGGAGAGTTATGCTGCGCGGCACGCGCTCGAAGGGCAGGGAACACCTTGAAGAGGTCGCTCACCCCGGTCTCGATCCGACCGAAATCAACGGTGCCATTTGCCAGATCCGGCACAGATTGCTTTGAGGTCGCGCCGGGATCGAACGGCGTCACATACAACGTGATCAAGTCCCCGCCTGTCTCGCTGCGGTTGTCATTTGCAGAATCCACGCTCTTGGAGACAATCATCAGCCGGTGCTCAAGCACAAACATATTGACGTCGGGCAGGGCGCTGCGTGGCCCCCGAATGCAGAGCATGTGGGTCTTGTGATACTTGACCGAGTCGAGATGCGAGACGACGCCGTCCCTCCACGCGTTGAAGATCTCCGGTGAGCCGCAGGGGCCCCGCGCTTTGACGAACTGGTCGATGAGCCGCCTGGTGCCGCCGCCGGCCGCGACGAACACCGCTGTGGGTCGGAATCTCACGCGCTTGTCCGAGTCGGTCTGGACGCTCACCGTATCCACCATGGCCGTGCACTCGGTAGGGCCGTCCGCCGGCCGGCAGGCGATCGATTCGATATTGCCCCGCACGATCTGGTCTCGATGGTCGTCGGAAAGCAGCCTCACGAGCTGCTGTTTGGGGAACGTGAACTCCTCGATTCTTGCGACCTGCGATGGATCCTCGCCGGTGAACAGCTGGCTTTGTGCGACGTCGCGAGGAAGGTCGTCGGGCGTCGCCATGGCGTAGGCATACCCACCCGCATCCCATCTTCTGCGAAGCGAGCTTAGGTGTCGAGAGGGCGAAATCAGGAAGAACCTATCCTGCCCTTGAAGCTCAAGCCCGCTCCGGCGCGCGAAAGGAAGGCAATCCTCGGTGAGCGCGGCCCGGAGCCCCGCATTCGGGAATGGATATCCGCTGTTGAGAACACCGTGCGACAGAAGGGTCTGTCCCGTCCCCAGGGGCGAGTTGGTGACCAGAGCGGCCGAGAAGCCGCTTGAGCGGAGTTCGTTCAGGATCGCCAGACCCTGCACGCCGCCACCGATGATCAGGGCATCGATGTCAACCGATTCGTCGGTGCACGACCCGTTGTCCTGCCCAAGAAGCCAACGCTGAGCGTGTGCGCCGCCGACGCCTACGGCGCCCGCAAAGCCGCCGATCAGCCTCGTCACTCGTCGACGTGTCATGGTCATGGGTTGGCTCCTTTGGCAGTTCGCGGGACAAAAGGGATCACCCGACTAGTCCTCGACGCCAAGACCGCTCGGGACATACTCCGGGACCAGCGAGCTGAGATCTCTGGCGGTCGGATCTGTCAGGCTCTCGAGGAATGCGATCAGATCTGCGACCTCGCCGTCCGACAAGCGGATCTGCTCGAGCTCGTTCGCCGCGGCAATCTCGTTGCGCAGAGCGCTGGATCCCTGCACCCAACCATCCTGCATCAGAAAGGCGTTGAACCGTCGCTCGCTCATCCATCCATGTTGGAGACTCGATCCCGACGCCGTGGTCTCGATGGCACCCTGGAGCGGAGGGAGGTCGTTCTCATCGAACCTGTACGCCTCAAGCGAGCCGACAGGATCGAGGTGGTGGCGGACGACCGCTTCCAACGAGTCGTAGCTCCCGCTGTGGCCCCAGGGGCCGGTGAGTTCAACATTCCGCAGCGATGGCGTGCGGAACTTGTAGTTATCTTCCGGGCGCACCGTCACCCGCCCGCGCCCGAAATCCTCGGTGAACGCGCGGACGCCGGTGGTCTGCCAGTATTCGGAGTCCCAGCCGTCGGACTTGCCCGGGCCGATCTGCGGCATGGCAATCGCGTAGAAGTCGTGGTCGGTCTGGAACTTCCCCGAGTGGCACGAAACACAGCTCGCCTTGCCATAGAACAGATCCATGCCACGCGTGGCGCTCGGACTCAGTGCCGCCCCCTCTCGCACATACCGGTCGAAGGGGCTGTCGTCGGAGCGGAACGCCTCGGCCTCAAACGCCGCGATGGCATTGGCGGCCAGCACGAACGTGATGTCCTCGCCACCGTCAACTTGCTCTGGAAAGGCCTCGCCGAACCGCTGTACATACTCGCTATTCTCACGCAGCCGATCGGCGAGCAACTCCCACACGCCCCCAGGGCCCGCGGCGTTGTTGGCCGCGACTGCGTCGGCGATCTCGTTCTCGCCCTGCTGACCGGCCATCTCCGTGTGGGAGGTGACCGGGAACATGGCCTGGGCCGCGAGCACGTTGTCAAGACCGGTCGGGAACTTCCACTTCGCGGGCGTGATGAACCCGCTGTCATAGTTGCCGGCCTCGTCGACCTCGACCCGCCCATCGTGGAAGAACGTCGTGTACTCCTCGGCGCCAACATTGAAGAGCGCCGGCGAGTTGCGCGGCATGCGGGCGTGAACACCCGTGTCAAGGCCATCGCCGGCCCGCCGATCCGGACCGAGACCCGTTGCGCCCTCGCCGAGCGAGAGCGCCACGCCGTCGCTTGACGCGAGATCGGGGTGATGGCACGTCGCGCAGGAGATGTTCCGGTTTCCGCTCAGGATCTTGTCAAAGAAGAGCAGCCGGCCGAGCTCCACCTTCTCTGCCGGTGCGTTCGAGTCGTCGTAGTAGTCAGAGTCGAGGATCGCGACAGGGACGCGCTCGTCCAGCTGCTGGAGCGCGGCGAGCGTCAGGCCGGTCAACGAGGCAAGGATGAACGACGTGCAAAGGATTTTCATCGCAGGGGCCTCCGGTGGAGTGCAGTCTCTTCAGGGATTGGCGATGGACCTATTCGATTCCGTCGCGGTTGGGGAGCATGACGAACAGCGGGATGTGCGAGTTGAGGCCGAAGGCTCCGGGGACGCCGCCGTAGGTCTTGCCGTCGCTGTGGTAGTTGATGGCCAGCATCGAGGTCGTCCAGACGTCGGACATCTCGAGCCCAGGCGTAAAGGTGTGCACGAATCGGGCGGTGCCGTCCTCGTCTGCGATGAAGACACTCTCCGAGCCGTCGCGAGCGCCCAACGGGAGATCCAGCGTGCCGGAGAACGGCTCGGTGGGCGGGAGTGCGATGAACGCGTGCCACATCGTGTACACGCCATTGGGCACGAGCCCGGAGAACTCAAGATCGAGCGTGCCGACGTTGCCCTCGCTGGTGTAGCGCCCTGTGCCGCGATGGCGCAGCCACTGGCCCAGTGTCAGGTTCAGGGGCTCACCCTTGGGATGCGGGCCGACCGCCTTGGGATCGAACGGATTGTGCTTGACCTCGATGGCGGTCTTGAACAGCGGCGCGTCCATGTTGTTATCGCCTTTGGTGACGCGGAAGACCTCGCCCGATCCGGGGACGCGTTCGATGTAGATATCCTGCTCGGGCATGTTCGCGTCCAGGTGCGTGCCGAACGCGATGTCAAAGGACACCGACTTGCTCTCGGCCTGGGGCGAGGGCGCCTCGACGCGCCCGGTACTCGGCTGAGGGGCGGACTCAACGCTGAGAGCCTCCTGGGCACCCGCGTAGACGATCAGAGGGATGGCGCCGGCCAGTACGATGGGGATGATTCGAGAGTTTGCCATTGGAAATGCTCCTGGTGTGTGTGTCAGTTCCGAGCGAGCGGCCTCACGTTTGGCCGGCCCACACACACGAAGCGCAGTCCCGCCCCGCGTGCTGCCATCGAATCGTGAATATCTGGCTAAGTGGGTCGCGGGCGAGCCCTTGAGGGCGCGACACCCCTGAACTTGATCGGACCTCGCCGATTCGGGCACGCGAGCGGACGGACCCGCAACCGAAACGACGACGTGCCCCGTCTGTGCGAGTGTTCGCTCGATCCGGGTTGTATGATGGACCAAAGAGCTGCTGATTCCTGATTGGCAACCGTCGGGGCCTTGCAGACCCACACGGACCATCCTCATGTGTACCGACACGGGGTGGTCAACTCGAAAGGAGTTCGTCGTGACCATCGCCAGCCCGTTCAATCTCATGCAGTGGATCGAGGACAACCGCGAGCAGTTCAAGCCGCCGGTGATGAACAAGCAGTTCTATCCCGAGGCCTCGGACGTGATCGTGTTCTGCTCGGTCGGCCCGAACACCCGCAACGACTACCACGTCAACCCGACCGAGGAGCTGTTCTTCCAGCTCAAGGGCGACATCGTCGTGCGGATTCGCCCGCTGGAGGACGACAAGCCGCGGGACGTCGTGATCCGCGAGGGCGAGATGTGGCTGTGCCCGAGGATGGTGCCGCACCGCCCCCAGCGCCCGGCGGACACGATCGGCCTGATCGTGGAGTTCCCGCGCGTGGTCGACGGCACCACCTACGACGACGGCCTGCGCTGGTACTGCCCCGAGTGCGACCACCTCGTCCACGAGGCCAGCCTCCGCCTGGCGCGCATCGACGTGGACCTGCACAAGGCCATGGACGGGTTCTGGGACGGACCGGAGGAGGGGCGGAAATGCTCCAAGTGCGGCTACGTCATCACGCGTGCGCCGGAGTTCACGTTCCCCGAGCATGTGGAGGCTTGAGGGATTCACCGCGGATGGCCGCAGAGGGCCGCGGAGGTAGAGAACCTGAATGGGTTTGATCGAAACGTGTCTTGAGAAGGAGCCTGCGGTGGAGTTGGAATGCAGAGCTCTGACCGAACAGATCATCGGATCTGCAATCAAGGTGCACAAGGGACTTGGCCCCGGCCTGCTCGAATCGGCATACGAGGCCTGTCTCGCTCACGAGATCACCAAGGCGGGTCTTCAGATCGAACGCCAAGTCGCACTCCCAGTCGCCTACAACGGCATCACCCTCGACTGCGGATACCGACTTGATCTGCTCGTCGAACGTACAGTGATTCTCGAACTCAAGGCCGTCGAGAAGATACTCCCCATCCACGAAGCCCAGCTCATGACCTATCTCCGCCTCTCCGGGCTTCCTGTCGGGCTTATCCTCAACTTCAACGTCTCGCGAATGACCGACGGCATCCTCCGGCGTGCCCTCACCAAGTCCCCCTCTCCGCGGCCCTCCGCGGCCCTCCGCGGTGAATAATCCATGTACAAGATCGACATCCACACCCACATCCTCCCCCCCGGCTGGCCCGACTTCTCCAAGAAGTACGGCTACGGGCGGTTCGTCGCCTTCGAGCCGCTGAACGACTCCACGGGCTGCCAATGCGGGGCCAACCTGCTCATCGACGCCAAGAGCTTCCGCCAGATCAAGCCCAACTGCTACGACGACGCGGTCAGGCTGGTCGAGATGGACGAGTCCGGCGTCACCATCCAGGTGCTCTCGACCGTCCCGGCCATGTTCAACTATTGGGCGAGGCCCGAGCACACGATGGATATCGCCAGATTCCTCAACGACCACATCGCCGAGGTGTGTGCGCGCAACCCCAAGCGGTACGTCGGCCTTGCCACCGTTCCCATGCAGGACCCGCAGCTCGCCATCCGGGAACTCGAGCGATGCATGGGCGAACTGGGCTTTGCCGGCGTCGAGATAGGGTCCCACGTTGAGCAGCCGCGCGGCTCGGACTGGAACCTCTCCGAGCCCGCGCTCTTCCCGTTCTTCGAGGCGTGCGACCGCCTCGGTGCCGGGGTATTTGTCCACCCGTGGGACATGATGGGCGAGGAGTCCATGCGAAAGTACTGGCTGCCCTGGCTCGTGGGCATGCCCGCAGAGACCAGCCGGGCGATCTGCTCGATGATCTTCGGCGGCATCTTCGATCGCCTGCCAAACCTCCGCGTCTGCTTCGCCCATGGCGGCGGCGGATTCCCCTACACCATCGGACGCATCGAGCACGGCTATCAGTGCCGCCCCGACCTGGTCGCGACAGACTGCAAGCACAACCCCTGGTGGTACCTGGCCGACTACGACAAGCCGGCGACGTTCTTTGTGGATTCGCTGACCCACTCGCGCAACGCCCTGCGATATCTCGTCAGCATGATGGACGAACGCCGCATCTGCCTCGGCAGCGACTACCCGTTTCCCTTGGGCGAGGCCCGGGCCGGGGCCATGATCGACTCGATGTACGACCTGACGTATCAGACCAAGCAGCGGATGCTCGCCGGCAGCGCTATCGAGTTCCTCGACCTCGACCCCGCGAAGTTTGACATGGAGGACATCTATCGTTCGCCATACGCGAACGAAGAGGGCACGCCGCCCCCAGGACGTGACGGAGCAGGCTCGTGACCCAGGCATCGGCGACCATCGAACCCACGCTCGCGTGGGCGCGTGCGGCGGACGAATCCGATCCGCTGCGCGAGTTTCGTGAGCAGTTTCACGTCCCGCCCAGCGCGCACAAGGACGGCAGTCGTTCGATCTATCTGGTGGGCAACTCGCTGGGATGCATGCCCAAGGGCGTCGACGGGGCTCTTCGCCAGGAGTTCGAGGATTGGAAGAATCTCGGAGTCGATGCGCATCTTGATGGGGCGCATCCCTGGTACACCTACCACGAGGCACTGCGGGAACCCGGGGCTCGCCTCGTCGGGGCGTTGCCCCACGAGGTCGTCTTCATGAACTCGCTGACCGTCAATCTCCACCTGATGATGGTCAGCTTCTACCGCCCGACCGCCGATCGCCACAAGATCGTCATCGAGGACTCGGCGTTCCCCTCCGATCGCTACGCGGTCGCCAGCCAGATCGCATTCCACGGCTTCGATCCAGAGACGTCCCTCGTTCGCCTCCGCCCGCGCGAGGGTGAGCGGGTGCTGCGCGACGAGGACATCTGCGAGTTCCTGCGGACCCAGGGCGACGACGTGGCCCTCGTCCTGCTGCCCGGCGTGAGCTACCTCAGCGGGCAGGTCTTCGATATGGCGGGTATCACCGCTTCGGCTCGTCAGGGCGGCTGTGCGATCGGCTGGGACCTCGCCCACGCCGCCGGGAACATCCCGCTCAGGCTCCACGAGTGGGGACCTGATTTCGCGTGCTGGTGCAGCTACAAGTACCTGAACTCCGGACCCGGTGCGATCGCGGGCTGTTTCATGCACGAGCGCCACACCCGGGGGGCGGATGGAAAGGTGGCGAATCTGCCGCGATTTGCGGGCTGGTGGGGCAACGACCCAGAGACGCGCTTCGAGATGGGCGAGCGGTTCGTGCCGGTGCCATCTGCGGATGCGTGGCAGCTCTCCAATCCGCCCATCTTTTCCATGACGCCGCTGCGGGTGAGCCTGGATCTGTTCGATCGTGCGACGATGGACGCCCTTCGTGTAAAATCGCTGCTGCTGAGCGGCTTCGCGCTGGCGCTGCTCGAAGACCGTCTCGCGGATCGCGTCGAGATCATCACGCCCAGGGAACCGGAGCGTCGCGGCTGCCAGGTGTCGGTTCTTGTCGGCAACCGCGCTCGTGAGATCCACGGGGCGTTGGGCTCGATGGGTATCGTGACCGACTTCCGCGCACCGGACGTGCTCCGCGTTGCCCCCGTGCCGCTCTACAACTCCTTCGCGGATGTCTATGGTTTCGTCGAGGGCCTCGAGCGGGCGCTCAGCGCAGGAGATTGATCGAACAGCGATGCCCATCCGTGGACCGAGCGAGGTCGTCATCGTGGGCGCCGGCCTCGCCGGGGGGCTGCTCGCGACGTTTCTGGGACGGCGCGGGCGGCGCGTGACGGTGGTCGAACGTCGCCCCGATCCGCGCGCCCAGGGGTTCATCAGCGGACGCTCGATCAACCTTGCGCTTTCTGCTCGCGGGATCGACGCGCTGCGCCGGGTGGGCCTGGCCGACCGGGTGCTGGCCGATGCCATCGCGATGACCGGCAGGATGATCCACGCCCCCGCCGGGGCGGTCACCTACCAGGCCTATAGCAAGAACAAATCCGACGCGATCCACTCGGTCTCGCGGTCTGATCTCAATCTCACGCTGCTGGAGGCGGCGTCGGAGATGGACGAGGTCTCGCTCCACTTCGATGAACGCTGCGCGGCGGTCGATTTCGACCGCCCCTATGTCACGACCATGAACGACCGGACCGGGCAGAGCCGCCAGTGGCCGTGCGAGCTTGTGATCGGCGCGGACGGGGCGTTCTCGGGCGTCCGCCAGGCGATGGAGGCTCGCCCGGGGTTCGATTTTTCACAGAGCTATCTCTCCCACGGCTTCAAGGAACTGCGAGTTCCGCCCGCAGAGGAGTGCGGGGTGGATCCCAAGCGGTACGACGGGTTCGCGATGGAGCCGCACGCCCTGCACATCTGGCCCCGCGGGGGAGCGATGATGATCGCCCTGCCCAACGCCGACAAGAGCTTCACATGCACGCTGTTCTGGCCGTTCGAGGGCGAGCTGAGCTTCGACGAGGCCTCGCGCATCGGCGTGCGGACCTTCTTCCAGCGCGAGTACCGCGACGTGCTGGGGGTCATGCCGACGCTCGCAGAAGACTTCGAGAGGAACCCCGTTTCCAGCCTCGTGACCGTCCGCACCTCGCCCTGGCAGTTGAGCGATCGGGTTGTGCTCGTCGGCGACGCCGCCCATGCGATCGTGCCGTTCTTTGGGCAGGGCATGAACGCGGCGTTCGAGGATTGCGTCTCGCTCTCGCACTGCCTGGACAAGAACAGCACGCAGGCGGAGGCGCTGCGATCGTTCTACGACGAACGCAAGATCCACGCCGACACCATCGCGAACCTCGCCATCCAGAACTTCACCGAGATGCGGGACAAGGTGAGCTCGGCGAGATTCCAGATGTGGAAGCGAACGGAAAAGTTCCTCCACAGGTCCATCGGGGCCTGGTACACGCCGCTGTACAACCTCATCTCGTTCTCGACGGTCCCGTATGAGTTCGCGCGTCGGCGGGCCCGGCGAGCGAACACGATGGTCGTCGGTGTTCCGATCGTGCTGGTGGTTCTGGCACTGTTCGCTATTCTGGCAGTCTTCTCGCTTGTGCATTGGGCGGTCGCCGGCGTGGTGGGTGTGGGGGTCATCGCCCTATTCGTGTGGATCGTGCACCTGGCCGGCGAGGGACGTGAAATCCGCCTGCCCTGACTCCTAACGCAATAGGTTGTGCTGTTGGCCAAGCAAGCCCCAAATGTTCGCGAGTTGCCCGGTCCCCCCGCGGGGGATCCGTACTGCGGAAACTGTGGGTACCCCCTGGCCGGGCTCGAAGATGCCAGCAAGTGTCCCGAGTGCGGCAGGCCCTTGGTCGAGGTGCTGCTGCGCGGCACGCAGATTCCCTCGTATCGGGCCAAGCGCTACACCAGCGACGCGACGCTCTTTGGCCTTCCGGTGGTCAGCATCGCGTTCGGACCGCGCCCGGAGTTCGGCGAGGCCCGCGGCGTCGCCAAGGGCATCATCGCCTTCGGCGACGTCGCTATCGGCGGCATCGCCTGCGGCGGCACCTCTATCGGAATCGTCTCCGCCGGTGGCCTGGCCTTGGGCGGGGTCTCATTCGGCGGCATGAGCATCGGGATTCTCGCGGCGGCAGGAGGCGGGGCCATCGGCGGGCTGGCCATGGGCGGCGGGGCACTTGGAGGCCTCGCCGTGGGCGGCGGGGCGGTCGGAGTTGTCGCTAAAGGCGGCGGCGCGGCGGGCGTGTACGCCGCCGGCGGCGGGGTCATGGGTACCCATGTCATCGGCCCGCGCCAGCAGGACCCCGAGGCCCAACGCGTCTTCCGCGAGTTGAGTTGGTTCTTCGGACCATCGCTTGGGCCACCGGGCGCAGGAGTGTCGTCGACGGCGACCTTCTTCCTGCATCCGCTGGCGTCGATTGGCGCGATGGCCGGCGTGCTCACCTTCTTCATCCTGATCGCCGCGTTGTTTGCCAAGAACCGCGTGGGAACATCGGGAACGAACATCGGCGGTCGCGTCAAGAAGCCGGACGCGACGCCGTGAGCGGGCGGCTCTATGACATCTCGCCCGCGCTCTCGCCCGCCATGAGCGTGTTCCCGGGCGACACGCCGCTGAGCCGTGAGGTGCTGCTCGATACCGATCGCGGCGACCGCATCACGCTCTCGACACTTCGCACGACGGTCCACGTCGGCGCACACGCCGATGCGCCGAGCCACTATGGCAAGGGTGCGCCGACGATCGACCAGATGCCCCTGGAGCATTTCATCGGGCCTTGTCTCGTCGTCGATGCCCGGGTCAAGGGCGGTGAATCCGTGACGCCGGAGCGCATTCGAGTGCCCGATGACACCAAGCGGCTGCTCATCCGCACCTCCACACACACGGACAGAGACTCGTTTGCGCATGACTTTGCACCGCTGAGTGTCGAGCTGATCGATTCGCTCGCCAAGAGCGCCGTCATCACCGTCGGCGTCGATACGCCCAGCGTGGACGCGGCGGACTCCAAGGATTTGCCGGTGCACGCGAGCTTCTTGCGACACGAGATCGCGATACTCGAAGGCCTCGTGCTCGACGGGGTGCCGCAGGGCGAGTACGAGCTGATCGCCCTGCCACTCAAGCTCGTGGGCTTTGACGGGAGTCCGGTGCGGGCGATCCTGCGCGGCTGAACACTCGCGTGCCACCGACCGTGGCTCTGCATGGCCAGTGCTCGCCGGCGTCTCTCGCTCCTGGAAACTGCATTGTGCCTGGAACGGCTGGACGCAGCCGCGCGCGAATCGAAGGAGTCGTTACTCCAACTCACGGATGCGGATATCGCGCCAGCGGATCTCCAGCGGGTCTGCTCTATCTCCCACGCCGTGGACCTGCAGGCCGATGAATCCGCGTGGTGTCTTGTCGTCGCGCAGCTCGCCGGCGGGGACGCCATTGAGGAATGTCTGGATCTCATCGGCGCGTGCGACGACGCGAAGCTGGTTCCACTGCCCCTGCTTGAATGCGCTGCGAGCGGGCTCGTTGCGGGTCAGGTCGGCGAGCCATTTGCGTCCGCTCTCCTCGTAGATTCCCGCTGTCCACGCCCGTTGGGAAGGGTCGATCTCGATCTGGTAGCCGTGGACCCGCCCGTTCTGATATGACGGGTCGCTGTTGCTGCGAATCTGGACGCCGGAGTTGAGTTCCGGGTGAACCATGAACTCGAGTTCGAGGACGAAGTCGGCGTACTCACGCTCGGTGCAGAGGAACGAGTTGGGCTGATTGGGGCGGGTCTGGCCGACGATCGCGCCGTCCTCAACGCGATACTCGGCCTCGCCGCCGAGCTGCTTCCAGCCGTCTAGCGTGTCATCGCCGATGAGGCTTGTGAACTCTTTGGCCTGAGGACCTTCCCATGCGATCGGGCGCGGCTGATACCACATGCGTCCGTAGCTGACAAGGTTGGCGTGGTCCTGCAGGGAAAGGGGTGCGGGGCCGGCTCCCTCTTGATTCCCCGAGCCGGTCGATGAGTCGACCTCGACATCATCATGCACCAGCACGCCGTTGTGCCAGACAGTCAGGCGGGCGTTGGCTGTCTTCTCGCCGGCGCTATTCCAATGGGGCTGGGTGAAATCGATGAGGTATGTCTGCCACTCGCCCGGGCGATTGGCCACCGCGGCGTCCGGCGCCTTGATGGTATAGATTCCGGCGCAGCGATTGTGCGCGGGCGCATCGCCCCACGAATCGAGCACCTGCACCTCGTAGCGCCCCTGGAGATAGACGCCCGAGTTGCCGCGCGCCTGCCCCCGGACGCTCGGCGGGTGCTTAGAGGTCATGAACTCGACGTAATACAAACCGTCGCCCAGCGGCTCGCGTGTGATGAGCGACCCCGATCCCGGGCGGACGGTCAGGCGGCCGCGCTCGATCGTCCATTGCACATCGGCGCCATTGGGATGGGTCCAACTGGAGGCGTCCTGACCATCGAACAGGATGATGGCCCCGACCGGGGGGCTGGTGCGTTGCGGGTCCGCCATCGAACGAAAGCCCGGGATGTGCAAGCCATCGACCCCGCGGATTCGACAGGCTACTTCCCAGCCGCCGTTGCCCTGGGCGATCTTGAGCATGAGGGTGTGCCAGCCGCGATCGAGATCGACCTCGACGACGTCCTCGCCGAGGGTGAGCCCGCGCATGACATTGCGTTCGAGGACGACCTTGCCGTCGATGAAGGCCTTGACGCCGTCGTCAGAACCGATCTCGAGTCGGATCTTCTGGTGGCGTGGGAGATACATCTCGGTGCGCACATAGACGCAGTGGTTGGTGCCGCCGATCTGCTTGTTCAGATCGAACCTCCCGGGCATCTCTGCGCTGGTGGTGCGCAGCTCGCGCCAGTTGATGGCCCGGTCGCCGGTCTCGGGCGCGAACTCGGTCGGGATCAGTTGGTCGGCTGGGAGACCCTCGCGGCTGTATGGCCCCGAGACCATCCAGCTCACGACAAAGTCGAGGTCTCGTTCGATGAGATCCTGGGCGCGATTGCAGGATTCTTGCAGGCCCGCCGAGCCTCCCTCACGCACGGCGTCGACCGCCGCTAGGGCCGCGAGGCGATGCTCCCGCCCCAGGCGTGCCGCGATGGTGAGCGTCGCGGGGCGAGCATCGGAGGCGAGCGCCGGGTCGTCGAACATGCCTATCGCGATCTCGAGCACGCCCGGATGGCTCACGCGGGTGATCCCGCGCAGGAGCGTTCGTCGATGGCGCTCGGACTGGATCAGGCCCGCGATCCGCTGGTAATAGGCGGCGCTCTCGCTGGGCTCACGCTGGGTGGTGTTGTCGGCCAGGCGCAGCGCCCCGACGAGCGCCGCAGACTTCTCGTTCTCGTCCTGTGGTGAGGACGCGATATCGAGCAGCGTCTCCATCGCCCGGTCATCGGGCCAGCGTCGCGCGAGCGTATCGATGGCGCTGGTGCGGAGCCGCTCGTCGAGGAGCAGGCTCACGATGTGCTCGAATGCTCGCTCGCCGGCGACCTCGCCCAGCACCCACAGCAGCGAGCGTTGGGCGTCAGTGCCCGCACCGTCGAACGCGTCTATGACCATCGAGGTCGTCGCGCTGGGGTCGTCGGTCCGTTGCATGATCGCGGCGAGCGTCCTCTCGCCGCCCCCGCCCGAGCCCTCGCGCAAAGACTGAACAAGCGGCTCGATATGGCGTTGCGAGCCGATCTGGGCGAGAGCCCCCAGCGCCGCCCTCTGGACATTCATCGACGTGCCGGTGGCGAGCGGAACCAGCGCATCGGCGTGGTCATAGGCCCGGCGTGCGGCGAGCACGCCCGTCAGTGGCACCACCGCCGCCTCGTCGCCATCGCTGAGCAGACTCGCCAGCGCGTCATCAACTCCGAGGCTGCGCATCTGCGCGAGAGCCTCCTGCGCCGCCTGGCTCGTGGGGTTAGCCATCAGCAACTTGGCAATCACGCGGGCCGAGTCGGCGTCACCCAGTTGGCCCAGGGCGCGGATCGCGGCGTCTTGGGCTTCGCCGGCATCGTCCAAGAGAAGCGCAGTGATAGCGGGAACTGCCGCACTGTCGCCCCGGCGTGCCAGGGCGGCGAGCAGGCGGGCCTTGAGATCATCGGGAGCGCCATCCAACTCACGGGCAATCGCGCGCGTGAACGCCTTGCCGGGGGGTTCCTCTATCAGGCGCTCAGCAAAGGCGCGGGTTCGCTCGTTCTCACTTCCAAGCAGTGCCACGATTCTGCCAGCCTCATCACCGCCGCGCGTGATCGCCAGACCGCGGATCGCCGCGTGCCATTGATGTTCCAGCGTTGCGATCTCCAGGACCTTCTCATATACCCGGCCCGCGATGGCATCATCGCCCACGGCGAAATGATCCTCGGCGGCCAAGAGCATCGCGTTGATCGCGTCGGTCGCCTGATTTTCTGCGCTCGAATCGGGTCGCGCCGTGCGCAGGGCGGCCGCCGCTTCCGGCCCGTCGATCCGCGCAAGCGCGTACACCGCCATCTCACCCACGTCCGGGTCTCGGGCGACACTGGCCAGCGCCGGCACGCTCGATGCATCGCCGACGATCGCGAGCTGGCGGCAGAAGTACCGCTTGGCGTCAACGGTCGCATCGCCCGAGAGCGCATCGGCCAGGGCCGCGGCCAGTTCGGACCGCGATTCGGCGTCGCCGGTCGCCTCGCGGATTCGCGCCTCAAGCGTCCGCAAGTCAGCCTGAGACTCGCCGAACTCGTACGCCGACACCCGCTCGACAAGGGCATCCAGATCCTGCCCCTGAGCCGGCATCGCCAACCCGAACGCCACCACCAGAAGAACCGAGAATCTCAACATCATCCATCCCCGAATGTTGCTCACACATGTTCCTGCTTTACTGATTTTCGCTCTTCGTTCTTCGCTTTTCCTAAAACCTCCACGCCCCCCGCATCGCCCGATCGAGCATCCGGCTTGCCGAGACATCGCCGGCGATCGTCTCGCTGCTCGGGTCCCAGTTGATCGCCCTGCCCAGGCGCATCGAGATATTTCCCAGATGCGCGATCGAGATCGTTCGATGGGCGTGCTCGATCGGCGCAACCGGCTCGCGGCGCGAGCGGATGCAGTCCAGGAAGTTCCGATGATGGTCGTCGGAGACGAACAGGCGATCCTCGTTGGGCGCGAAGGTCTCGTCGAGTATCTCCGGCGGATCCGCCTCGATCGCCCCGCGCGTGACGAACATCGACCCGCGGTCACCCTCGAACTTTACGCCGTTGCGGTAGCGGCTGGTGATCAGCAACTCCACGCCGGATGGATACGTGCAGGTCACCTCGTACTGCACCGCGGCGTTCCAGAGCCCGTCGGCCGGGAAGGTGCCGTGCCCATCGATCCGCGTCGGCCCGGTCTCCATCGTGCCCATCGCCCACTGCGCGATATCCAGATGGTGCGCACCCCAGTCGGTGATCTTGCCGCCCGAATAATCCAGGATGTGGCGGAACTCGTAGTGCGTGCGGTGATCGCAATAGGGCTCGCTCGGCGCGGGGCCGAGCCATAGGTCATAATCGAAGCCATCGGGCGGATTCTTCGGCGGGTGATTGCCCGTGGTCTCGCCCGCGGGGAGGCCGCAGGTGATCTTGTGAATCCTGCCAAGGCGTCCATTACGCACCAGCTCGCACGCGAAGCGGAACCGTGCGTCGGATCGCTGCTGGCTGCCGGTCTGAAAGACGCGTGCATACCGGGCGATGGCGTTGGACATCTCCCGTCCCTGGCCGATGGTCAGGCTAAGGGGCTTCTCGCCGTAGATGTCCTTTCCCGCCCGGGCCGCGTGGACGACGTGCAGCGCGTGCCAGTGATCGGGCGAGCCAACGATGACCGCGTCGATGTCGTCGCGTGCAAGCAGCTCGCGATAGTCGTTGTACGCCTCGCAGCCGGAATAGGTGCCCGTACTCGTCTCGTCGGCGTAGCGCCGTTCGACCTGGGCCTTGGCCTCTTCGCGTCTTGAACGATCGGGGTCGCAGACCGCGAGCATCTGCACGCCGGGCTTGTTCATCAGCCCGTTCATGTTGCCCCGCCCCATCCCGCCGCAGCCGATGAGACCCATCGTGATGCGGTTGCTGGGTTGGACGTAGGCGAACGCTCCTGCCCGCCTGGTCAGGACGTACGGCGCTGCGATGACGCCCGCCGACGCCGCGATGAAATGGCGACGGGTCAGGGTTGCGCGTTGTCGGTGTATATTCATGGTCATCTGGTCTCGTGTGATGAATCGGGGGTCTGCCTCCGACCGGCTGGGTGCCGGCCCCACCCAGCGACCGCCTGGAAGGCGGTGCTACCGGGGATCTACATCCGAAAATCCCAGCCCTCGCGATATTCCTTGCTGATCAGTGCCGTCGCCTCGCTGGAGTTGGGGAATCGCAGATTGTCTGAGTCAAACTCCAGCCTGCCGCCGATCCGCTGGGCGATGCAGCCCAGCAAGACCGTCTCCGTGAACGGCCCGGAATATGCAAAGTTGCTCTTGGGATGGTCGAACGGCTTCTCGCCGATGCACGCGCGATACCACTCGCCGTGGTGCCCGTCTTCGGAGCGCTCGATCATCTGCGCCGCCTCGCCGTACTCCTCGTGGCGTTCTGCGGGCAGCAGGCGTGGGGGGCTCTTGGCGTTGGGCAGCGAGATCATCTTGCCGCGCGTGCCGATGTACAGCGCGCCCTCAGCGGTCAGCTCCTCACCCTCGGGAAGCTCGTCGGGGCGTTCGGGCTTATTCCCGCCGTCGTGCCAGTACAGCGTGAACCCACGCTTGGTCCCGCGATCGGGGAACTCGAATCTAACGGACGTGTTCTTGTTGAACATCTCCGCGTCGCCGAATGCCTCGCCATCGGCCAGTTCGACGCTCGTCGGCGAGCCGGGCTGCATGGCCCAGAAGACCGGATCGATCTCGTGGCACGCCATGTCGCCCAGGGCACCGGTGCCGAAGTCCCACCACCCGCGCCAGTTGAACGGGTGGTACAGCCCTCCCCAGCCGTCGGCGGGATCATGCAGGAACGGACGTTTGGGCGCGGGTCCGATCCACGCGTCCCAATCGAGCCCCTCGGGAACTGGTTGCTCGCCGGTGGGTCGCACGAGCGCTTGTCGCCAGATCGGGCGGTTGGTCCAGATGTGGGCCTCGCGCAGATCGCCGATGGCCCCGCCAAGAAGGTAGTCGATCGTCAAGCGCAGATTTTCCGTCGCGTGCCCCTGATTGCCCATCTGGGTCGCGACCTTGTACTTCCGCTGGGCGATCGCGAGCTGGCGCGCCTCCCAGACGGTGTGTGTCAGCGGCTTCTGCGTGTACGCGTGCTTCTTTTCCATCATCGCGATGATGGTCGCGGGGTAGTGGTGGTGGTCGGGCGTGCCGACCATCACCGCATCGATCTCGCCCATATGGCGGTCGTACATCCTTCGATAGTCGGTGTAGCCGGTCGCCTCCGCCCAGCGATCCGCGCACGCCCCCCAACGGTTGCGATCGGCGTCGCAGTAGCAGGTGCAGCCGGCCCCGAGTTGCTCAACAATCGGGATATGCTGCCCGCTGGCGATCCCGCCCACGCCGATATACGCGACATTCAGGCGGGCGTTTGTCCCCATGACCCGTGCATACGACGAGGCAGACATAGCCCAGGCCGCCCCGAAGCTTGTGCCCGCGGCGGCGCGAAGAAACCGACGACGCGTGAGATGGTTCTGTGTCATGGAGTCGAGTGTACAGAACTCGCCGGGCCATCGCGATGCCAAAGCTTCCGATGTGCCCGGTCGGGTAGCATGGGTCCATGCCCCTGCGAACCGCCCTGGCGTTGATTCTGCTTGCCCTTGGCTCGCGGGCTGTGCTTGGCGGCCAGCCCGAGGCACAGTCCGAGCACCCGAACATCCTGCTCATCCTCATCGACGACCTCGGATGGCAGGATCTCTCGGTCCCCCTGCACATCGAGGCGACGCCGTTCAACGAGCGATACCGCACGCCCAACGTCGAACGCCTCGCCCGCGAGGGGCTCCGATTCACCAATGCGTACGCCTCGGCCCCGGTCTGCACGCCCACCCGCACCAGCATCATGACCGGCATGAGCCCCGCCCGCTCGCATATCACCTACTGGACGCTCCACAAGGACCGCGACACCAGCGCCAACCACCCGACACTGGCCCCGCCCGACTGGCGTCTCAATGGTCTTCAGCCTGGCGATGTGACACTTCCCGCGCTGCTCGCGGACGCCGGGTATCGTACCATCCACGTCGGCAAGGCCCACTTCGGCACCCACGACACCCCCGGCGGCGACCCGACAAACCTCGGCTTCGAGGTCAACATCGGCGGGCACGCCTCGGGTGGTCCTGCGAGTTACTACGGCACGCACAACTTCACCGTTGCCGGGCGCCAGGGCAAGGACCCGACCTCCGCAACCAGCGTCTGGGATATCCCGGGCCTCGAAAAATACCACGGGCAAGACATTTTTCTCACCGAGGCCCTCGCCATTGAAGCGATCAGCGAGATTGAGCGGGCCGCGGCAGACGGCGTGCCGTTCTTCATGAACTTCGCGCCCTACGCCGTGCATGCGCCGATCATGGCCAATACGCGCCTGCTCGAGCACTACCCCGATCTCGACCCGCGCGAGGCGGCGTACGCGACCATGATCGAGTCTTGCGACAACGCCATCGGCGAGCTGCTCGATGCGCTCGAACGCCTCGGCACGCTCGACAACACCGTCATCATCTTCCACTCTGACAACGGCGGGCTCAGCGCCCACGCGAGAGGCCCGGCTCCCGACGGCTCACCCGCCCACACCCACAACGCCCCGCTCCGCTCGGGCAAGGGCTCGGCGTACGAGGGCGGCATCCGCGTGCCCATGATCGTTCGCTGGCCCGGCGTCGTCGCCGCCGACAGCATCACAGACACCCCGACCATCAGCCATGATCTGTTTCCGACGTTTCTGGCGATTGCCGATGTGGCGGTACCCGAGGATCACCTGTCGCAGGTCGACGGACGCGACCTGACGCCCCTGCTCCAGGGTGAGCCGACCGATCTCGCCAATCGCCCGCTCCTCTGGCACATGCCGCACGAGTGGGGACCGAATGGTCCGGGAATCGACCCCTTCAGCGCCCTCCGCATCGGCCCGTGGAAGATCCTCTATTTCCACGCCGAGACGCGATTCGAGTTGTACAATCTCGACGACGATATCGGCGAATCGAACGATCTCGCCCGAACCCAGGTCCTCGTGCTGCGACGCCTCGTGGGCGAACTGGACCGGCGTCTCCGCGAGTCTGGGGCCTCGATGTCGAAGGACAAGCAGACGAAACAGCCCATTCCCCTCCCGTTCGATGCGATGAAACGGGAACAACCCGAGCCCTAACGGACGTATAGATCCTCGATATCCAATGCTCCGTTGCGACCCCTGCACGACCAAGAGCGGGTATTCTGATCGAGCGAGCAGCCCCAGAGTGGTTTGACAACCCTCTCCACGACGAATCTCTGGCCAGTTGAGGTGTACCAATGCAACACACAGTTGCCCACGCAGGCGGACGTTTCGAAGTCGAGCAACTCGAATCTCGAATCCTCCTGAGCACGCCCGATTTCGGCGGTGCCATCTCTCTCGACGGCGAGTTCAACCGCCAGGGCGTCACGGTCGTTCGCGCTGCGGTCGGTGAGATCGGTGAATGCGATACCTACTCGTTCACCGCGCGAGAGTCCGGCAACCAGCGCCTCGTGTTGCGCGATCTCAACGGCTCGGGACTCAACGGTGTACTGACCATCTTCGATTCCAATGGAGATGTCATCCGCGACAAGGATGCGACCGGCCCGGGTGAACGCGAGATTGGACAGTTTCCTGCCGCGCGGGGCGACGTCTTCTTCGTCCAGGTCGGCGGAGGTGTGGGGGGTGAGACGGGCGACTATCGCCTTCGGGTCAGGACCGAGCCGGGACCAATTCCCGATTCCGTGCGTGCCGCAGCTCAGCGCATCGACAGCCTGTTCGACAACGGGGACGGCACGGTCGCACTCCTGGAATCGACCATCGCGGGCCAGACCCACACACGCGCGTTCGCTTTCATCGCCCGCGACAACGGCTCGGTCGGCATCATCACCCGCACCAGCGCCGGCGGGTTTACGACCTCGCTGGACGCCCGCATGATCGTCGCTGACTCGGCGGGCGAGCTCCTGCGGATCAAGAACAAGCGCGGCCCGGGCGAACGCGAGGAAGCCCGGATCGATGTCGTCCAGGGCGAGCAGTACTTCATCCTGATCTCGGGGGTCTGGGGAGACGACGTCGAGGGCGACTTCCGTCTGCGCGTGAGGGCGCCGGCGGGGGATCCGCCCGCGATCGTGATCGGGGGAGTTCCGGTCGAGCAGGCCGTGCCCTTGGATATCGTGAGCACGCCCGCGGGACTGCGCGTCGCCGCGAGCGAGGGACTGCGGCTGACCGCCTACGACCTCTCACAGAACCCAGTGACGCAACTGCCCGACTTCGAGCAGTTGTCGCCGACCTCCAGGATTACCCTCGACAACGTCAACTTCGCCCAGGGCGAGGGGGACGTCTTCGGCATCGGACTGAGCGACAACTTCGGATTGGTCATCGAGGGGATGATCGAGATCGACCTGTTGACCAACTGGCAGTTCTCGACCGAATCCAACGATGGATCGAGGCTCTTTGTCGATGGCACACTCGTCGTCGACAACGACGGGATTCACGGGATGACGACCGTCTCGGGCGATATCAATCTGGACGTCGGTTTCCATCACATCCGCCTGGAGTATTTCGAGGCGACCGGCCCCTCCGGATTGGTCTGGAGAATCGCCGGCACGAACCAGGTCTTCAATGTCGTCAAGCCGGAGGTCCTCTCGAACGACACGCTCGTTCACGATGTGGCGACCGGTAGCGAGCTGTACGCACTGACGGCCCAAGAGGCCGGCGAGCTGCTCGTTCAACTCGATTCCACGTCAGAATCCAACGGCGTGCTCGCCCTGTACGATTCCGACGGCAACCTGCTCTTGGACACCGACGAGCATGGTCGGGCACAGACCGAGACCCTGACCACCACCCTGCTGCCGGAGCTGCTCTATGTGCTGACGACGGAGAATGATGGCGTCCTGAATATCGACGGCGTGAGTGTCGCCAGCATCACGACAGTCGCGTTGAACAACGAGAACAGGGCCGCCGCAGCAGTCGATCTCAGCCCCGATCAACCCGAGTTGGTTCGATTCATCGCCAACACGTCGGGCGTCTTTGATCTGTCGGTGGAAGCAGGGTTTGTCGGACGCGTCACGGTGTACGACGACACCGGTTTCGAGTTGACGCGGGCCATCAACGCCGATGCCGACGGCGGCCCCGACCAGTTCCAACTCACGCTCAGCGCCCCGGGCGCCTTCATCGTGTCCTTCGACGCGGCGCTCGGCGACGGCCTGAACGGCCAGACGACGCTCAGCGTCACCGGGCCCGAGGGCGAGATCGACGGGCTCTCCATTGCCGACGCGATCGAACTGACCCACGACGTGCCCTTCGACGGCACGATCTCCGATGTCGGCGAGCGGATCTTGTTCTCGGCGACCGCCGATTTTATCATCACGACGTTCGGCCTCCAGACCTTCTCCACGCTCTCGGCTCGCGTGAGCATCTACGACGCGAGCGGACTGCTGCTCAACCTCTTCGATGTGGGCCCGGATAGCTTCGAGGATTTCTTCGTCGTCAGGCTCGTGGGGTTCCAGTTCTTTGTCGTGATCGACGGACTGGGTACGACCGGGGACTTCCAGTTCACCGTCACATGACCGCCCGCCGGTCGGTAAGCCGTCGGCCAACTCGCGTCTTCCAGAGTCAGGGTCCGTGGGCGGAGCGAAACGCCGCTCCAACGATCCGTGGCAAGATATCCCCCGATGCCCCACGCAGCGACCAATCAACGCCCGTGCTGATCGGCGTCTCATCCCGGTTCACCTCGACCGTCCTCGCCCCGCCCTGGCGCGCAACGTCCACGAAACCCGCCGCCGGATACACCACCGCGCTGGTCCCCACCGAGAAGAACAGTTCGCACGCCGCCGACGCCTCGAACGCCCGCTCCAGCGCCGCCTCGGGCAACGCCTCGCCGAACCACACCACGTCCGGTCGCATCAGCGTGCCTTCGGGCGTCCTCGGCGGGTAGGTCTCAAACTCCGCCGGCAGGTCCTCGTACCGCCTGCCGGTCTCGGCACACCGCCACACCATGATCGAACCGTGCAGCTCGACGACATCGCGGCTGCCCGCCCGCTGATGCAGCCGATCGACGTTCTGGGTGAGCAGCGTGAACGACCCGCCGCGAGATTCGATCTCGTCCTGCATCCGCGCCAAGGCGAGATGCCCTGGGTTGGGGATCGCGTCCAGACACTTGGCCCGCCGGAAGTCATACCAGCGGGTCACGGTCTCGGGATCGTCCGCGAACGCCTCGGGCGTGGCGAGCTTCATGGGGTCAAAGCTCTTCCAAAGCCCGTCCATCGCGTCACGAAATGTGGGGATCTTGCTCTCGGCGCTCACGCCGGCACCGGTCACGACCACGACCGACCTGGCCTCTGACAGCCTGTTGGCAACCTCTTGGATGGACTGCTCCACTTGGCGGCTCCTTCAGCGTGTTTCGCCCCTCATCTCAGCATCGTGTCGGTCGGCGCGGGAATCGCCTCTGGTCGGTACCATGGACCCTATGAGCCAGGACGGCGTTGAACTGATTATCTGCGACGGCGGACTCCCGAGCCTCGTCGCCTGCACCTTGGCGGCAAAGCGGGGCGAGACCCGAGGCGAGCCTACCACGGCGATCGCATGGTTCGTCCCCACCGGCGACGACACCGACGACATCCGACGAAACTCGGTCCGGGCTGTATCGACCCTGCTGGGGCTTTCCCATGGAGACGCCGGCGTCCAATCGGTGGACCTGTCGCCGGGGCAGCGCGAGACGCGGATGCTGCTCGACGCGTCGGCCCACGCGATCGACACGGGCGTGCCGACGGTGATCTGGGCCATCCATCCCGGCGGGTCCGAGCCCAATGATTGGCCCGATCTGGACGCAATCTCCACCCGCATGGATCGCGCCCTCATGTGTGCCCGCCTGGCGTCACTCGATGCGAGCGACCCCTCGACCGCGGACATCCACATCGAGGTGCCACTGATAGATCTGACCGACCGCCAGCTCTCCGAGCTTGCCGCAGACCTCGGCGTCGCCGTCGAGACCTGCTGGTGGTGGGGGGGCGGTGAATCGGGCGCGATCGAGGCTCGGCGTTGGAAGCCGCTGCTGGAAGCCGCCGGCCTCCTCGCGATGCCCGTATAGGTCAGGTCTCAGATCGTCTGTCGCATGGACTGAGCGATGCACTCGATAAGTCGATCGATCTGGCTCGGCGTGTGCAACGCCGTGACCGAGACCCGAAAATAGCGAGACGCGGGCCCGCCCGGATACCGGATGAGTGGGACCAGAAACCCGTCCGCACGCAGCCGCTCTTGGAGCACATCTATCCGCCGATCATCCAAGGCAAAGGCGAACGTCGGCGTGGGTATGGACTGTGCGGGCACGAGCCCGATGCGATCAAGCCCCCTGCCCAACAAGGTCGCGTTCGCCCGGACTCGTGCCACAAGCGACGGCTCCTCAAGCACGAGGCGCAAAGCCCGCTCGCCAGCCGCGGCGAGCGCCGGCGGCACGGGCGTGGTGCAGATATACGCCGAACTCGAGGCTCTGATGCGTGAGACGATTTCTGGAGGCCCCGCAACGAACCCGCCGTAGCACCCGATCCCCTTGGCCAGCGTGCTGGTCAGAATGATCCTCGGGTCGTCCAGAGCCCAATGCTCGCACGAGCCCCGCCCCGCGTCGCCCAGCACGCCCAGGGCGTGGCATTCGTCGAGCACCAGGCAATCCTCCGGGCGGAGAGCTTCGAGGAGCTCACGCGACGGTGCAACCGCACCGTCGGCGGCGAAGACGCCATCGGTCATGACCGCCACCGGGTCGCTCGAAGCATGGATCATCTCGCGTGCCGAGCGTGGGTCCAAATGTGAAAAAGTGCTCACGCGCATGCCCGGCGAGCCCGCGGCGTCGTGGAGGCTGGCATGGGCTCGCTCGTCGATCACCGCTATCGGGTGTGTTGTCGAGAGCGCCTGGCAGAGAGCGAGATTGGCGAGATAGCCCTCGGGCAGCAGGACGGCCGACGGCGAGCGCACAAAGCCGCAGATCGTGTGTTCCAGGCTCTTGTGAGCCGGGCGATTGCCGGTGGTCGAGCGTGAGGCAGATGAGCTGACGCCGTGTTCCAGTGCGTGCGATCGCAGCGCTTCGATCACCTCGGGCCTCTTGGAGAGGCCCAGGTAGTCGCATCCGCCGAAGGAGAGGGGCTCCGTCGTCGGCGCTGGCGTCCGTGCCGGCGTGGTGATCGTTGTCATGTGCCCTCAGGATACCGTGCCCGCGACTGCCTCGCGCACGAGCCAAGAATCTGTCAGGGTGTGTAAACCCGGTGGACAACCGCTCCGTCCACACGCGCGTCGCTCACTTGGCGTACAGCCCGTGTCTATCGCTCGTCCTGCCCCTCGTCGTGGATGTCAAACACGCGGATGGAAGTGAATCGTGGACCCCAGGTGTCCACGAGTTCGACGTGGCTGGGGTGCTCGACATACTCGCGGTATCCCTCGGCTGAATCGAACCCGATCACGATCCCAACGTCGTAGTCCGCCAGGACGGTGTCGCGCCCAGTATCGATCGGCGGGCCGGCGGCGAACGCTCTGACGCTCGGGATCGGCGCCAGCAGGCGATTGCATTCGCCCAGCAACTCCTCGGCCTGGGACTTGTCCTCCAGAGCGATGAGGACCACATGGCTGATGGTCGGGCCTTGGTCCTGGGTCGCACATCCCCCGACGAGGATCGCACCGAGAGCGGCAACGCTGAGTGTCTGGTTTCGCATGCGTCCACGATACCAGCCCGCGAGGATCGGCGGCTGCGCGAAAAACGCCTACGTCGATCCGAAACCAGGGGTTTCATGGGCTGTATGATCCCCAGAGGCTCGGCGGAGTCGGAGATTGGGCACCGTATGGCGCGGAGCGGCGGTGGCCGCTACCATCGCGGACCGGCGAGACCCCGCCCAGGCCCGAGCCGGGCGACGGGTTTCGGCGAAGATCGCAGGCAGCCGACAGGAGGATCGACATGGGACGGATTGGACGCTCGTTGATGGCCGCAGGGGTCGTTTGCACACTGCTCGCCGGTCCCGTGCTTGCCCAGAAGGTGCTGCAGCTGCCGATCCGGACCGACGGCCCCAAGAGCCTGGACCCTGTCGAGGGCTCAACGACGTACGACAACATGGCGTGCGTGCAGATCTATGAGACGCTGCTGAGCAACAAGTACAGCGACCCGCTCAAGTATGAGCCGCTGCTGCTTGAGGAGATTCCCACGACTCCCGACGGCGGCAAGACCTGGCAGTTCCGCCTCAAGCAGGGCGTGCTGTTCTACAGCCCCCACGGTGCGATCTTTGATGGCAAAGAGACCCGCGAGGTGGTCACCGACGATGTCTTCTACAGCATCAAGCGGATCTTGGACAAGGCCAACGGGCTGAAGAACGAGTGGCTGCTCGAAGACACGATCGAGGGCCTGGACGACTACGCCGACGAGCAGAACGCCAAGCCGACGTTCGATTACGACGCGCCGGTTTCCGGCTTTCGCAAGCTCTCGGACTACGAGTTCGAGATTGTGTTGCAGGAGCCCGTGACCCGGTTCCTCTGGACTCTCACGATGTTCCAGACGTCCGTCGTTGCCCGAGAAGCCGTAGAGGCGTTCGGAGATGATTTTTCCAGCATGCCTGTCGGCACCGGTCCTTTCTACTATGACGACTGGGTGAGCAAGAGCCATCTGTACGTCAACCGCAACCCATACTACCACAGCGTGACCTACCCGGATCGCGCCGAGTGGAGCCGAGAGGACAGGGCTCAGCGCCTGCACCGTCCGGCAGGCCAGACCGTGCCGTTCGTCGATCGCATCGAGTTCACGATGTACGTCGAGGACAATCCGATGTGGCTGGATTTTCGGGCTCAGAATATCGCCTACACCGAGGTGCCCGACGAGTTCTTTGCCCAGGCCTTCGACAAGCGGACCAAGCAACTCAAGCCGGAGTATGCCCAAGAGGGTCGGCGGGGGCACGCCAACATGCTCCTGGATTTCATCTTCCGAGGCTTCAATATGGAGGATGATGTCGTCGGCGGCTACGGCAACGAACGCAAGGCCCTTCGCCAGGCCATCAGCCTTGCGATCGATCTTGAGGAGTTCAACCAGACGTTCTATTCCGGCAAGAATATCGTCTACGATGGGCCTATCCCGCCGGGGCTCGACGGCTATCCGGAGGACGGACGCACGCCCGCGGCGTATCACGGCCCGGATCTTGAACTCGCTCGCCAGAAGCTCGCCGAGGCGGGCTATCCGAACGGCGAGGGGCTTGCGCCGATCAAGTACTACTCGAACCGCGGGGGCAACAGCCCCGAGCAGGCCGAGCTTTTTCAGCGTCAGTTGGAGCGGATCGGCGTCAGCATCGACGTGCAACTCGTCGATTTCTCGACCCTGATCGAGTTCGTCAACAAGAAGAAAGCTCAGATGTTCAGCTTCGCCTGGAGCAGCGACTATCCGGACGGGGAGAACAACCTCGCGCTCTTCTACAGCCCCAACGTGAGCCCGGGATCGAACCACTTCAACTATCAGCGCGACGACTACGACGAGATGTACATGACGATCCGCACCATGGTGCCCGGTGACGAGCGAACCGCGATGTACGAGCGGATGCGTGACATGATCCTCGAGGACGTGCCGTACATCGGCTCCATGGCCCGCGAGCGTCACTACTTGAGCAATCCGTGGGTGCTCAACTTCAAGCCCACGGAGCGATACTACTCTTGGTACAAGTATCTGGACGTGGACGACTCGAAGCGTCCGGGCTAAGGTCGCCTTCAGGAACTTCTCTCAGGCGGAGGCGCAGCGAGCAAGATGTGGACGTACGTCATCCGGCGCATCGTCTATTTCATCCCCGTGTACCTCGGGATCATCTTTCTCGTGATGGTCATGCTGCGCGTGAACGATCCGACCACCGCCTACCTCGGCAAGAACGCGAGCTTCGAGGAACAGCGTCAGATCACCAAGGAGTTCGGGCTCGATGACCCGCTCATCGCCGACATCCGATTCGGCGGAAGGCGCTGGGTCACCAACGCCGGCGGATACCACGGGGACTTTCTGACAAAGCGACCCTGGGATGGACGCACCCGGGTCGAGTGGCGTGGAAGCGTCACGCCGGGTCAATACCGCATCGAGATGACGTGGCCGGCCCGTCTGAAGGATGGATCGGACGAGCAGTGGGTTTCTGTGGGCGATGCCCAGTCGGTGTTTGTCACCGTCCGCGAGGCGCACACGCCCGAGCGACAGGGCGAGATTGAGGGCGAGGTCAAGGCAGCGCTCGAAGCCGAGCAGGAGCCCAAGCTCTCGCGGGAGGAGCAAGAGAGCCGGTTCGTCGCCAGGGCGGTCCTTGACCAGACCAAGCTCGCGGGCCCGGTGGATGACCAAGGGGTCGGTTGGCAGGAGATCGCGACGCGCGAGTTGCTGACGGGCGACTTCACTATTCGTCTCGTGGACGAGGCCAGTGGCTCACCCATCGCCGACGCCATCCGCCTCGTTCCGATCGGTGGCCAGGGCGAGACGCTGATCGTCGACAACGCGGACGACGCGGTGCGCGTGACCAACGACCCGTGGTCGGTCGGCGGCTTTCTCAAGAGCCTGACGACGAGCCAATACGCAACGTTTATCTGGAGCATCGTGACGCTGGATCTCTCCGAGAGGAGCTGGGAGATTAAGAAGCCCGTCGGAGAGCTCATCGCCAGCGCGATTCCACCGACCCTCTTCATCACCGTGCCGTCGCTGGTCATCACCGCGACGATCTCGATCGGCATCGGGCTTGTCTGCTCGTTCCAGCGGGGGCGCTGGCTTGATCGCTCGCTGATGATTCTCGCGGTGCTCGGCATGAGCATCAGCTACCTTGTGTACATCATCATCGGGCAGTACTTCGGCGCCTTCGTGCTCAGCGAGGATTTGGGTATCAAGCTGTTCGAAATCCATGGGTATGAGGACGTGATGGGGATCCGCGATTCGAGCGGCGCGGGCGACTCGCCCGTCTGGTGGAACCCCCGGGATTGGCTGTTTTCGCCGGGGAACTGGGTCAAGTACTGCATGCTCCCCGTGCTTATCGGCGTGATCGTCGCGATGGGCTATGACACCCGTTTCTACCGGGCCGTCATGGTCGAGGAATCGGGGCGAGACTACATCACCACGGCCCGCGCCAAGGGTGCGACCGCGAAGAAGATCATGTTCGTTCACATGCTCAAGAATGCGATGATCCCTATCATCACCCGGGTGATGATCACGCTGCCGTTTCTGATCACCGGATCGATCCTCGTCGAGATGTATTTCGGAATTCCCGGCATGGGCCGAACCATGATCACCGCGATCAACTCGAAGGATTTTCCCATCGTGCAGGCGACCGTTGCATTCTTCGCCGGCGTGGTCATACTCACGGTCATTCTGACCGATGTGCTCTACGCACTGGTTGATCCGCGAGTGAGGCTCACATGATCCGCAAGCTCGCCAGATCGCGAGGGGCGCGCAAGTTCGTCCGCAGTCGCATGGCCATGGGCGCGATGGGCGTGATCGCCGCATATGTCCTCCTGGCGATGTGGATCGCCGGAACCAATACGATCCACGACCTTGGACGGTGGCAAGGCACATGGAGCCTGGACAACCGACCGATCCTCGGCCTCTTCTTGCGCGAGCGCACGGCGGATCGCGTGGGCGCTCCGCATCTTCCGGGATTCGGCATCCGCTCGAGGCCTGACCTTCGCGCGCAGCACTACAACTACATGCTCACCGTCGTCGCAACGCCGACGTTTCTTCAGATAGGTAATCTGGATCCCCAGGGAGAGACATCGGCCGAGGACTTGCTGGGCGCCCCGGCGTTCGGCGAGCGAGGCTTTGCGGACCTGCCCCTCGAAGATCTGCGGTCAATCTACGATCAGATCCTCGAAGCCTCGGTGTCGAGCGAGGCGATCACGTTCCGCATGGGCCTGGTCGAGGCCGTCGCACGCGCGATCGGCAGGGTTGAGCGGGCCAGGGAGATGCTCACCGCCGATGTCGAGGGAGAACATGACACGCTGCTTCTCCTCGTCGGCAAGAGCCAGTTGCCTCTGGATGACGTCACCCGCGCGCTGAGTTCCGATGATCCGTCGGCGCTGCAAGATCTCCTCAAGGAGGAGCTCAGTCTCACGCTTGAGGATCTCAGCCTCAAGCTTGAGGAGTACCAGAACGGGATCGCCGGGCAGTATGACGATGGGCTTGCGTCGGCGGACGCGATGGGCGTGTTTGACGCCGCCGACCTGGTCTTCGAGGCCGAGGGCGATATTCTGGTGTCCTATGACCATGGCGGGCTGGTCGAACCGTTGCGGGATGCCGCCCACGACTTACTCGTCGCACTCCCAAAGGGCATTGTCACCGATATTGATCGCACGGGCGAGCTCCTAGGAGAGTTGTTCCCATTGCCCAGCGGGCTCGATGGCCTGATCTACCGATTCAAGCTCATGCTCGGAACCGACCGCCAAGGACGATCCATCCTCATCCGATCGCTCTACGGGAGCAAGATCGCGATGCAAGTCGGTTTCATCGTCGGTCTGATCTCGGTGGTCTTCGGCAGTCTGCTCGGTGCCGCGGCGGCGTTCTTCGGCGGGCGCGTCGATCACGCTGTCAACTGGCTCTTCTCTCTGTTCACATCGATTCCGTCGCTCGTGCTTCTTGTCGTCCTCGCGTTCATGTTCACCGATAGCCTGGTCGCGGGAACGCTCATCCCCCTCTACGTCGCATTCTGCGTGACCTACTGGATCGGACCATGCCGCGTCGTCCGTGGCGAAACTATGAAAATTATTGAACTCGAGTACATCCAGGCGGCGACCGCGATGGGCTATGGGCGGTTCGGCATCCTGCTCAAGCACATCATCCCGAACACTCTGCACCTGGCGTTCATCAACTTCTCGCTCCTGTTCGTTGGGGCGATCAAGGGGGAGGTCATTCTGACCTATCTCGGACTGGGTGTAACGCCGCCCACGCCGAGTTGGGGCATCATGATCTCACAGAGCAGATCGGAAGTTCCGACCGACTTCTTTTGGCAGATCGGCTCTGCAACGTTCTTCATGTTCGTGCTGGTCCTGGCGTTCAACATTGTCTCCGATGCGCTCCAGGACGCATTCGACCCCAAGCACCAGGGATGAGCACTTCACCGAGAGATATCGCCCCCATATGAGCGAACAGCGCGAGCCCATCCTAAAGGTCCGTCACCTGACGACCCGGTTTCGGACCGACGCCGGCATCGTTACCGCAGTGGACGACGTCAACTTCGATGTCTTCCCCGGTCAGACCCTCGGCATCGTCGGCGAGTCCGGCTGCGGCAAGACCGTCACCAGCAAGTCGATCATGCGATTGCTCCCCGAGCATCTCTCGATCATCGATTCCAAGAGCGAGGTCATGTTCAAGGGCGAGAACCTCGCACGCGCCAGCGAGTCTGAGATGCGCAAGATCCGCGGCGAGCAGATCGCCATGATCTTCCAGGAACCCATGACCAGCCTCAATCCGGTCTTCAGAGTCGGCTGGCAGCTCGAGGAGACACTCAAGTATCACACCAAGCTGGGCAGGTCAGAGCGACGCGATCGCGTGATCGACATGCTCCGCCTCGTCGAGATTCCAAACCCGGAAAAACGCGTCCGCGAGTATCCCCACCAACTCTCCGGCGGGATGCGTCAGAGAGTCATGATCGCCATGGCCCTGGCTTGCGAGCCGGCGATTCTCATCGCCGATGAGCCCACCACCGCCCTGGACGTCACCATCCAGGCCCAGATCCTCGACCTGATGAACTCGCTCAAGGAGAAGACCGGCACCGCCATCATCCTGATCACCCACGATCTCGGCGTCGTCGCCCAGGTCTGCGATCACGTCATGGTCATGTACGCCGGGCGCGTCATCGAGCATGGGACGGTCGGCGAGATCTTCCACAACTCGCGCCACCCCTACACGCGGGCATTGCTCGCGTCGATACCCAAGGCCGGGCGCAAGGACAAGGGCGGACGCCTGCCGGCGATCGAGGGCATCGTTCCCAGCCTCTTCGAGTTGCCCGAGGGCTGCCGGTTCCAGGATCGCTGCGCCCATCGCCTGACGCGCACCGACGCCGAACGCAAGCATTGCGTCGATGTCGAGCCGGAACTGACCGCGCATGGCGATGCGACCCATCCCGCGCGATGCCATTACCCGCTCACGCCGCTACAGGTGGGCGGGCGAGTTCACGCACCGGGCGCAGACGACCAACCACGCAACGCCCAAGGCACATCCAACGGGGAGAGCATCTGATGGCTCTGCTCGAGGTCAAGAACGCCGTCAAGCACTTCCCCGTCCGCGGCGGGCTGCTCAATCGCGTCACCGGACACGTCCACGCGGTCAACGGCGTCAGCCTTGAGATCGAACGCGGCGAGATCCTCGGCGTTGTCGGCGAATCCGGCTGCGGCAAGTCGACCCTCGGCAAGATCGTCATCAGGCTGCTCGAGGCCACCAGCGGCGACATCTGGTTCGACGGCACCGAGATCACCGCGCTCGATCATGGCGACATGATGCCCATCCGGCGCAAGATGCAGATCATCTTCCAGGATCCCTACTCGTCGCTCAACCCGCGTCAGACCGTCCGGGCGATGCTCAAGGAGGCCATCCTCTTCCACGGCATCGTCGAGAAATCCGAGGTCGAGGACTACATCATCGGGCTGGCCAAGAACGTCGGACTGCGGGCCGACTCCATCGGCAAGTACCCCCACGAGTTTTCCGGCGGGCAGCGCCAGCGGATCGGGATCGCCCGAGCCCTGAGCGTCAAGCCCGAGTTCATCGTCGCCGACGAGCCGGTCAGCGCTCTGGACGTCTCGATCCAGGCGCAGGTGCTCAACCAGATGAGCGACCTGAAGGACCAGTTCGGGCTCACGATGATGTTCATCAGCCACGACCTCAAGGTCATCGAGCACTTCTGCGATCGCGTGGTGGTGATGTACCTCGGGCACATCGTCGAGCGACTGGATTGCGACGGGGTCCACGAGCGTGCCCTGCATCCGTACACCAAGGCCCTGCTCGGGGCCAACCCCATCGACGATCCCGACGACCGGCGTCCGCTGACGGTGCTCGAGGGCGACGTGCCCAGCCCGTTCAATCCTCCCACGGGTTGCCCGTTCCAGACGCGATGCCCGGTGGTCCAGGACCGCTGCCGCAAGGAGATGCCGCCGCTGGAGGCGAAGTCCTCGGGACACGACGTTGCGTGCTGGGAAGTCGAGTAGAGCGAAGGACGCCCAAAGAGCCAAATGGCCAAAGCGCCAAATGGCCAGATTGCCAAATGCCCAAGGGACTCCTGCCCTCCGATTTGGCCATCTGAAGATCTGGTCCTCTGGCCATGTAAAACCTCTGGCCATGGACAAAGAGCCCCACGCGTTCGCGTGAGGCTCTTGGTCATACCCGACTACGTTCGTGCCCGTCCGTAATCGAGTCCATAGGAGGAGAGAGACAAGACCCTCTCAACATGCGCCCGATTCTGCCGGATGCAAGGATTATGCGGACAAAATCTTATGGGTCGATCAAAGATCGCCCCCCACGAAGCGTCACGCGGGATAACTGCGGATATTTGCTACCGAAAGATTTCATCAGAATCAGGCGACCGCGGCGTCGAATCGACGCTGGATCTCCGCCCAGTGGATCACGTTCATGAACGCACTCAGGTAGTCCCCCCGCCGATTCTGGTACTTCAGGTAGTACGCGTGCTCCCACACGTCCACGCCCAGGAGCGGCACCAGCCCGCCGAAAAGCCCGCTCTCCTGGTTGTGCATGTGCGTTACCACGAGCTGGCCCGAGATCGGCTCATAGCAGAGCCAGCCCCAGCCCGAGCCCTTGACCGACCCTGCCGCCGCCTTGAACTGGGTTGAGAAGGCCTCGAACGAGCCGAAGTCGCGGTTGATGGCCTGTTCGAGCGTGCCGGTGGGCTCGCCCCCGCCCCCCTGGTCGGGCGGGGCCATGGCGAGCCAGAACAACGTGTGGTTGACGTGCCCGCCGCCGTTGAAGCTCAGCTCGTGCGACCAGTGATCGATGAGCCCCGCGTCGACCTCGCCCGCACGGAACTTGGCCAATGCCTCGATCGCCCCGTTGAGCTTGTTGACATACCCCTGGTGGTGGCGGTCGTGGTGAATCCGCATCGTCTGCTCGTCGATGTGCGGCTCCAGCGCGTCGTAGCCATAGGGCAATGGCGGCAGGACGTACTTGCCGCTCTGGTTGTCATAGCCCACGTCCTGGAAACGCAGGCCCCACGCCGGGCCGGCGTACGCCCCTGCTCCCAGCCCCATCAGGCCGGCGACGCCGCCGACCTGGAGCGCGGTTCTTCGATCGAGTCTCGTCTCGTGTGTGTTCTTCACGGCCATCCCCTTGCGAATGCATCGGCGTCGCCCGAGAATGGCGCGACGGATTCGCCCTCAAAGATACCGTACGGGCAAACAGTGGGTGCGGCAAGCGAGGTGGACAGGAGCCTACGCCTCGCATTGTGGCGTCCTGGGATCACTCGCCCGAGGGATCAGCCGCGCTGACGACCCTCGATCGCACCCAGCAAACACGCCCCGGCGAGAATCATCAGATCGTCCAGTCGCTCGTCCTCGGTCTGGACCTCGACGCCGAGATTGAGAAAGAACGGATTGAAGTGCTGGTGGTAGCTGGCGATGGGTGTGGCGTCGCTGAGCGAGAGCTGGAACTTCTGTGGAACGAGCGTCGCGATGATCTCGATCCAGTGGCGTGCGAAGGCCAGCTTGCCCTGCTCTTGCATCAGTCCGATCTGCGTCTCGTTCTCGTCGAAGACCATCCACTCGTCGCGGATGAACGTGGACTTCATGCCCTTGCGCCGGAACGACCCGAGGCGCTCGCCGGTTGGCAGATCCACGTCGTAGGTCGCGCCGAAGTCGAGGATGCTGCGCGCCTTGAGCGACAGCAGCTCGTTCTCTCGCTTCTCATCGGTGTAGACCCGGATGTCTTCCTTGAGCTTGAACGCCTTCTGGCGACAGAACGCGACGAGCTCGCCGCCCTCGCCGTAGATGCGGAACGTGGCTCCCGTGAAGTTGATGAACTTCTTGCGAACGAGATATCGCTCGCCCGGGCGGGGCGTGGTGTTCATGCCTTCTCGCTTTGGGTTGGATCTACTCGGTGCCGGTCTCGCCGACCGCCCAGCGGTGGAAGCTCTTGACGGTCGCGTTGGGGAGCACGTCCTTGATCTTCTTGGACGGGTCGATCACGTAATCCTGCTCGAGCAGCGCGACGTCGCCGAAGAACTTGCGCATGCCGCCCTCGACCATCCTCTCGGCGATCTCCTGGGGCTTGCCGGATTCGACCGCCTGGGAAATCCGAAACTTGCGTTCCTTCTCGACAATCTCGCTGGGGATATCGTCGGGTGTGATGCCCATCGGGTTGGGGACAGCCGCGGTGATGTGCATGCACACCTGGCGGAGCGTCTCGTCGCTGGCGTCGCCATTGACCTCGATCACCACGCCGGTCTTGTGGTCGTGATGGACATAGGAGCCGAACGTGCTCTGGTCGTCGCCGGCGATCTTGAGGATGCGCGCGATAGAAATATTCTCGCCGGTAGAAGCGCGAAGGTCATCGACGAGCGCGCCCATATCGGCAGTCGGGGCGACTTCCCCATCATCGGCGGCAAGGGCCATCTTCGCGATCTTGGTAGCCGCCTCGCGGAACGTCTCGTTCTTGGCGGAAAAATCGGTCTCGGCCCGCAGCTCGACCATCGCCGCGCCGCTGCCCGGCTCGATCAGTATTGCGATCGCACCCTCGCCGGCGAGGCGGTCGGAGCGTGCGTCCATCTTGCCCTTCATCTCCTTGCGGAGGATGTCCTCAGCCTTCTCGAAGTCGCCATCGGCCGCGATCAGCGCCTTCTTGCACGCCATCATCGCCAGGCCGGTCTGGTTGCGAAGCTTCATCACGTCCTTGGCGCCGATATCCGCCATGGTCATGGTCTCCCTATCTCGTGAGTGGTTTCTGGATTGAAAGTGTTCAGGACTCCGCCGGGGCCACGGTCCTGCCCGCGGCGGCGGCCGGCTTCTCGTCGGTCGGCGCGGAGCCGCCCTCGTCGCTGGCGCGGAACTGAGCCCGCCGGCTGCGGCGCGGCGCGTCATCGCTCGCCGGAGCCTCCTCGGGCTTGCTATCACCGGCGGTCACCTGACGCTGCTGCTTGCCCTCGGAAACCGCCTTGCACAACTCTCGCACGATGACATCGATTGATCGCATGCTGTCGTCGTTGCCGGGGATGGGAATGTCGGCGAGTGCCGGGTCGGCGTCAGTATCGATCAGACAGATGGTCGGGATGCCCAGCTTGCGTGCCTCTCGAATCGAGGTCAGCTCGCGCCGCACGTCGATGATGACGACCGCGCCGGGCAGCTTGTCCATGTTGCGGATGCCGTCGAGGTTGCGGAAGATCTTGCGGAGTTCGCGCCGAAGCTGGCTCTCCATCTTCTTGGAGTAATCGGCAAAGCCGGTTTCCTGATCGATCTTCTCGAGTTCTTCGAGCCGCTTGAGACGCTGGCGGATCGTGCGGAAGTTGGTGAGCGTTCCGCCCAGCCAACGCTCGGTAACCCGGTGCATCCCCACCAGCGGCACCTGCTCGTCCAGGACGTTCTTGGCCTGACGCTTGGTACCGACGAAGCAGACGTCCTTGCCCTGGGCGACGACCTGGGTCAGGTACTTTCTCGCCAGCAGCAGACCCTTGACGGTCTCTTTGATGTCGATGATGTGGATCCCGTTGCGCTTGCCGTAGATGTACGGCTGCATCTTGGGGTTCCAGTTGCTCGATCGCTGGCCGAAGTGAATCCCGGCGTCGATGAGCTCCTTCACGAGCGAGTTTTCTGCCATCTCAAAGGCCTTTCCGCGTGCAGCGACACCAGCGCGGGAGGGAGTCGATCGGGCAGACACCCGATCCCCTACGCCCAAGGGCGCTTCAGGAAGGAAGCTCGAAGCACGGTGCCTCAGAGCCGCCGAGGTACACAAGAAGCAGTGGTCAGACCCATTCGACCCAAACAGGCCCCAAGCCCACTCGCCAACCGAGAGAGCCGCAGAGTATAGGGCAAGACCCCGGACGGGCAAGGCGCGAATCGGTCGTCATCGGGCTCAATCCGGGATTTTCGCCTCGATCGCTATCCCGGCGTGCCATTGGTGGCTTGCCCCGCGTGATTCGCTGTGCTGGCGTCCCGACCCGGCCGGCTCATTTGAAGAGCAACGGGGGGTCTTTGTCGCTGGCGTCGCCGCTGAACAGGGCGTTGCTCGCGCCGTCTCCCCAGGCCTCGACCCTGCCGCCCTCGCCGGTGACATACCCGAGTTCGTCCAGGGTCATGGGCTCGACGTGCCCGTCGCAGAACGAGACATTGGCCTTGTTGAGGTGGCGGGTATCCGGAGCCGAGCGGTGCTCGGGAGACCGGCTCCTGCGGTCGGCGTAGTCGCAGTTCGAGGTCAGGCGGGGCGGGTCCAGCGCGTACCCGTGCCCGCCCACGGCGGTCCGTCCGGGATCCCGCGTGCCGTCGGCGAGATACTCGGTCCGCTCGAACACGGGCTTGCCCGCGGCGGTGCCCAGGCTGTCGGCGGCCATCACCGTCTGCGATGCGTAGATCGCACTTGCACGCACGGGATGGTTGATAAACCCGGCGCTCTCGTCGTCGTTGCGGAACCGCGCGTTGCCAAGGAACTGGTGGTTGTAGCCGAAGGCGTGGTTCCGCGTGTTGGTCCAATGCGCCACGCTGGGGCACAAAAAGACCGGGTTGGACACGGTCATCGTGTGCTCATCTTCGCGATCGGGGCTTGGGTTGGCGAACGCGTGCAGGCCCTCGATCGTCCCCAGCAGCACGAACCATCGCGGGCGGTACTGCTCGCCGTTGCCCACGAAGTAGACGTTCTGGTCCTCGTCGGCGAATCTGCCGGGCTGGACCGGGACGGCGACGTCATTATTTTCATCGGCGTAGATCGTCCAGGCGATGGCAACCTGGCGCATCCGGGTCGCGCAGCTGAGCTGTCGCCCGGTCTTTCGCATCGCACCCAACGCCGGCAGCAAGAGCGCGATCAGGACCGCGATGATCGCGATCACCACGAGCAACTCAATGAGCGTGAACGCGTTGCGACAGGGGCGGGTCATGGGGGGCAAGAATCTCTCTCGGCCAGAGGGGGAGTCCAACCAAACGCCGACGAGAACCCGCGACTCACCCGGTCCATTCTCGGACCGAGCCGGCCGCGGGTCCTCAACAGAGTTTTACGTCGGACGCTGGCTTGGGTTCCAGGCGTGAGAGTCAGGGATTCTCTGGAGAGTTCGTTTTCTCTTGTGGCTCGGTGGGGACAATCGCCCGGGCAGAGATCGCGGCGATCAGAAAGCCGGACTTGTCGGGCATGGGGCTGATCGGGATGATCGCCAGTGCATCTGCGGGCAGAGTCAGGGTGGTCTCGAGTCTGCGCTCAGTGAAGATCGGCGATTCGATGCTCATGCCGTCTCCCACCCATATCGGTGTTCGATAGTCGGAAATTCCGCTGATCGAGAGCGTGAGAGGGTCAAGCCGGACGCCCTCGTCGATTGCATGTCCGATGAATGACAACTCAAACCCCTCGAATCGCTTTCCGAACTTGATGCGCCAGAAGCCCTCGTCATCGGGGGTCTTGATATTCTCGAATATTGTGACCTCGGTGCCGACACTGATGGCCGCCGCCTGCCCGGCGAGCGCGAGGATGCGAGGTTGGGAGATCACCGTGGCTCGCCCGTGCGAGGCCGACACATCGACAGGATTGCCCGCCTGCCCGGGTGTGAATACAACCGTGCCGTCGCCGACATCCAAGACGACTGCCTCGGCGAATATCTTCGGGCTGGATCTGCGCAGTTCGGGAATCGTGAAGACAGACCGCCCGTCATCATCCTCCGCGACCTCGCGGTCCAGCGTCAGATCTGCATCCTTGATTACGATCACGCTGCACGTCAGGTGGATCTGGACCGACGTGTCTGGTTCGGGTGCCGGCTGGGCTTGCATCGGATGCATGAGCATCGCGCCGGCGGTCGTGAGAGTTGCGAGAATCATCATGGCGTGGTCGCTCCTTCTATCGAGAGGATGGTCCAGCTTGCCGCTCGATCGGCGGCACTGATTGGCCTGGAAAATACGGGAATATCGACGCGCTGCACGACGCGTTGGAGAGCGATCGGCGCTGTGTGATCCTGGGCCACCGGTGCGCTGAACAGCGCCCCCAGGCTCAGGAACACCAATCCACCAAAGACAACGCCCGCGCCGCCAATCGTCGATCGACGGACCCGTCGCCGACGCAACCCCGCGTCAATCGCCTTCTCGACGATCGCGGGCTCTTGCGAACTCTCGCTCAACGACTCACGCAACCGCGATGCAAACGGATCGTTCATCGCTCCTCCCTTCTTCCTCGAATCGCGATCGCAGAGACTCGATCGCGCGGGTGTATCGGCTGGAGACCGTGCCGACCGGCGAGGCGAGCGCCACGCCGATCTGCGGAAAGCTCAGCCCGCATTGCACACGAAGGACGACTATCGCGCGATCGGTCTCGTCGAGCGACTCCAGCATCCGGCGCGCATCGGTGCCTGCAGAATCACCCTCCGGTTGGCACGCCGGCTCGACCATTGCAATCGGAGGACGACGACGGCGGATGGCGAGCACCCGATTGCGGATCGCTCGCATCAGATACTCGAGCCGCTCGGGCGGCAGGCGACCCTTGGAAACCTCGTGCGCAATCACATCGTGCAGCACGTCCTCGCTGAGGTCCCCGGCCAACGCCCGCGAGAACGCGACCATCGCCGATCCATGCTCGGCGTAGTAGCTCCGCCAGGCGTCGCGGAGTTGATCTGTTCGCCCTCGCCGGCTTCGCATTGTGCGGTACCTCTGGCGGGATAGTGCGCCCCGCGGCGGATCGCTGCCGATGAATATCAGAGAAATGGCCCGATTGTCATTTCCATTCATCCGGATGAACGGTACAATGGATCCGTTGCCACGGGCCATTTGCGGGAAAGGACCCATCCCATGCATCTGCGTGACATGTTCGCTCGCCAAGGGCGGACGTTCTCGTTCGAGTTCTTCCCGCCGAGGTCGGATGGGGCGGCGAAAGAGCTGATCGAGTCCATGGGCGAGTTTTCCAAGCTGCGCCCGACGTTTGTCTCGGTGACCTATGGGGCGGGCGGATCCACGCGAGACCGGACCCACAACCTCGTGGTCGCGTTACGTCAAGTTGAAGCAATCGATCCGATCCCGCACCTGACCTGCGTTGGGCACGACGAGGAAGACATCCGTCTGATCCTGCGCCGGTACGCGCGAAACGGTCTGAGCAACATCATGACCCTTCGGGGCGATGCACCCCAGGATGGCTCGTCGTCATCGAGCAGCTTCAAGCAGGCCTCGGATCTTGTCCGATTCATCCAGCGGTTCAACGACAGCAACGAGCACCCGGATCGGCGTGGATTCGGCGTCGCGGTCGCCGGGTTCCCGGAGGGGCATCCCCAGACGCCGAACCGGATGCTGGAGATGGACTATCTGAAGGCGAAGGTGGACGCCGGGGCGGATGTGATCATCACCCAGATGTTCTTCGAGAATCGCGATTTTTATGACTTCCGTGAGCGTTGCGAGCTCGCGGGGATCACCGTTCCGATCCTGGCGGGGATCATGCCGGTGACGTCGTTCAAGGGCATGCGGAAGATGGCCGAGCTGGCCGAGGGAGCCCGGTATCCGGCGTCGCTGCTGCGTGCGGTGAATCGAACGCAGGGTCGTGAGGACGCGGTTCGGCGTGTCGGCGTCCACTGGGCGACCGAGCAGTGCCGGGACCTGCTGGACCACGAAGTCGCCGGGATTCACTTCTACACGCTGAATCGCTCGACGGCGACACGAGAGATCTACGCGACCCTGGGCGTGAGCGACTCGCTCGCGCTCGGTGCGCACGGTGCCTGAGGCGAGCCGGTTCGAGCAAGGATCGAACGGGCGGATACCATCCAGCCGATGAGGCTCGGATCATGAAACCCAAGGCGGTATTGATTTCGCTTGCGATCTCCTGCGTGCTGGCGATCATCGCGATCATTCTGCTGCTGCCGGAGTTGCGTGGGTCCACGATCGACGCGCGTCCGGTCTTCGACGTGCGCGTCGGCGACGTGACGGGGCTGGAACTGACCGATGCGGCAGGTGGGCGGCGAACACTGAGTCGCGAGGGCGGGGACTGGATTCTGTCCTGGCCCGCCGGAAATGGTCAGGAGCGTCGATGGCCCGCAGAGGCCGGCAATGTCCGCGGGGCGATCCGCCTTCTGATCGAGAATCTCGAGCGTGACAGCCAGGGCTTGGGAATGGACGAACCCGAGGCGACGCTGACCATGAAGACGGCTTCGGGCGATTGGCAGATCGAGTTTGGGGCGTCGAGGGTGGGGGGGCAGACCGCCGTGCGGGTCACCGGGCCGGACGGTGCCGAGATCGACGCGCGGATCGGAACGCAGGTCCGCGACGTGTTTACTGTTGGAGGCCTGATGGCCTGGCGCTCGACCCAGGCGATGGCGTTTCTCGATCGAGGCGTGGACCGGGTTTACTTGCGCTCCAAGGACCTCGACCCGATTCGCCTGGCGAGACTCAACGGGCGTTGGTCGCTGGTCGAGCCGATCGCGGCCCGCGCCGACGACGCCCGCTGCCAGGAACTTCTGACCGCGCTGCGCCGGATGCGGATCGTGAGATTTTACGATGAACTAGAGGTGGGGAGCGAGGCGACCGGGCTCGATGAGCCGGGCGCGATCATCGCGCTAGAGCGAGATGTCGTCGGCGAGCCCGGCACGCGAATCCTGACGGGCGCGGCGATCGGAATCACGACGGATCTCGAGAACACCCGCATCTACGTCGCGCTCGAGCAGCGTGAGGTGACCCGCGACAACGAATCAAGGGTGCTCCTGGGGCCGATCGTCGCGAGTGTCGCGGTCGAAGAGATGAACGCGATCCTGCCGTTCGCCCGGGCCTACCTCTCCAGACGCACGCTCGAAGCGAGCATTCCCGATGTGCGCCGTCTTGAGATCGTGCGGCGTGGAAGCCCGCCCGAGATATTCAATCGAAACGTCACGGGCTGGACCGATGCGCGCGGCGCGTCACCCACCGCAACGACGGGCGAGACGCTGGATGATCTGCTCGGCGTTCTGGCGAGTGAGCAGGCGTCGCAGATAGAACTCGATCATCCCGAAGGCTGGGTAGAGCTCGCGCTTGTGGAGGCGCGAGATTCGAGTGGAGCCTCGCTGGGTCGTGTTGGGTTCGCCGCGGTCGAACGCGATGGCAAGCCTATCGCACTGGCAACACAGATCGACGGGGTCGTGCGTATGTACCCGGTAGAAGCACACCTGCGATTGGTGAGCTGGCTTCGGCGTGCGCCCTGAGGCGGTGAACGCGACGCTCACTCAGACGCCGAGGGTTGACGTGCCCGCCTCGATCGCCTGCTGTGCGATATCCCGCCGATAGGTCATCCCATCAAACTGGATGTGCGAGCAGGCCTCGTAGGCTCGATCGCGCGCCTGGGCGAGGGTGTCACCCAGCGCCGTGACCCCCAGCACCCGCCCGCCGGCGGTGACGACGCGGCCCTCCTTGTCGAACTTGGTGCCCGCGTGATCGATGATGACATCCGCCATCGCCGAGGCCTTTTCCAGCCCCTCGATGACAACGCCGGTCGTTGGGTTCTCGGGATAGCCCTTGCTGGCCAGCACGACACAACACGCCGGGCGTGGATCCCAGGCGACATCGACCTCATGGAGCTTGCCGGTCGCGGTCGCGATGCAGAGGTCCAGAAGATCGCCTTGATATCGCGCGAGCAGCACCTGGGCCTCGGGGTCGCCGAAGCGGACGTTGAACTCCAGGACCTTCGGCCCCGCCGGGGTCAGCATGAGCCCGGCGTACAGCACGCCGCGAAAGGTGATCCCGTCGCGCCGGAGGGCATCGACGGTGGGCACGAGGATCTCGCGTTCGACGCGCTCCATGATCTCGTCGGTCGCGATAGGGGCGGGGCAATAGGCGCCCATGCCGCCGGTGTTGGGGCCGGTGCCGCCGTCGGCGAGGCGTTTGTGGTCCTGGCACGGGGGCAGGATCATGATGTTCCGCCCATCGACGAGTGCCAGGACAGACACCTCGGGGCCCTTGAGACGCTCTTCAACGATGACTTTTTCACCCGCATCGCCGAACTCCCGTGCGACCATGATGCGGTTGACCGCGTCGATCGCCTGGTCCTTGGAGTCACAAACGATCACGCCCTTGCCCTTGGCCAGCCCGGATGCCTTGACCACGACGGCATTCTCGCGCGATTGGACGTACGCCAGCGCGGTCTCGGGGTTCTTAAATGTTCGAGATTCGCCCGTGGGAATCGACGCCGAACGCATCAGATCCTTGGCCCAACCCTTGTCGGCCTCGAGCTGTGCGGCCGCCTTGTCTGGGCCGAAGATCAGGCGGGTTTGGGTTGCCAGCTTGTCCGCGAAACCCTGTGCGAGCGGGTCCTCGGGGCCGATGACGATCATCCCGATGTTCTCACGATCGCAGAACTGCTCCAGTCGGTAGAGCTGCTTGTGATCGACGGGCACATCGATCCGAGAGCCCAGGGCGAGCAATCCCGGGTTGTCTGATGCGACCCAGAGCGTGCCAAGGGCGGAAGATCGCGCGAGACCCCGGGCCAGGGCGTGCTCGCGACCACCCGAACCGATGAGCAGAACATTGACAGAATCCGGCATCGCCGATGGTACGTCCCGGTGCGAGTGGAAGGTGTGAGCCGGGGGAGGAAGTGGGGGGATGGGGCGGGCCAGAGACCTCCTCGCGCT